>CALFEP010000025.1 GCA_937950125.1 uncultured Bacteroidota bacterium
TTCGTGTTTTGGTGTTTTTGTGGCAATTTTTAATTTTAGCCACTAAAGCACAAAAACACTATTTCTTTTTTTCGTGGTTTGGTGTTTCTGTGGCAATTTTTAATTTTAGCCACGAAAGCACAAAAGCACTATTTCTTTTTTTCGTGTTCTGGTGTTTTTATTGCATTATCATATAGTTTTATTGTGTTCAAGCGCCACCTCAGCGAATGAGAAAAATGTATTAAAATTCCGTGCTATCATTTCATTCTCAAAGGATTGCCTATCGTTTTTCCAGGTAATCATCACAAAATCGCCCCCCCAGGCGCCCAGGGATTTTACACTTCCCTGATACCCGGCAAAGTAATGTTCCCTGGCTTTTGGGAGTTTTAAAATGCTGCACATAATTTCCTCATGCTCATCCATGGCATTTTCAAACTGTTGAATACCCTGCGCTGAAATCATCCTTTTGGTAATTTCTGAAATCTTTTGAATTTCCAGCCCCCGGCCATCCAACATACCCTGATAGGTTTTCAGGCTTTGCGCCGATTCCTGTTTTTTACCCAGGTAAACAAAGTAAAGGTTATGATGAAAAACCGGGTAAAATAAAACCGATTCGATGATTGGATTTTTTCCTTCCAACTGATAAATAATTGGACCCGTAGCTCTTGCACAGGCAACATCATAAGCCGATCCTTCAGAGATCATAAAATGAAGATCGAAAGGATTGATGCCGAACCAGTAAGCGATGTTTGATAAAAGTGTGGAACTGCTTCCAAAACCCCATTCAGGGCTGAAACCAAGATTGGTTTTTATCCTAAAACATTTATTTTCAACAATTACCTTCGAATTAAGCAGGTGGGCAGCCCGCAGGATTTTCTGAAGGTATTCGGCTTTTTTCTGGTCACCGGTATCCAAAATTTCCAGATTGTTCGATGACAATGTTGCCTGAAACCACAGTTCATTCCCTATGAAACTCTTCCAGTTAATAACTTCGGTTTTATCCTCATAGGAATCGACAATCATTTCCTGCCCTAATTTTAAAGGCAAAGCCAAAGCCTGTGCGCCTTTCACCACGAGATATTCGCCAGAAAGCAGCAGTTTCCCGTGCGAAAAAAAATGCCTGGATATCACGTTATCAGCAGATTTCAACTTTCTCGGCTTTGCGGATGTCCGTAATGTATTGTGTTACCGACCGGTACGATACTTTCTGGGTTGAAAAATGAGCAACAGCAAGTTCTTTTTCAATTTCATTTGCGCCGATCGAATTTAAAATATTCAAGAGGTGCATTTTCATGTGGCCAATTTGTATTCCTTTGGTGGTGAGCGACTTGAGAGCCCCGAAATTGTTGGCCAGCCCGGCAGCGGCGGCTATCATCATCAGTTCTTCGGCTGATGGATTTCCTAACAATTCCAGTGAAAACTTAGCCAACGGATGCAGCGTTGTAAGACCGCCAATTGTACCCAGTGCAAGTGGGACTGTGAGGGTATATTTAAAAATTCCGTCAGAAATATCGATTTCTGTGAGTGAGCTGTAGCGCCCCGATCTGGCGGCAAAAGTATGCCCGCAGGCTTCTATAGACCTGAAGTCGTTGCCGGTAGCCAGCACCACCGCATCAATGCCGTTGAAAATGCCTTTGTTGTGTGTGGTGGCACGATGCGGATCGACCTGTGCAATGCGCACAGCCTTCTCGAATTTCCAGGCAAAATATTTTGGATCTTCAATGTCACCTGTTTGTGCAAGTCTGTCAACCGGGCATTCAACCCAGGATTGCACAAGACATTCAGGCGTGTAATTGGATAAAATGGACATGATGATGTGGCAGTTTTTTTCCTGTCCGACATACACAGGATGCTCCGAAAAATGGTCTTTCAGGATTCGGGCAAATTCTTCGAGACAGGAATTGATAAAGTTGGCGCCCATGGCGTTTTTTGTATCGAACGTGGCCTTTAGCTGAAAATAGTTTTCGATGTCCCTGGTCATATCAACCAGCTCAATATCAAGCAATCCGCCACCGCGTTTTTCCATGTTTTCGGTAATGTGCTTCACACCCGAAACAAGTTCTGGTTTCAATTTTGGATACAAAGCCTGAAGTTTTTCCACTTCACCCTGCCAGATGAAATGAACCTGACCTACCTTGGTTGTCGAAATTACTTTAGCCCTGAAACCACCTTTATTGGCCCAGAATTTTGCGCTGTTGGAGGCAGCAGCTACTACCGAACTTTCCTCAATCACCATTGGCACCTGGTACATCCGGCCATTGATGTTGAAATTCGGAGCAATTCCGTATGGGAAATAAAAATTGGATATGGTGTTTTCGCTGAATTCGTCAAACAGTTTTTGTTTGTTGGGGTCATTGTGCCAGAAACTTTTCAGTTCTTCGGCAGAGATAGCAGGATTTTGCATCTTGCCCGAAATCCAATCAATTTTAGCCTCTTTGTTCAATTTTGAAAAGCCAGAAAATACCTTCGTTTTATCCATTATCCTGTTGAAAAATTTGCGGCAAAAGTATAAAAATGAATAATCATAATTTTGTTTAGAGAATCTGATTAATATGTTTGAAAAACATTATCTTTGTCAAACATAATAATATAAAATATTCAGCATGTTTTTAAATAGGGAAAAGGAAAAATTAAGGATTCAAAATGCGTTGGCACGCGAAAAAAAACAATTGATTGTTTTGTACGGACGCCGGCGTTGTGGTAAATCAACCTTATTGAGCCAGGTTTTGCCCGAATCAACCATTTTCTTCTCGGCTGATTTGCGTGAATCACCACTTCAGATTGCATCGTTTGCCCAACAGGCCGAAAAATGTGTTCCGGGTTTTTCTACAGCTGTTTATCCTGATTGGGACAGTGTGTTGGTAAGTTTGAACAATGGGCTCAAAGAGCCTACAATAGTCTGCATCGACGAGTTTCCCTACCTCGTGAAAAACTGTCAGGAACTACCATCTATTCTGCAAAATGTCATTGATAAACAGTTAGACAGGAAATATCATTTAATTCTGTGCGGCTCATCACAGCAAATGATGTACAGCATGGTTCTCGACAGTTCATCACCACTTTATGGCAGGAGCGATGAAATAATGAATATTAAACCCATGAGCATCAGGAATATGAAGGATTTTATGGAACTTGCACCCGATGAAGCTGTAAAAGAATATGGCGTTTGGGGTGGTGTGCCGCGTTACTGGGAAATTCGTAAACAGTATGGTGACTTTGCATCAGCGGTTAAAACTTCAATACTCGACCAGAATGGTTTGCTTTACGAAGAACCCGAACGACTTTTTATTGACGAAATGAGGACTTCTGTTCAGGCCTATTCTATTCTGAGTTTGATTGGTTCAGGAGTTCACCGGCCTTCAGAAATTGCAGCCCGGTTGGCGAAACCGGTTACTCAACTTTCAAGATCGCTGGCATTTTTGGTTAATCAGGGCTATATCCGTCGTGAAATTCCTTTTGGTGAAGCCGAAAGGACATCGAAAAAAAGCCTTTATAAAATTGATGATCCGTTTCTGAATTTCTACTTCACTTACTTGGTTCCAAACAAAAGCAGGCTTCAGTTTGATCTTGTTGACCAGGTTTGGCAGCAAGTTGAAACGACTTACAACCAGTTTATTTTAAATACCTGGGAATCGCTTTGCCGGCGCATTGTACCCTTAATTACCCTTGATGGTTTAACTTTCAATCCGGCATACAGGTGGTGGGGAACCGCCCTTGACAGAAAAAAAATGGACATAGACGTTTTGGCTTTATCAACCGATAAAAGCACCTTGTTGGTTGGTGAGGTAAAATGGTCGGACAATAACCTTGCCGGTGAAGTTTACGAAAGTATTTCTTCAAAAATCATGAAAATCCCGTTTCCAAAACCTCAGAAAATTATAAAAGTGCTGTTTCAGAAATTGCCTGCTAATCACCATGATATGCTTGTTTTCACACCAGAAGATGTGATCGGTTTTTTGTAAAAACTATGCTTCTCAAACATTGTGTTTGATAAACATAATATTTGCACCGATTCATCATTCACACGGTTTGTGGCATGAGGTAAACATAATCGAGATGGTTCGAATGTTTGTGCATAAAGCCCAGATAATGATTGAGTTTTTCCTGATAATCCAGTTTTAAATCTTCATGGATTTTTGTCTGGTAAATGGTGATGGCTTTTTTCAGCAGCAGATACACTTTATGATTGAAAGCAGTAAAACACGTACCGTACATATCGGGTGGCATCGAGAATGGCTCTCTCAGAACATACAGGATTAAATCGATGACCAATTGTTTTTTCCGGCATAGCTTTTCAAAATCGGCAACCCTTTTATTGCAGGCAACCAGCATGTTTGCTAACTTCATTTCGTCAGATGGCCCACGGTAGTTCTTCCGTAAAAGAATGTCGATGTCCTTTTTTGCCCTTTCCAACAGATCCTTTTCTCCGGATTCCTGATCGGCGTAATTTGTTAAAAAATAGTCGTGCCAATATTTGTCTTTTTGAATTGTTTTGATTACGAGCTTTTTAAGATCTTCTTTTGTCAACCTGTCTAATGTTTCAAGGATGTATTGTTCGATTTTTGCCATAACTATTGCTATTTGCTATTTCTGTGAGAAAAATTACAAATTACCCAGCTTCCCCAATTCCTTCCTGGTTATAACTTTCAAGGCCTCTTTCCGGCTCAGACCTGACAGGGTGTGGCTTTCCACAAATTTGATAACCGTTTCCGGGTCGGTTTTGGAATATTGTCGAAGCACCCAGCCAATGGCTTTTCGGATGAAAAAGTCTTTTTCTTCCGAAAGTTGTTCTATCAGGCTGAACATCAATTTTATATCGGTCGAATTCCGGTATTTTAACTGAAAAAGCAGCGCGCTGCGTTGAAGCCACAAATTACCTGACTCCATCCATTTTTCGGTGTAAACCGGAATTTGGTGTGGAAAGCGTTTAAAATGCGCTCCTACAAGGGTTGCAGCGATGTAGTCAACGGTGTCCCACCACGATTTTGTCGAAATCATGAATTCGTAAATCTGGATAAAATCCTCATCCACTTTGTTTTTGTATTTATCCAGAAGCAACATGCCGAAAAACTGCATTTCGCGTTCAGGTTGTTCCCAAAGTTTATGGATAAGTTCTGGCAGGTCAGCAATGGCGGGCATACCGGCTTCTTTCAGAAATTGTCTGTTTGTCTCCCGCTGTTTTTCGGCTTTCAACCCAAAAAAATCGTACTGGTTGCGCATGTATGCCTTCATTTGCCGGGCATTTTCGGGGCAGGCCTTCGCCTGATATTTTTCGCGGAGTCCGTCAATAAAACCGTTCATGGTCAATTTTATTTGATTGCGGTGTAAATGGTTGAAATGCCGTGGCTTGAAATGATTTTCTTTTCTTCGGAGGTAATATTTGAAAATCCTGCTTTTTCCAACATCAGCGCAAATTCCTCCACCCCGTACCATTTCAATTTAATTCCCAAAATTTGGGTGGTGACCAGAAAATTGTCCCTGAAAAGTTCGTATCTGAATTCGCCGGTTTGTGTCTGGTTTTTCAAATCGAACTGTTTGAAGTATGAAACCACCAGTTTTGACCCATCGCTGCGGGTGGCAATCCGGCCTGACTTCCAGGTATTCTGGTCGTTTTCGATGATTTCATCCCACGGAATCCACAGGTCGCACACGAATTTGCCCCCATCAACCAAATGTTCGCGGATGTTTTTCAGCGCCTTCAAGGCATCGGCTGAATTATCGATCAGTTGAAATGAACCGCCCGAAATCAGGATGGTTTTGTATTTTCCGGGTAATTTCATCCCCACCATATCCTGGTTGAAAAGCTTTGTTTTCAATCCATTGTTTTCTAATTTTTTCCGGCAAACGGCCAACATTTCATCCGACAAATCGAGGCCATCGCATTCAATTTGTTTTTGCAGAAAACCAATCAGCAGTCGCCCGGTTCCGCAGGCAATATCAAGCAGCGGTGCATCAGCGGGTGTGAAAAGTGAGTGATAAAAAGCGGCATCTTTTTTCTCTTCAGCTAACAGGTCGTCGTACCAATCAGCCAATAAGCCCTGGTAATGACCGAGGTTATCATTTTTTGTTTTCGTCATTATTTTCTCTTCAGTTGTGAATCAGTTTTTTGCTATCAATCAGCGTTGCATCTTCCGAATAAAAGTTGAAAAGGTATGTTCCATCTGGCCAGTCACCACTTTCGATCCTTAAATTTTTGCCGGCCCGGTTGTTTTGAAATTGCCTGAATAACTGTCCTTTTGAATCGTAAACATCAATAACTGCGGGAATATCATTACCAAATTCAACAAAGACCTCATCTTGGGCAGGATTGGGAAAAATCCTGATTTCGTTGCCGGTTGGGGCAGGTTTTTGTTTTATTCCAACGTACAGGTCGTCCCACATGGCAAGGGTGTATTCCCCTTTTTGCAAATGCTGAACTTCGAGATAGCCAACATTTGGAGAGCCAATTTTTGTAAAGGGCACTCCCTGCCAGTCGGCTGCTCTGTTGGGGCGGTAAAGGATAACGATTGAATCGAATGGATCGGTCATCAGGTTGCCGTCCAGGTTGTTGTATTTGTTGTAGTTAAAGCTTCCTGTGATGTCGGTTCCTTCCGGAAAAATTCCGTCAATTCGCCAGTGCCGGTAGTCCGAAAGGGTCAATCCCTGTAAAGGTGTTTTCAAAGGATCGGGCGGAACCCAGCGATGAGTAACCCGGATAAAGGCCGAATCGTTTTCGGGCAGCGTTACTGCATTGATTTTGGCAAAAAGCGGATACAAATTCGTTAGTCCGGTTTGTTTCAAAACCAGCGACATATCGTTGGTGGCATCGGCTACTTTGTCGTAATAATCCATCATGGCAATTTCAGGATTGAGGTTTATCAGAAATGAATTAGCCCCTGTTTCACCCGAAAATTCCATCAAAACTGTTTCAGTTTGCCAGTTTTCATCCAAAAATGTTACCTCCACCCTATTCGAATTGGCCAATTCGGCAGTACCATCCAGCTTTTGTTTTGCAAAAACAGCTACATTGTATTGATTTCCGGCGGGTTGAACGCTGAATGAATCAATCGAAAATTCAGAAAATCCCGGTCTGAAAACCCAGGCATCGAAAAAGTTGGTAAGATCGATGCCCGTGTGATTGCTCAGAAAATCTCTCAAATTCCAGGAGGAAGCATGATTAAACTTGTATTCCTGAATAAAAGCTTTTATTGCGGGAAAAAACAGATCGTCGCCAATGTAGTGGCGTAATGTATGCGCCACCAGGGCTCCTTTCTGGTAAACGGTGGTTCCGTAGGTGTATTCTGTCGGAATGCCGTAAACGGCGCGGTATCCGCCATCGTCAACATGGCAGGTGTGCAGCACATCCTGATGACGTTCAAACATATTATCCCGGTATGCCTGAACACCGTAAATGGCTTCGCGGTACAGCGATTCGCAAAAAACTGCCCAGCCCTCGTTAAGCCACATATCCTCAGCCGATTCACAGGTAACAAGGTCACCAAAATACTGGTGTGAAAGCTCGTGGGCAAACAACGATTCGTAATTGAGCGAACCGGTAATACAAAAGTTTGGATAGGCAATGTTGGTGCTGTGTTCCATGGCTCCAATGGCTGTGCCTACGTAACCCACACGTTCCCACTGATAAGGACCGAAATAGTTTTCAAAGGCAGCCAGGATGGGTTTCAAGGTGGCAAACGAACCTTCGACCTTAGCTGTGTCAAAAGGTCTTACCCATATTCCAATTGGAATTTCCTGGCCAGTCATCGAAATAAAAGTGTCCGGCACATTTTCGTATTCCCCAACAGCAACGGAAGCCAGGTAGGTGGGAATGTCGCCATTGAGTTTCCAATGGTAAGTTTCGGTGCCGTTTCCATTATTCACAACCTCCATTAGGGTACCGCCACAAACCGCTTTTTTTGGTGTATCAACTGTAACAAAAACATCGTAAAATGCACGGTCATGAAAATCGTCGATGCATGGAAACCAGGCCTTTCCGAGGTTGTGAGGATCTGATTCAAACCCCACACCCAGATTAAAGGCATATGTCCCGCTCCAGTGGAATCCTCCCCAGTCTTCGTGGAACGGTTCACCATGATAAACCACCTTTACCATTACCTGGTCGCCGGTATTGATGGGTGAATTTAGCGGAATGTAAAGCCACGGATCGACATGAGAAAAACCAGTGATAGCAAAATTTTCAACAAAAACCTGGTCAACCGTAAGGTCCATCAGTTCGAGGGTGATTTGGTTCAAATCGTCAATTTTCGATTCAAGGGTAACCAACGTCCAGGCTTCAATGGTTTTGGCGGTTGTATTTACATTGGTAAGATGAATTTCGTAGGCCAGCGCATCCAGCGTATCGCTGATGAGTGATGGCGTAAATGATTGCCTGTGAGCGCATTTATGTAAATTTCCCTGTGATAATAATTGTCCTGAAATCAAAAAAAATGTTGCGAAAAGGAATGCGTAAAGTTTTTTCATTGTCTTGATGTTAATGTTTTACAAAAGTAGAAATTCATTTTCAGGTGAATAAAAAAGCTTGCAAAACTACCGGACATGAATGAAAATTTCATGTTCGCTAACGAACAAACGATGTTTTTTACTGAACACAAAAAATATTGTTGAATAAGCGGCACTTGTTTTAGCTATTGATTTACAAAATATTGCAAAGATGGCATTATTTTAGTAAAACCGTTGGCCGTCAAAAACAGATAAAATAAAATTTTCAAAATTTAGTTTGAAAGCCTTTAACAGTACAGATTATGAAATCAGGAAATAATTTAGCCCGCTTTTTTCTCTCATTTTTCATGGTTACCAGCCTTTTCGCTGGGATGCAGGCTACTGCCCAAAGCAGGGTGTGGAGCCTTGAAGATTGTATTAATTATGCCATCGAAAACAACATTCAGATAAAACAAAGTGAGTTGGGAATTAAAACCAGCGAGGTGAACCTGTTGGAGGGGAAATTGGGATTGCTGCCTTCGATAAACGGAGGAGCAAATTATTCTTACGCCTGGGGACGTGTTCTCGACCAGACCAATTATGAGTATGTTGACCGCGAAACCAAGCAGGCAAATTTCAGCCTCGATGCCAATCTGCTGCTCTTCGCGGGCTTCCAGAGGATAAACAATATTAAAAAGCTGAAAATTGACTTCTTGACCAGCCAATACACGGCTGACAAAATGAAGGACGACATTTCGCTGATGCTTACACAGGCTTACCTTGCCATTTTATTTAACAAGGAATTATTGAGGGTAGCCCGCGAGCAGGTTCAAATGACAAAAGAGCAGGTAAACCGTACCGCAAAAATGGTTGATGCCGGAACCCTTGCCAGGGGTAGCCTCCTCGAAATTCAGGCACAAAATGCCCGGGAAGAAATAAATGTGATAAATTACGAAAATTCGTTGGAGCTATCGTACCTCGATCTTCTTCAAATACTTGATATGCCTTCGGATACCGATTTTGAAATAGACATTCCTGAGCTCGACATCGAACTCGCTGAAGATTTATTACCAGTGGGTGGCATTTACGAATATGCGCTACTCAATCAGCCGTCCATAAAAAGCGCCGAAACAATGATGGAGAGTGCACACAGAAGTGTTGCTATTGCCAAAGGCGCCATGAGCCCAACTTTGAGCCTGGTAAGCGGTTGGGGAACAAATTATTCAAATCAGTTCAAAAAAGCAGTTGGGTTTAATCCTGCCGACACCAGCATTATCTACAAATCCATCGATTTCGGCGATCAGTTTAAAGACAACCAAAACCGTTACCTTGCTTTTGCCCTGAACATTCCGATTTTTAATGGTTACCAGACACAATCCAACATTAGCCGGGCAAAAATTATGGCCGAAGATGCCAGATACAATTACGAATTAGCAAAAAACAATCTGCGTAAAACCATCGAACAGGCCTACAGTGATGCGCGTGCAGGGTACAAAACCTACTCGGCCACCCAAAAATCGCTATCTTCCTTCGAAGAATCGTTCCGATACACTGAACAGAAATTTAATGTCGGTTTGGCCAACTCGGTTGATTATAACCTGGCAAAAACACAGCTTACTGCCGCCGAATCGGAGTTGCTCAGGGCAAAATACGATTACATTTTCAGGTCAAAAATTCTCGATTTTTACATGGGTAAACCGTTGATGCTGACCAATTAAGCGCTGGTCAGATGAATAATAGTTACCAACAGATATTCTACAAGCTGGAGCTTCACAGTTCCGGCTTTATTTTTAATCATCCGCTGCAAAATCAAAATAGTACTTTCTTTGTTATTATCCCGGGAAACCGTTTTAAAAACTTATTGGAATAACCTTTTAATGCAGGGTATTTTATATTTTTGGCAAATCATTTTTCAGATATCAGCATAACTTAGTAATCAAATGAAAAAGAAAAACATTATTCTCATCAGTGCTGCAGTTGTTGTGGTATTGGTTGTTCTTGCTATTCTTAAGGGCAGAGGGGTTATTGGTCCTGAAGAAGGCACCAAAGTATCAACTGATGTGGTAACCAAAAGAACACTGATTGAAACAGTTTCGGCAAACGGGAAAATCCAGCCTGAAAAAGAGGTTAAAATTACTCCGTACATTTCAGGAGAAGTAGTTGAATTGACCGTTAAAGAAGGGGATGAGGTGAAGGAAGGATTTCTCCTGGCCAAAATCGATCCTGAAATTTACCGGTCGAATTACGAAATGATGGAAGCAGGCCTTCAATCGCAAAAAGCCAATCTGGCTAATTCGAAGGCACGCCTGGCGCAAAGCAAGGCACAGTTTACGAACACCGAATTATCGTTTTCGCGAAATAAGAGTTTATGGGAGCAAAAAGTAATTTCTGATGCTGATTACGACGCTGCCCGTTCGCAGTACGAAATGGCAAAGGCCGATGTTCAGGCTGCCGAAGAAACCGTAAAAGCTGCCGAATTTCAGGTTGCAAGCGCTGAAGCATCCTTAAAGGAAGCCCGCGAAAATCTCAAGAAAACAGCCATTTACTCCCCAACCGACGGCACCGTTTCAAAACTCAATGTCGAAAAAGGTGAACGTGTTGCCGGAGCATCACAGTTTAGTGCGGGAACCGAATTGATGCGCATTGCCAATCTGAACTCGATGGAAGCTGTGGTACAGGTAAACGAAAACGACATTGTGCGCGTAAGCCTTGGCGATACCACCCTGATTGAGGTTGACGCTTACCTCAACCGAAAATTCAAGGGGCTTGTTACCGAAATAGCCACGTCAGCCGATGTTACAGGGGTAAGTGCTGACCAGGTTACCAACTTTGAAGTAAAGATCAGAATTCTGAAAACCTCGTACCTTGACATGATTCCTGAAGGAAACGAAGCCTATTCGCCTTTCCGCCCCGGGATGTCAACAACTGTTGATATTCAAACCGACGTTCAGAAAGATATTCTTACAATTCCCATTCAGGCAGTAACTACCCGTGCTGACAGCACCGGAAAAGAAGTCGGAAAAAAAATCAACAACGACCTAAATACAGATAATGTTGATGAAAACAAAAAAGTGAGCACCGAAATCAAGGAATATGTGTTCAGCGTAAAAGATGGAAAAGCCGACATGATTCAGGTGAAATCGGGGATTCAGGATAATACAAATATCCAGGTTTTACAAGGGTTGACCGAAGGCCAGGAAATAATCACAGGACCTTATCGTGCTGTTTCACGAACGCTCAAAAACGGCGATAAAGTAATTGTAGTTCCCAAAGAAAAACTTTTTGAAGAAGACTGATCGGAATAGAAACCATAAAAAATTGTTTTAAGGTGTTCATGTAATTTTGAACACCTTTTCTTTTTAACACCACAAATGGCAACAATACTCCACATCGAAACAGCCACGCAGCTATGCTCGGTTGCCCTGAGTAAAGACGGGCAGGTGATTTCTTTTCGCGAAAGCGACGAAAAAAATGCCCATTCAAGGGTGCTGACAACTTTTATTGAGGAATTGCAGGCAGAAGCCGGAATCGAAATAGCAGCCATCGACGCAGTTGCTGTAAGCATGGGGCCAGGGTCGTACACTGGTCTCCGTATTGGCGTTTCAACTGCAAAAGGGCTTTGTTATGCCCTCGGCAAACCCTTGATTTCCGTAAGCACTTTGCAGGCAATGGCTTATGGAATGAGAAAAACCTTAAAACCCGGAACCGGACAAAAAACCGAAAAAATCATTTTTTGCCCTATGATCGATGCCCGCCGCATGGAGGTTTACACGGCTTTGTACGATTTTTCTCTTAATATGATTGGCCAGATAAATGCAATGATTATTGACGAAAATGCATTTTCAGATTACTTTGTAAACCACCATCTTGTGTTTGCGGGCGATGGTTCTGATAAATGTGCGGATTTGTTTCAGGATACGAAAAAGGCTACCTGGTTGCGCGGGTTTAACGCTTCCTCAACATTCATGATTGAATTTGCGGAGAATAAGTTTCTGAAAAAGGAATTTGAAAATGTGGCCTACTTCGAGCCTTTCTATTTGAAAGATTTTATTGCAGGAATACCGCGAGTAAAAGGATTAGCTTAAAAAAACAGAAATAACAGGTTACAACTTGTAACTGATACCTGTAAACCACGACATCGAGTAAGGGTGGTAATTTAAGCCACTTTTTGAATTGATGGGAGACAATGAATATTTGAAAGTAGGCTCGATGCTAAAAATCAGATTTTTGGAGAATGAAAATTCAAAACTCATGCCCAACAGGCTGTTGTAAATCATTGGTTTAAGATTTTCGGTTGTTCCGGTTTGAATTTTCTGGCCATCAACTTCAAAATAGGAACGGTTGTTTACCAGAATTCCCGGACTAAACCCACCATTAAGATTCACAGCTATTTTACGGTTTAAAACTTTGTAATTCAATACAAAAGGAACTTCCAGATAATCCATGTTTTGTTTGAAATTTCCACTCACAATGTAATCGCCCGGTATTGAGTCCTTAACATCAGGTGGCTGTTCAATCATTACCATTTCAAACTGTCGCGGGTTTATGGTTACGGTTCCTGCTGAGGATGAAAGTTTATAGCCTCCACCAAATCCCTCGGGATCGTCCCAGGCAACCACGGAACTGTTAGCCAGCCCTATGCGTGAAACATACAATCCGGAAGCAAGGCTCAGGTTATCGTTAAAATTGTAGCACAGACTAATGCCTCCACCAATGGTTGTTATCCCTTCTTCGGTGTTGTCGAAATATTCCTCACCCACAAGGTCATCAGGTGTTTCGATGCCATCACCACTTACTGAGCGGAACGAATACACCGGCGTGATTCTTGCACCCACGGTCCAGACGGTGTAATCATTATCTGGCTCCTTTTCAGTTAAAAAATCGATCAATTGATCGCCAACAAGCAGGTTGTGAAGCATTTCCGGAGACATTAATTCCGGTTTATCCTGTGTTTCGTGTTTTGGCTTGTCCGAAGGCTGAATGTCTGTCAATTGTTCGGCTATGACAGTTGCCTCATTCATTTGTTTTTCATCCTGGTCAGAAACTGGGTTGGTTTCAGCCAACTCCTCTGATACTGTTGGTGTATTATTGTTTTGGGCTAATGCAACATTTTCACCAATTTTTTCGGGCTTTTCATTGGCTGTGGAATGATTTTTTTGAGCGATAAGACCTGATGAAGCCGGTTTTTCATTGGTTATCTGCTGGTTTATTTTAGTCTCAGGTTTAAAATCATTAGGTTGCACTTCTTTCTGCGGCAAGGTTTGTTCATTGGCAAAGGCAACCTCTTCCTGAATGGGTTTGTTAAATTCAGAATAAAAATACCCGGCACTAAAGGCAATCAAAAGCAGGATGGCAGCGGCGGCAAGCCGCGTGTAATAAATAAAACGGCGGCTGGATGCAGGATGTAGCTCCGCCTGTAGCCGGTTCCAGGCGTTGGCAGGCGCCTTCACCTGGTGTGTGACCAGATAATCCTTGAATAAGTCGTCAATATTTTTTCTTTTTTCAACCATTCACTTGCCGTGATGAAACGTAAAAATATTTTTTAACCTTTCTTTGAAGTATTGACCGTGCCCTTGCCAGATTTGACTTTGAAGTACCCTCTGATATTCCAAGCATGTCTGCAATTTCTTTGTGTGAATAACCCTCCAGGGCATAGAGGTTGAAAACCATCCGGTATTGTGGTGTGAGTTCCTGTATCATTTTCATCAGTTCGTCAGCCGAAATGTTGCTGATGATGTTTTCTCTGTCAATGTCTTCAAATTCATGCAACTCATCATGATCAACCAGGTAAAGCGGGTTTTTTTTCCTGTATTTTTCAAGGGCAGTATTGATCATAATTTTTCGCATCCATGCCTTAAGTGCACCTTCACCTTTCAAAGAGGCAATATTCTTGAAAACCTTCATAAAACCCTCATGCAGTGTATCTTCGGCTTCAACATAATTTTGGGAATAATACTGGCAGACGGCAAACATATCGTCGGCAAAAAGATGGTAAAGCTCTTCCTGTGCACGGCCATTGCCTCTGGTACATCCCTCGATTATTTTCTGAAGATTCAAAATTTGTGATGGTTTTAAACTACTCCTTTAAAATACAGTTTATTCACAAAAGTGTCAATTTCTTCAAAGAACGTTTTTCGCAATTGAATATTAGACGCCAAACCAAAAAATATGGTTGCGTTGCAACCTGGTAAAAAATTTTTTTTTGGAAAAAAAGAAATTCTTTGGGACGCAACTTTTTTTTCTTGTCAAACATCTTTATCCTACAAACTACAAAACTACTTTATGAGAAGCGTTAGAAATTTACTTTTATCAATTGCCAGTTTCGAATGGCTAAACCCCAATTCAAAATCTGTTTTTTACTTTCTGTTGTTGGCTTTTATCATCTTGCTTATTGCCACAGAAAGCATCATAAAACAAACTTTAGTTTAAATTGCAGGTGTTTCAGTAAAAGTTTTCATAGTATTAAATTTGAGTTAATTAAGTTGGTTTGATTTTGAAAAAAACAAGCCGTCATTCGAGGTGAATGACGGCTTTTTTTTGTGTCAGAATTTTCTATTTTACGAACTCATTCTGCCAATAGCACAGCTTACATACGATTTTACCTCCGAAACAAACGAGTTGTGGCCGGCTTCGGGGTACCCAATTTTGGCAAGCTGATGAAGGATAATATCCTTTTGAATTTTATCATCGTTGTAAACAACTGTTACTGATGAATCTGCCATCCCAACTTCAACCGCATCAACACCTTCGAGCTTCGACACTTCCCGGCGGATTGTATTTGCGCAACCGTGGCATTTCAGGTTTTCGATTATAATCTTTTCTGTATTCATGTTAGTGGTTTGTTAATTTTTAAAACAATCAAACATCAAACAAAAAGTTGCTTTTATTGTTGTTGAATTGTACAGGGAAGAAATGCAAATTTTTTGTTAATTATTTACTATGGTTTTTTAGCTGAACTATTTTTGCTGCCTTTGAGGAAATTATGAAGATTTTCAAACAGATATTTACCTATGTTTTAACGGCACTGATTCTTTTCAGCAGCCTGGGTATTTCTTTTTATCTTCACGATTGTAATTGCAGGCACACCCTGTTTGTAAACGTTGGATTGGGATATTCAGCGCCCGAACCAGAAGTATGTTGTTCATCCTGCGCTTCAACAAGCGAAAAGAAAAGTCATGGCATGTCCATCGATTTAAAAGGGTGTTGCCACGATTATGTTTACTATTACGTTTTGCCAGTAACCAAGGACAATGTGGTTACTCAATTAGCCAACCTGATTCCCAAACAGGTCTATAAGGCGGTTACCGAAATTTCTGATCTATATGATTTTTTGCCTTCCGGCAAAACGATAACCTGTTATCATTCACCTCCCCCCTTAATACCCGGAAAAGACATTATCTTCCTTTTTCAGCAGATAAAAATTCCCGACCCTGCCTGTTAAGTTTTTCAGTTTTTTTTTCTGGCGCCTGATTTTTACCAAATCATGTTCAATTCATTTTTGTGGAAATGCATTTGGTTTGTTGGCTCCAGTACTTATTCAAATCATTCATTTTTAAAAACTTAACATCAATCAAAATGAAAATTATAAAATACCTGTTGCTTTTCTTTGTCGTGTTGTGGCAGGGAATGCAACTAAATGCCCAGAATATTGTGGGCTACGTTTATGAATTGAACAGCAGGAGTGAAAAAAACTACCTGCCCGGCGCAAATGTTTGGTGGCTGGGAACTTTACAGGGAACCACCACCGATGCCAATGGTCGGTTTGTCATAAACAAGGCAGGAATAAAAAACACCCAGCTTGTTGTAAGCCTGATTGGGTTTGCCACCGATACAGCTGACCTCCGAAAAGAGCTAACAAGAGTTGAAATAGAATTAAAACCTTTGACTATTAATCTGTCAGAGGTAGAGATCAGTACTAAAATACGGACATCATTTGTTTCGAGGCTTAGCCCGCGCAAAACACAAATCATTACCACAGGAGAGTTGCAGCGGGCTGCCTGCTGCAATTTGTCAGAAAGTTTTGAAACCAATGCTTCGGTTGACGTCATGTTCAGCGATGCCATCACCGGGGCAAAACAAATACAGTTGTTGGGGCTTTCGGGAATCTACAGTCAGATACAAACCGAAAATATTCCCACTATCCGTGGTCTGGCCTCAGCCTACGGGCTTACCTATATTCCAGGTCCCTGGATGGAATCCATCCAGATTTCGAAAGGAACGGCATCGGTACTCAATGGTTATGAGTCGATTACAGGGCAAATCAATGTCGAATACATGAAACCCGAAAAAGCCGAAAAGTTTTATCTCAATCTTTTCGGAAATTCAAATGGCCGGCTCGAAACCAATATTTACAGCGGGTTGAAGCTTCGCGAAAATCTCAGTACATTGTTGATGGTGCATGGCTCATACTTAGGCAGCGAGATCAACCGGATCAACACCACAACCATCAATATGGAAGGACAGAAACTTACACGTGAGGAAAACTTTCTCGACATTCCAAAAGTGCAAAATATCAACCTTTTCAACCGATGGGATTTTCACGTGGGACATCATTATGAAACCCGCATTGGAATCAAATACATGGACGAAACCCGCAATGGTGGAACCCTGGATTTTGACAAGGATAGCTTTGTTCTCGACACTGCAAAAATCAACAACCAGACACTTCCTTATGGTTTTGAGCTCAGAACAAAAAGAGCAGATGCATTCTGGAAGAACGGATTTATGTTTCCTGGCAAGGAATGGAAAAGCCTTGGGTTCATTTTCTCCGGAGTAAATCACCTTCAGGAAGGATTTTTTGGTGTGAATCACTATTCGGGACACGAAAAGAGTTTTTATGCCAACATGATTTACCAATCCATTATTGGTAACGAAAACCACAAGTTTTCGACAGGATTAAGCTATCTTTACGATGATTTTACTGAAAGCTACGACCAGATTCAATTCAGGTACATTTACCAAACCCTGCCACCGGACGTTGTTCCTACCATGCAGCAGGTTCTGACATTGTCGCCGACAACTGATCTCAATCCGGTGAATTACAATTTCGACAGGAAAGAGTCGGTTCCGGGAGCTTTTTTCGAGTACACGTGGTCTTATCTTGACAAACTCACATTTATTGCCGGAATCAGGGCAGACCATCACAACAAAACCGGCTTTTTTGTCACTCCGCGCGCCAACCTGCGTTACCAGTTAAGCGAATCGGCTGTGGTGAGGCTTACGGCTGGTTTGGGTTACCGGACGGCGAATATTATTTCAGAAAACATGTCGCTACTGGCAAGTCAGAAGATAATTGACATTCAGGAACCGTTGCAACAGGAAAAAGCGGCCAACTTTGGCATGAGCTTTATGAAGGAATTCCTGCTTTTTGGCCGTCCGGCTGAGGTTGACCTCGATTTTTACAGAACGAGCTTTATCAACCAGGTGATTGTTGACACCGACACCGACCCGACCAAAGCATTGGTTTACAATTTGAGAGAAGGCGATAAATCCTATGCGAACAGTGCGCAGGCACAGTTTACCTTCGAACCTGTTGACAGGCTTACCGTTTTGATGGCCTTCAGGCTGAATGATGTAAAACAAACCACTGATGATACGTTGCGGCAGAAAGCATTGACCAGCAAATACAAAGGGTTGATAACACTGGGTTACGCCACGCGATTCGACAAATGGAAATTCGACCTGACAGCGCAGTTTAACGGACCTTCGCGGATTGCTCCACAATACAAGATGCCTGAAATTGTGCGGAGGGATTATGAAACCACCCCATCCTACATCATTCTTTTGGCGCAGATCACAAAAAAATTCAAAAATAATTTCGAAGTTTATGTTGGCGGCGAAAACCTGACCGACTTTTTGCAAAAAGATCCGATTACTGAACCATTTATACCGTACCACACTCATTTTGACGCCGGTATGGTGTGGGGGCCTATTGTCGGGGCTACCGTTTACGGTGGAATAAGGTACAATTTATGAACATGATTTTGTTTAATTTAAAATAATAAAGATGATGAAAACAAGTAAGTTAGCAGCAATTATGCTGGCCATTGCAATGGTGTTTATTGCCACAGGTTCAATCCATTCGCAGGAACAAAAAAAGGAAGAGACAATCACAATTAAAACGTCTGCTGTTTGTGGTATGTGTAAGGAAAGGATTGAAAATGACATGAAATTTGAAAAAGGTGTTACATCAGTAAGTCTTGATTTAAAAACAAAAATGCTGACTGTTACCTACAAAACATCAAAAACCAATCCCGACAAACTTCGTGAGGCGGTAACAAAAATAGGTTACGATGCTGACGATAAATTGGCCGATCAAAAAGCTTACGATAAGCTTCCGGCCTGTTGTAAAAAGGATGCACCACCGCATTGATTTGTGGAACATCTCCGGGTTTTTTTAATGCATTTGGTATTAAAAATTTAATTGTCAAAAAAAGAAACCGGTCGGGAAACCTGCCGGTTTTTTTTATTGGTTCTTTGTTTCCACACTTTTTTTTGAAAAAGTAATTATTTCAGTCAATTATTGGATTTTTACTATTATTGTTAAAAATTTAGCAACTATGGAATTTACCGTTTTACAACTTAAAATTGAAGAAGGAATTGCACTTGTAACCGTTTGCCGTCCGCAGGCATTAAACGCCCTGAATACGACTTTTTTTCACGAAATGGATGCAATGATTGAAAAAATTGCGGGGATGAGCGCTGTAAAAGTCATGATTATCACAGGTGAAGGAAAAGCCTTTGTTGCCGGGGCTGATATTGCAGAAATGGTTAACAAGAAACCATCTGAAGCAACAGAATTTTCAAAGCTGGGACAAAACACTTTTAACAGTCTTGGAAAGTTGGAAATACCGGTGATTGCAGCCATTAATGGCTTTGCACTGGGTGGTGGACTTGAACTGGCGATGGGTTGCGATTTCAGAATTGCCAGTTCGAAAGCAAAATTCGGGCAACCTGAAGTAAATCTCGGCCTGATCCCTGGATATGCCGGCACACAAAGATTGCCCCGCCTTGTTGGCCTTGCAGATGCGCTTTATTTGCTGATGACAGCAGAAATGATAGGAGCCGATGATGCACTGAGAATCGGACTTGTTCAAAAAGTGGTTGAACCTGAAATGCTTTTGGCTGAAACATACAAAATTGCCCGATCTATTATTTCAAAAGGGCCAAAAGCGGTAAAACTGATCAAATCGGTGACCAGAGCAGGCATGATGATGGATTTTGAGAAAGGCTGTGAATTGGAATCAGAGAAGTTTGGCTCGTTATTCGGAAAAAATTCAGAAGGCGAAATCGGCATGTGGGCTTTCCTGAACAAACAGCAACCGGTGTGGGAACCGACGGGATGGTGAAGAAGAAGATTGTAGGCAGTGGGCAGTAGGCAGTAGGCAGTAGGCAGTGTGATACATCCTAAAAACATTAAAACGAAGACTAAATACCGCTGACTGAAGACTGGAGACTGAAGACTGGTGACTGCCGACTGAAGACTGCCGACTGAAGACTGCCGACTGAAGACTTACGACTGAAGACTTACGACTTACGACTTACGACTTACGACTTTTAATTTAAATAATTAACCAATAATAGTTTAAGCATGACGTACGACGAAAGATTACAAAATGTTTGTGTTTTGGGCGCAGCAGGAAAAATGGGAAGCGGAATCCTGCTGCTGACGGCCGTTGAAATGGCCAACCTCAGCCTGAAACCAGAAAACAAAGGCAAGACCTTTGTATTGAGTGCAATGGATGTTTCGCAGGAAGGCCTTGCAGGGCTGATGAAATATCTACGGGTACAGGTTCAGAAAATTGCAGAAAAGAAAATGGTTTGGTTGCGCAACATGTACGCCGACCGTGCCGACCTGATCGAAAATGGCGAAATTATCAGGGAGTACATTTTTGATGTGATGAACATTGTTCGCCCTGTAACCACCCTTGAATCAGCCTACTCGGCCAACCTGGTTTTTGAGGCAATTGCCGAAAACCAATCGCTCAAAGTGAGGATTTTCAAACAAATCAACGAGAACAATCCGAACAAACCCTGGTTTTTTACTAACACCTCTTCCATTCCGATCCACATCCTGAACCAGGAGGCGGGACTTGAAGGACGAATTTTGGGTTTCCATTTTTACAACCCGCCTGCAGTTCAAAGACTGGTTGAGTTGATCACTATTTCTGAAAACAGTCAGGAAATGAAAGATTTTGCCCTGGCTTATGCAAAAAGCATGAAAAAGGTGGTCGTTCCTTCCAACGATTTTGCCGGATTTATCGGAAACGGGCATTTCATGCGCGATGCACTTCATGGAATTCACGAAGCCGAAAAGCTCATGAAGGATTATTCATTTACTGAGTCGGTTTACATGATAAATAAGGTATCGCAGGATTTTCTGGTGAGACCGATGGGCATTTTCCAGCTGATCGATTATGTAGGTATCGACGTTGTCCGTTTTATCATGGCCGTGATGAACCCTTTTCAGACAAACGAAGACCTGCACAGCGACCTGTTGGACAAATTGTTTGACATGGGCGTGAAAGGCGGGCAGAATTCTGACGGCTCACAAAAAGATGGATTCCTGAAGTATGAAAAAGGCAAACCGGTGGCCATTTACGATCCGGAAAAGAAGGGCTATGCCGCTTTCGCGGAATACAGCGAAAAATGCGACAACCTCCTGGGCGGATTTCCGGCATCATATCAGCCATGGAAAACAGTGAATTTCAGCAAGACAAAAGAAGCTCAACTTTCGCAGTACTTTTCTGACCTTAACGGGATGAAAACAATGGGCGCTACCCTTGCGAAAATCTACAATACCCGATCAAACGCAATTGGCCAGCAACTGGTTGATTCGGGTGTGGCCAACAATGCCACCGATGTGAACACGGTGATGCTTACCGGATTTTTCCATGCCTACGGCCCCATCAACAACTACTTAAAATAAAGGAGGACAAACAATGAAAAAACTTGGCAGAAAATTATATATGGCAGCCGGTTACAACACCATTTCGCTGGGTACCGGGCGCAAAGAGTTTAATCCAAAAAAAGAAAGACCCGGTTTGGAACATTATATTTCGGAAGCCGGAAAAGGGACTTTGGCACAAATAGGTGGCGCCGCCAATGTTGACGAGAGTGTGATTGGGAATTTCATGGCTTCACGGTTCAACAACCAGGGTCACCTGGCCGGGTTTATCCCAATGATAGACCCGGGATTGCAGTTTAAACCCAGCATCCGCGTTGAAGCTGCCTGTGCCTCGGGTGGCATGGCGCTGATTACCGGTATCAAAAGCGTTTTGGCCGGCGCCGACACGGTTCTGGCGGTGGGTGTTGAAGTTCAGAATACCATGAAAGCCATTTATGTGGCTGATGTATTAGCCGGTGCAGGCTGGTTCCAGAAACGGAAAGCCGGACATGCCTACTTCTTCCCCGGACAGTTCAGCGACAGGGCAGGCGCTTATTTTGAAAAGTTTGGCAAGGAAAGAACCCGCAAAGGCCTTTCACGCTGGTACCGCAATGCCATCGAAAATGCACGTCTTTGCCCAACAGCACAGGAATATCACAACACCAATCCTGACCCTGAAGGAACCTGCTATAAAATGGAACCAAACGGGGCTTCTTTCCTCGATAACCTGAATGTGCTGGACTGTTCCAAAGTCTCCGACGGCGCTTCGGCTATTGCCATTTTATCTGAAGAAGGACTGGCAAAATGTGGCATCAGTAAAAAAGATGCTGTCGAAATTGTGGGCTTTGCCACTTCGGAGCGGGATATAACAAAACCTCCCACCGATCTTACACAAATGGAAACCATCCGAGATGCCGCACACAAAGCATTAGCCAATGCCGGAATCACCATCAACGACCTGGCTACCATCGAAACCCATGACTGCTTCACCATTGCAGGAGTTCTGGCTATCGAAGCCCTCGGTTTTGCCAAACATGGCGAAGGAGCCGATTTTGTTTACGAAGGCAACACTGCCCGTGACGGCAAAATCCCGATGAATACCACCGGCGGACTGGTGGGTTGGGGTCATCCCACGGGTGGAACCGGCGTTCATCAGGCCGTTACTATCTGGGAGCAACTCACTGGTAAAACCGGCGCTGCCCAAATCGAAATCCCCGCCGACAAACCTTACGGAATGACAATCAACATGGGCGGCGACGATGTAAGCGTAGTGGCAATTGTTTACAGAAAAGAAGTTTAACATTGTTTTATTTTTATCAAAAGGCCACCTGAAAATTAATACAAGGTGGCTTTTTTTCTTTCAGACTTTATCAATAAATTAACATAATTATTATGGAAAATCAAAATCAATTCGAATCGTACCAGCGCTACCAGGAATACCTGAAACAGCCCTTGACCGTTGGCGAATGGTTTATTGCCATTCTGGTAACTGCAATTCCGCTCGTTGGCATCATCATGCTTTTTGTGTGGGCTTTTGGATCAAATACCAACATTAACAAAGCCAACTGGGCAAAGGCCACCTTGATATGGATGGCCGTGGGTATCGTCATTGCCTTTTTTGTTTTTGCAATTATCGGGGCAACCTTCCTTTCGGCATTTACAAACGCTTAATGATTTGTTGGAAAGTTGTGCTGTTTATGTAAGGAAAACCAAGGGGCGACATTTGTTTTAATGACCTGGTTATTGAACAGGTGAAGCTGCTACAAAATCGTTACAAATTAAGAGCACCAAACCTGTCGTAGAAGTCATTGTTATTTATTTCATATTGCTGACTCCGGGCATTACTGACTTAAATACTTTGCCAGGCTTGTTTTGTAGGTTAAAACCTGTATTAACCAATCCGGAATTTCACGCCTTCGGTTAATTGGGTTGAATGCGCCGAACAGCATAAAAAGGCGCCGAATGATTTGATTTTCAAAATCAAAACTTTTTTGACGAAATACCTTTTGCATGCCTTCAATGAATTGCTTTGCAAACATGTTGAGGGAAGTAGATTTTGTCCGCCTGCCTTTTTATACCTCAACCGGAACAACTTCACCCCAATCTGAACCACAAAATCGAGTTCGGCTGTGTTGAGCGTTTCATGCAACCATGCAGAATTGTTAAAAAGGCACAGCTAACTTTATGAATATCTATATGTTGTGATTTTTTCCTACTGATTAATTAAAATAAACAGTGGTGGTTTTTTTTAGCAGAAAATTCAAGTGTCCTGATCCTGATCAATATTTTCACGAAAGGAAGAATTGATTGCTTACTTTTAATTTTCTATTTTTGAAACGCTTTATTTTACGACTTCTTTCACCAATAAGATTGTAACAATGAAAAGCTACTTTTTCACCGGAATAATGATATTGGCAATCTGTTTTGTGCCGATTGTTTTGGCAGGTCAGATTCAGAAAAACATCGTAGGCTACTACCCCAACTGGCAGTGGTACGACCGCAGCGGGCTGGTTGACCCGGAGGCACTTTTTTATGAAAAATACACTGTGATCAACTATGCCTTTTTCAATCCGCAGGCCAGCGGCGACATCGTTTCGACGGATGCCTGGGCTGACGAAAACCTGCTTCTTGGCCCCATGATCTGGTGGCCTGTAGTGACACACGATTCAACCAAAAGCCTCCCCTGGCTGGCGCATGAGGCGGGCGTAAAAGTACTTCCTTCCATCGGGGGATGGTCGCTGTCGGGCAACTTCCCTGCCATCGCCGCCAACCCGGTGAAAAGGCAAACTTTTGCCAATGCATGCGTAGAACTCATTGAAACCTACCATTTCGACGGCATCGACCTGGACTGGGAATATCCCGGCTACGCTCCGCAAGGTGGCACGCCTGACGATAAACAGAATTTTACACTGCTTCTGCAGGAAATTCGCTCTGCCCTGGATGCGCTGGAAAACCAGACTGGTCAGGAATACCTGCTTACCTCGTGCTTTGGCGCTTCACAAAATCACTACGAAAACATCGAATGGGAAAACGTGTTGCCCCTGCTTGACATGGTAAACCTGATGACCTACGACTTTCATGGATCGTGGGACGAGTTGAGCAATCATAACACACCCCTTTTTGCACCGGCTGTTGGCGACCCTGACTGGTGTTTCCACCGCGCATATCAGATTTTACACGAAGACTTTGGTGTTCCCGCCGAAAAAATAAATGTGGGACTTGCGTTTTACGGAAAATCCCTGGCCAACTGCACCCAACTCTTCGGGACACACTCCGGCTACGATGCCAGTACTTTTTGGGAAGATGAAGGCGTTCCCACCTACTTCAACATCCAGAAAAGGATGAGCCAGTTTACGCGCTACTGGGACGACCAGGCGAAATGCCCGTACCTGCTCGGAAATTCGATCAACACCTTTGTAACTTACGACGATTGCGAATCCATCGGCTGGAAGGCACAATATGTAAAAAATCACGACATTGCAGGCGTCATCATCTGGGAAATCACCGGCGACTACATCGAAACCACCACCGGCTCAGGTGTAATTGCCGGAACGCCGCTGCTCGACACCGTTCACACCATTTTCGACATGGTGACCACCCATCCCGAAATTCCGCGAACGGGTGCCTGCCTCTTTCCCAACCCGGCAAGTTCCACGGTGAAAATTGTCTGCGACCAGAATATTCTGGACATCACCATCCTGAGCCTCACCGGAAACGAGGTTCCCACAACATTCGACAGAAACCTGATCGACCTGAAAAACCTTGCAAGGGGGATTTATTTTGTAAAAATTACAACAAGCAATTCATCCAATATTTCAAAACTGATCGTACAATAAAAATGTAGCTTTACTAATTCATCCAGGTTAATGTTATTCTCAAAATGGCTTTTACAGCAAATCCTAGAACTCGTCTTTACTAATATCGGCTTGTTTCAGAATGGCATAAAAAGTACCTTTTGGTAAATCCTTGTTATGCATTGGATCAATGACTCTTTGGCCAGTTTCGCCATGTATAAAAATCTGATGACTACCTTTAACACTGTCTAAGAAATAACCATTTTTAACGAGAATTCTGATTATTTCTTTTGGTGTAAAAACCGGTAGTTTTCTCATGCTGATACAGGTAGGGTTATTGTGTATTCAAGTTTGTCATTATCATTAGGTATTTCTTCATTATGTGCTTCAAGGCTTTCAAGGTAAAGTTCAATGGCTTCCTGAGCCATCAGCATGGCATGATCAATGTCATCTCCATAAGTAATGCAGCCGGGTAATGATGGAACTGTTACCGTGTAACCACCTTCAGGTTCTTTTTGTAAAAAAATTCTGTACGACAAGATTTTATTCATGTTCAGCTTTTCAGATTTGTTAAACCATCGTTTAAAACCAACTTCTGCAAAGTTACTAAGTACAATACCAGTAACTTGTTGCATGACTCAAAATTTCATTACTTTTCGTCCAAATTTTTAAAACCGTGTTTTTATGAATTGTCAAAGCATCAACAATCTTGAAACAAATAAAACCATGAGAAAGCTGGCTTTCATCGCACTTTTTTTGTGGCTGATAGCTTCTCCTGCGTTTTCGCAGGAGAGTTTGAAAATCATTGCTGGCAAAAACGATACCACCCTCTTCCATGAACCTTTTGGAATGTGTTTGGATGCTGCCGGGAACCTTTATGTTGCCGATGCAGGGCATAATTGCATAAAAAAGGTGACACCCGAAGGTGTAGTGACGGTTTTTGCCGGAAGTGTGGAAAAAGGCAATGCTGACGGGCTGGCGGCAGAGGCAAGGTTCGATTCACCCTCGGGGCTGTGCTTTGACAAAGCCGGAAACCTGTTTGTGGCCGGTTTTGGCGGTCAGAATATCAGGAAAATATCACCTGATGGACATGTTACGACCGTTGCCGGAACCGGAGAAGAAGGATACCAAGATGGTGCAGCTGGTCAGGCAAGGTTCAGTTCGCCGCGAGGGATATGCATCGATTCGAAAGGAAACCTGTTTGTAGGTGACTGCTGGAACCACCGCATCCGCAAAATAACGCCCGGCGGCATGGTGAGCACTTTTGCCGGAGGCGGACTGCGGGGTGAACTGGTGAAAAACGCGTGGAAAGACGGCGCCGACACGGCCGCCCGCTTTGACGCTCCCTGCGGACTTTCTATCGACAACGACGACAATATTTACGTGGCCGATGCCAACAACAACTGCATCCGCAAAATTACCCCTGATGGCAAGGTTTCAACCCAGGCAGGAATCTATGGTGTAAGAGAAAATAAAGAAGGAAGATATGGTATTTCGACCCTCTCCTGCCCTACCGAACTTTTTGTGGCTGGCGATGGTAACATTTACGTTTCGGCCACCTACGGCGATCAGATCTGCCGGATAGACCCGTCGGGAATGATGACGTTTATTGCCGGCTCAGGGAAAAAGGGAAACAAAAACGATGAACCGCTGCTTTCGGAGTTGGACTGGCCGAGAGGGATTGTTAAACGAGGAGATGAACTAATCTGGATCGAATACGGGAACCGGATTATCCGGTCGCTCAAATGTAAATGAAAAGACACGTAACACGCCCTTAGAGAGTCGTTCGACTGAGCTCACGCCGAAGTCTCAGGGCTCGAATCCAAAACCTGGAACATGCCCTTCGACAGGCTCAGGGCTCGATACTGGAACACGCCCTTCGACAGGCGTTCGACTGAGCCAAACCGAAGTCTCAAGGTTCGATCAAAGAAGCCGGAACAATGCGCTATCCAAGTTTAAAATTCTCAACCACGTTATAAATTGGCCCCTGTGGGCGCAGGATGCTTTCGTAAAGATGAAACTCCGTAACCGGCACTTCCTGAAGGAACACGTTTTTCAGTTTGTCGATGTTTTTCTGAAACAGGTTCTTATCGTTTATCATTTTCACCCTTCCCACCGTGAGGTGCGGTCTGAAATGCTGGCCATCGTGCGGAAAACCGGCATCCTCGAGGTTGTTGATCACATCGGCAGCCAGGCGTTCCACTTCAGGGCAATTTTCCATTCCAAACCAAATGACACGCGGATTGTAGCGACTTCCAAAAATTCCGATGTCCTTTAGTTTTATCGCAAAAGGTTCGTGCCTCCCGGCAACATCATCAAAAACATCGCAAATTGTGTCGATTTGGTTTTCAGGTGTATCGCCGAAAAATTTAAGGGTGATGTGGATGTTCTTCTCGCTTACCCAGGTTATTTTTTCATAACTGACCGACGCCCTGAGCTGGTTGTAAATTTGCAACAGGTTTGGATCGGGTTGAACTTTAATGGCTGCAAAAAGTCGTTTCATTGTTAAGGTTTTTTTGGCAAAAATAGGGAATGGTTTGGTTTAGCCTGAAAATCACCGATACAAATAAATCAGCTTTTCAATACTTTTGCGCCATGATCATTATCGACAATACAACCATCAGTGACGACATAAAGAACGTGCATTTTGTTTGCAACCTGAAAAAATGCAAAGGTGCCTGCTGCGTGGAAGGCGATGCCGGCGCTCCATTGTTAGAGGAGGAGATTGGTGAAATTGAGGATGGCCTCGAAGAAATTAAAAAATACATGACTCCCGAGGGCATCGGAGTGATTGAAAACCTGGGCGTTTTCGATTACGACCATGCAGGCGATTTTTGCACCTCGCTCGTTAATGGTCGCGAGTGTGCTTTTACCAATTTCACTGACGGCGTTGCCTGGTGCGCCATCGAAAAGGCTTACGATGAAGGTAAAATCCGTTTCCGGAAACCGGTTTCATGCCATCTTTATCCCATCAGGATTACCCATTACGAAACCTACGATGCCGTCAACTACCACGAGTGGCCCATTTGCCGGTACGCGCTGGTTCACGGAAGAAGGCTTGGTGTTGAGCTTTACAAATTTTTGAAAGAACCCCTTATCCGGCGATATGGGGAAATGTGGTATCGTGAATTAGTAAAGGAAATTGAGAAGAAATAAACCAGAACGATTTCAGGAACGTCAAGTTACAGGAAGACTTTTATTCTTGTTTAAATACTCATTAATAGATGAAACATTCAACAGTTTCATTTTATTTACAGGATCAAGATTATAAACTTTATTTCCCTGAATCAGCGATTCAAAAGGAATCCCAAGATATCTATTTAATAATGAAATCATTTTGAGAGTCAGTGGACGTTTTCCATGCAAAACTTCTGATACCCTGGTAATACCGCCAAAAAGTGGAGCAATATCAACTTGTTTCAAATTCATCTGATCCATCCTGAATTTTATGGCTCCTATTGGATCCGGGGGATCAACCGGGAAATTTTCATGTTCATAATTTTCGGCCAACAGCGATAAAAGCTCCAATTCCTCACCTTCAGGGCTGTCAGGTTCAATGGGCTCTTCAGCACTGTGCATCAGATTATAAATTCTGTTACAAACTTCATTGTATTGCTGTTCAGTTTTGATTATTTTAGTCTTCATATTTTATTGTTTTCGCATTAATCTGATCATATTCTTCATGTGTTCCACACCATACAATGAAAACGATTCCCAGTTTAAATTCGATATCCGTAATTAACCGGAAATTATTTCCTTTGATATTAAACACAACTCTCTTTGAATCAAGAATACTGGCGTTTTTGTATTTTAATTTCAATTCACCAGAATTGCTCCAATACGCTTTTCGCACTTCGTAAATCCAGGCTTTCAATGGTTCTTTTGCAAGCCGGTATTCACTGCTTTGATAAATCTGAATGAGTGTTTTCTCCTTGATAATTCGCATACAGTGCAAAAATAACACAAATTACCAAATGGGGTAACTTTTGTTCATAAAGTGGTTGTGAGTAACTTAAACATGGATAGAATTTCCCCCTTTTTGTTTTTCAGCTAAAACAAAATCAACTCCCTGAATCAACAAATCAATAGGTACGGGTTTCCCATCCTCAACAGGCAGATAAAGGGTATTTATGCCTGGAATCAAAAACTTCTCCGCCAAATGTAGCATCGAGCCTATAATATTGAAATTTAACAATTCAGGACTTTTCGTTTCAACATATTTTCCGATGAAAAGCCAAGGACGGATACTATTCATTGATTGTAGATTATTAAAAAAGCCCACCATAAGTGAGCTTTTATGTATTCCTAAAATTCATTCCTGGTTTAATCAGCAGCGGCACCGGCAGCAGCCAATCCTTCCAGGTAACTGTCGATGTGAAAGTATCCCCCGGCAGAGCCTCCCATCAGCTTAAATTTGTCGATAACACCCTGCACCAGGCTTTCTTCTTCAATTTGTTCCATAACAAACCATTGTAAAAAGTTGTTGGTAGTGTGGTCTTTTTCCTGGAGGCAAAGGTCAACCAAAGCGTTTATCCGGCTGGTAACCAGTTGTTCGTGTTTCAGCACTTCATCAAACAGGTTTTCGATGCTGCCAAACTCGGTTTTGGGTTGCTCAACCGTACTCAGCACGGCATAACCATTTCTGTCGTTCAGGTAGTGAACAAACTTAAGCTGGTGCATCCGTTCTTCGTCGCTGTGTTTGTATAAAAATGCTGCGGCGCCCGGAAACCCTTTGGTTTGGCACCACGAAGCCATTGCCAGATAAATGCGTGATGATTCTTCTTCCAGTTTAATCTGGTCGTTAATTGCCTGTTCTAATTTTTTTGAAATCATATTTTTAAATGTTTAAAAGTTTTTGCGGTTAAGTTTTAGTGTTTGTCTCTAAACATATTTTACAGCCAAATGGATAAAAATGAAAGATTTTGTAACTTATAATCAACGTTTTAAGCACACTTTCAACACCAAATACTTTCATGCAATTTTACTCATTTACTCTTTCACGATGGTCCTTTTTAAGTTTTCTTAAAGAATACCAGGGAAGGCCTGGAAAAAAATAACCCTACATTTGAAAAAATGTTTGACCCATGACCTGGATAATTTTCTGGATTTTTATCTACATGACGGTGATTTTGTATTTCAGTCTCCGCCATGTAAAATCCCACGACGTTGAAAACTATTTGGTAAACAGCCGCCAAACCCGCACTATTCCTCTTGTATTTACCACACTTGCAACTTTTGTTGGAGGAGGCACCTCCATAGGACTGATTGCAATGGGCTACGAATCGGGCTTTGCGGCTGTGGGCATAGGCATTGCTTATGTAATCGGGTTTTTTATTTTACACCGGTTTGCCGGAAAAATCAACCTGATTGGAAGCGAACACAAGATTTATTCCTTTCCCGAATTTTTAATCAAAAGTTACACCGACATCAGCCATACCGCCTACACCCGTGCGTTTTCATCGGTTGTAAGCGGGGTGAATGTTTTTATTTTCTTCTTTTTGTTGGCTGCGCAATTCGTAGGAATGGCCGTGCTGCTAAAATTTTCATTCAGCATTGGCTACGAGGCGGCAGCGGTCATTTCGTGCCTCGTTGTCATACTTTACACCACCATCGCCGGGCTTTCAGGGGTAATCATCACCGATATGATTCAATTCGTGATCATTGTTTTTATGATCATTTTTATTTTTATCCCCGGCATTTTGGCTGATACTGATGGCTTTAGGCGTTTATCCGAACTTCCTGAAAACATGCTCAACGGCAGTTTTTATGGCTATTTGTTTTTAATCGGACTTCCGCTTTTTCTGGCACCCTCGGTCATGGTGAGAATGGATATCTGGCAACGCATGTTTGCCGCAAAAAATCCGGATGTTGCCCGAAAAACAAGCCTGATTTCAGGGGTTGGCATGTTGCCTTTTTATGTGATATTCCCTTTGGTTGGTATGGCCGTTAGGGTGGTAGCGGGCGACGACATCAAAACTAACGACGTGACATGGCTTTTTCTGTACAGACACAGTAACGATTTTGTAGCTGGGTTTGCAGTAATTGGGCTGATTTCAGCATTGATGTCGTCTGCCGATAGTTTTCTGAATGTGATTGCCATCTCGACTATCCGCGATTTTGCAGGATGGAAAAAAAACAGTACAGCAATTAACAAAGAAAGGCTTCAGAAACTCATCAGGATTGCCACACTTGCATTTGGATTTTTGGCTCTGTTTATGGCTTTAACATTCCCTAAAATCGTTGACCTGATGGTGGTGGGGCTGGGTACGATTGTGATTTTTGTCCCGGTCACTTTCCTGGCCATATTGAGAAAAGAGGTGCACCGTTACCGAAAGACCGCTATGGCCAGCGTAATGTCAGGCTTCGCCGTGAATTTGATTTTCTTTGTTTTGGGAATCATCAATCCCAGGTTGTTTGAGCCCAAATCCTCATTTATCCCGGCGTTTCTGGTGGCAATGCTGGTTTTGTTGACCGGGTTGTATTTTTCACACTCAAAACCATCGTTAAAGCAATGAACTGACTTTTTTAGTTTTTAATAAATGCTTGAAATTGGAATCCTTTTGGAAAATGAATACCGATCGTTATTTAATTTGAATGTCTTGAATTTTAACAACATGCATAATTTTTTTACTGATGAATATTTCATGAAGGAGGCGCTGAAAGAAGCCCGCCTGGCGCTTGAAAAGGACGAGGTCCCGGTTGGCGCTGTAGTTGTGTGCCAGAACCGGGTGATTGCCCGTGCGCACAACCTTACTGAAATGCTGACCGATGTTACCGCGCATGCCGAAATGCAGGCCTTCACTGCCGCAGCCGGTTTTTTAGGTGGAAAATACCTGGAAGGCTGTACACTTTATGTAACCCTTGAACCATGCCTGATGTGTGCAGGGGCTGCATTCTGGACGCAGGTTTCAAAGGTGGTTTACGGGGCTTCCGATCCCAAACGTGGATTTACTCTGTTAAACAAAAAAATCCTTCATCCAAAAACACAACTTGTAGGAGGTGTTTTGGAAAACGAATGTTCAGCTTTGCTGAAGGACTTTTTTGCCGGAAAAAGGAATTTGTAAAAAAAAATCCCGGTAACTTTTATGTTAGCGGGATTCTTTCCTGTTAAAAATCAACAGTCTATCGAACAATCATTTTGTTTGAAATTACTTTTTCACCCATTCTTACATTGTAAAAATAAATGCCGGCTTCGAGGCCTGAAGTACGCAAAGTGAGTTTGTGTTTGCCCTCGCTCACCGTCACTGACCGGCCTTTCCAGACAGTCTGGCCAATCATGTTGGTGATGTCATAGTCAAGGGTTGCTGTTTCACTGGTTCTCACCTCTACAAAGGTAACATCGGAGCAGGGGTTAGGATAGTTTTGTGAGGCGGTGAAATTTAACACCTCAAGTTCCTCATATCCAATGTAAATTCCCAAATCATCGTCTGACAGAACAAAATTATCGACATACCAGTAAGTAACCGGGGCAGCAAAATCGGCCGGATCAACCTGCTGGTAAACAAATGGAACGGTGTAGGTTCCGTTGCCGTTGTCGAAAACATACTTCGAAACAGCGCCATTCCAGGCCGAATACCAGGCAGCCGAAAAAGTGGTTACAACATATTTGTTGGAGTAAGTGTTGTTAACTGCATCGTAGCCAACACAGTAAATGTCGGGATGGTTGTTGTCGGGGTTGTTGGGAAGATCGGTGTCGATCCACGAGAAAAACAGTTTGGTTCCGTCCATGGTCGAACCAATCATGGGTTTGTTATCTTCCGAAACCGGGTCGGTTGAACCGGAATACGGGAATTCGCCGCGGAAAGTGTGAATAAGTCCCAGGGTATCGCCCATCCAGTCTTCGCCACCATTGAGAGAGAACACATGAATCATGGCCACCATACCTTCGCAACCGATGGTTGTGCCTGCTGGTTCGGTGTAAAGTGACCATTCCTGGCTGCCAACGCCCACATCAAAAATCATGTGGGGATTTCCGGCATAGTCAACAGTAAGGCCAAAATCGAAGGCTGTGCTGAAGGGAATGTCTTCACGGGCTGGCAAGGGTGGTTCAAAGAGTAGCTCAATCAGTTCATCCGACAAGTAATTCAGAACGGCGGGCAGTCCGTCAAGCCCACCTAATTGCACGTTGTAGGGGCCATCCCAGTAATCGCCGCCATCGGTGGTTTTGTAAAGAATCGGGTAATAACAACCCAGTGATTCAACCGAGTTTTCATCGTTGTTCGACAGCATGGCAATATAACCGGTCATCCCATCAGGAGCAAAGGCAACTTTTACATCGGCCACATTGGCTGCAACGCCGGTAAGGCTCAGTCCGCCTGCCGGCATCGCCACCAGGTAACGGTCCATGTCGAAATCGCCGGTTGCTTCATTAAACAGTCCGGTGGTCAAGATCATGTTGTCCATGTACGGAGTCGTTGTTCCCACCTTTGCCGGATCGGCACAAATGGCTCTTCCGAGGTTAGAGATGGAATAGGCCGAAGGAACACCCTGCAAAAAATCGCCTGCGGTGGCAATATTAAATTGAGAGTAAACACTTCCCGGTGATAGTTTCATGGTGCCGTACCCATATCCACCCCATGTTCCGCCGTTGCTGCCATCCAATACTGCTGAGAAATGGGTTTGGTAAGCATTGTCAGGATCGGTGTTTCCGGCAGGATTGTAAAATCCACCCTCGGGATAACGGCCATTGAAAGCAGCACCCCCGGCTGCACTGTAAATTTCGGAGTCTATTGTCCAGGTTGCACCGCGGTCGGTCGAACGATCGATGGCAATGTAACCCGAACCAGGTCCGTTGGGTGGAATATTCATGCGGTGAACAAAAGTCACGGTGTTGATGTCGTCGTTGGCCCATATCGTCTGGCGTGACCCTAAAAATCCAAAGCCATTGGCTGATGTGCTCAACTGGCGCAGAATAATTCCTGTGTTGGTCGATTTCAGCACTTTGCTTTCCGCAGAAGTTGTTGCAGGAATGCTTGTGCTGAGGGTGGTTTCGGTGAAATTACGGTTTGGCGCTTTACTTTCAGTAAAACCTGTTTTTACACGCACGGCCTGGCTAAAAACAGCCAAACCGGTAAAAATTACCAAAGTCAACAGTAACGTTTTTTTCATAATCTTAATTTGTTTTAGTTAGTACAATGAAATGATTGTCAAAAATATGATTTTGATAAAAATAGCATGAATCCGTATCGCAATTTTTTAAAAATTATTTGCCGAAAGCTTCTGGCAATGAATCCAAAATCTTCTGAACGCTGTCGTGAAGCGGTTCGTCATGGTAATAGGCACTACTGTCAACCGGCATCCTGATTCCAATGTCTTCCAGTACATCAGGCAAAGGTTTGATGCATGAACGCAGTCGGTACACAAAGAAATTTTCTACCCATTTGCGGCCTTTAAAAATTTTCACCCTTTCAGGTTCTTCGATGTAAATAAAGTATTGCCCCAACAGAGGCTCAGGGTCCTGAAAATCGCGGCTGCTGGTTATAAACCAGGCATCTGAGCCCAATGTTAGTGGCTCCCGGTAACGGTTGATCCAGGCATATTTGTGAATGCGTTCGAGGCTGCCAACTGTCAACAGGTTGATATTCCGCTTCAGCCCAACATAATAGTCGAGATGTGCAGCCGGAAACCACCGGTGCGAAATGATGGGCGAGCGGGCTGACATATTCGAAGTAATAAGATCATGATCGTACAATTCGTAAAATTTGGCCGAAAACTGCCTCCAGCCGTACATGTCAAGCGTTACATCGTTTTTTCCCAACGTTTTCTCATCATGATAATCCGGAAAAGTAAAAATCCCCCTTTTCACCTGAAAGAAACCAACAGCTAAAAACAACCCAAGCAGCATAAGCGAAACAACAACCGGTTTGGGAAACACAACTGCCTTTTCGGGTATCATGGCTTTTTCGGTCAAAAAAACTGCCGCAAACAGTATCAGGCTGATGTAGGCCGGCCCTGTCCAGTGAGGTAATGTACGCCTGAAAACCGAAATAAACAGGAAAGTAGCAATCAACGGCAGCGAGGTGAGCAACAAAATCCTGGCGTTTTCTTTTTTAAATGGAAAACGCAGCCTGAAAAAGGCAATCAGGGAAGACACAATAATGGCGAAGTTAACCGGGTTGTTGTACAAAATCTGACCGAAAAGTTCAGCCACGAAAAAATCGGGTCTGACTCCTGATGCAAAAAATGAGGCTCTTTCGCCCTGAAAAGTAAAACTCACCCAGTTGTTTTCGATATTCCAAAACAATACCGGTGAAAACAGTAAAGCCGAAAACAATACCGAAATATACAGCTCGCTTGTTTTAAGCCATTTACGGTTGTAGAAAATGATGTACAAAAAAACGCCTACCCATAGAAAAACCGAGGTGTATTTGGAAAGCATGGCCAAACCTATGGGTATGCCCGTGTAAAACATCATCATCCGGCTTTTGGCCGAAACCTCGGTGTCGCCTAAAGCATGGAGGAGCAAATAAAGGCTCACTATCCAGAAAAATGTTTGTGGGGTGTCGGGTAAAATAAAAATGCCGGCAATTACGAAGCAATACACAGATGCACTGTAGAGCATGGCTGCAATAAGCCCTGTGATGCTGTTCCTGAGTTTCATGCCAATGAAATACATCAGCAGGGTGTTTGCGGCGCCCAGCACTATGGAGCCCATTCGCAGGGCAAATTCGCTGTTGTAAATCAAATCGAAAGTAAAGGCCTGAATAATATATCCCACCATGGGAGGGTGGTCGAAATGGCTGATATCAGGGTAAAGAGCGTACAAATAATAATAAACCTCGTCGTTGCCAAGTTCGAGAAACCAGGCCATCAAACCCCTCACCAAAACCGAGAGGAGAACAATTGCCACCAAAATGCCATGCAAAACTTTTTTATTGGGCAGCCTGTCCTCTTCAAAACTTATTAATGGTTTCATTTACATCTAATTATAATAGTAATACCGGCGGATGGTTTTGGCGCGTCTTTTTTGTTTTTTCCGGATACGCAAAACAATCAAAACAACAATAATGGCAACAATAACAGCAACCAACCGCTGTATCCAGGTCTTCATCATGTCAACCTGAACAACGGCTTTGTTTACCGGAACGTTGTCCGAATACCGGATTACAGGATTCAGATAGAACCGTGTACTGCCCCAGAAGGTAACCTCGGTGCGTATGTAGGTATCGTCGGGGCTGAATTTGTACCAGGCAGTTTTTGAATCCCTGATCAGTGTTCGTTTTTCGCCGTTCTGCCCAAAAAAAATCACATCATGAAATGGTATGCTGGTTGTTACAAACAAGGTATCGTAGCGCATCACCACCGAGCTAATGTAAGGAAGGTTTTTGTGATCTTCTGCTTTTTTAACAAGGTCGGAGCCTTCTTCCATAAAAATGTCAACACCGTAGGCTTTTCCCTTCTGAAGAGCATCGAGCACTGAATGCCGGTCAGCAATGGGTGTATTGATCATGGTAAAAACCATTCCTACCTCGTTCGGATTAAAGATATCGTGGGTATCGTCGTTGGCAATGATCCAAGCCAAATGTCCTGACGACAGGGCTTCGTCCCAGTATTCTGGCGAAAACCTGCGGTTGTTGAGCACCTCAAGCAAATCGTAATTGGTGAGGTAACGCATATCCTCTACCTGGTAACCATCGCGGAGTTGCGGATGTGCAAGCGCCACAAGATCGTTATTTGGCTTAAGCAGGTTGATGATGTGTTGTTTATGGCTTTTGTTTTGGTAAAATGGATAATCTCTCCACAAAACGCTTTTTGCTCCAAGGCAAATCTGGTGGGTTTTTCTCCAACTGTAACCGTGCTCATACACAGGGATATATCCTGGTTTATCTTTTCCATGCCGGTTGATTTTCATGTAGTCGGAAATGACGATTACGTCGTATCCCAATTGTTTGTAAACGGCTTCAATAGCCTCACTCGAATTGTTGCGTCCATCGGTAACACCCCACCACACCTTCGATTGCACCTGAAAATTTGCTTTTTTCCACTGATTGCTGTCACAATCCTGGTAAGGATTAAAAAATTTTTCTCCAAAAAAGGGTTTAAACTCCTGAAATTTGTAAACCGGGGCTAAGGCATACACGAAATAAAACACCACCATCAGGGCAAGCAACAGCCACCCGGCAACTCGAATCAGAAATTTAATCAGCTTAACAAACATCTTATCAGGTTATTATGAAAATTATGTTGTAATCCCCATCAGCAAAAGTAGATAATTATTAATGCTTTACAGTGATGTGTTAAATATTTTCCAAAATCGGTAAAACAATAATTCTGACGCCTGATGAAGTTCAGTGGTTAATAATAAACTGATCTTCTACATGTAAAAAATTGGTTTGACCGCATGGATATTTGCAAATAATCCGGATATTTGCATGAAATAATTAAAAATGACATTAAACAAGCAACATCCGGTGAAAAAAGAAAGCATGGTCATTTTTTCCGGATAATCGTAAAAAATTGTAACCCTTGATGATAATTCCCGTCTTTACAAATGAGTTTGAACAAATTATTTTAATAAAACTAAGAACAAAAGTATGATACCAGAAAACAGGCTTTACCGAAACCGTCTTGACAAAGTATTTGCCGGCGTTGCCGGAGGACTTGCCAAACACTTCAACATGGACCCCACACTTGTAAGAATACTCTTTGTGGTGCTGGCATTTGCAGGAGCAGGTGGAATTATCATTTACATCATCTTATGGATTGCTGTGCCTGAAGAACCCCTGCTTGACGAATATAATTTTAGCAACACCAAAACAGAAAATACAATGGAAACCGACATGAATCAGAACGAAAACCGTAACGAAGATTTCAAGGATTACAAGCCTTATCATGAACTTGAAAAAAGAAAAAACGATGGAAACCTGATTGCAGGAATCATTTTAATCACACTCGGAGCACTCTTTTTAGCCACCCGTTTTATTCCCCGCGTCGATTTTGGCGACCTGTGGCCTTTGTTGCTTATCGTAGTGGGAATTTTAATCATGAAAAACAGTTTTTCAAAACCAAAAAAATATAACTGATGAAATCAAAGGGCGTATTTTGGGGAGTTATCCTTTTCACGATTGGGTTACTGTTTTTACTCAGAAACCTTGATGTTATCTGCTTCAGCTGGGGCTCATTTTTTAGTTTATGGCCCATCATCCTTGTAATATTAGGAATATCATTACTACCCCTAAAGGAAGTTATCAGGATCATTCTGGCATTTGTTGTCATCATACTGACAATAGTTTTTGTCGCCAATAACCCTGAGTTTAAAAACAATGAACGCTGGCCGTGGGACTGGACCTGGCGCAGCGACCGATACAACGACAGAGGATGGAATGATGAAGACGAAGAACAGGCAGATGAATGGAACGACCAGCAGCTGTACGAAAGCTTCGACAGCGCCATAAACAATGCAGTACTTGATTTTGATGCTGTGGCTGGAGAGTTTACAATGTCCGAAAACAGCGAATACCTAATCAAATTCGACAGAGAAGGTAATATGGGAAAATATTACCTCGAAGCCGATAATGCCGGTAGCGCAGTGGTGTTGAAACTAACCATGGGCAATCGTTCCTTTAAATCCAGAAATATCTCCAATAAAGCCACCATTAGCCTGCATCCGCAACCTGTGTGGGATTTGAAAATTGATGCCGGCGCTGCAAAAATCGATTTCGACCTCAGCCCGTTTAAAGTTGACAGAATTGATGTGGACGGTGGCGCCTTTGATATGAAGTTGAAATTGGGAGATAAACACGACAATACCGACGTACGCCTCGAAACAGGCGCTTCATCGGTTACCATCGAAATACCTGAAACTGTGGGTTGTGAGGTCAGAACAAGTACTTTCCTCACCAGCAGAAACCTCGAAGGCTTCAACAAAACCAGCAATGGTGCTTACCAAACCGACGGATTCGACTCGGCTTCCAAAAAAATTACCATAAAACTCGATGCCGCAATCTCGAGCCTGATCATCAAAAGGTATTAAAAACTTACATTCGCTACACAAAATCACCTTTGACAAAAAGCCGGCAAAGCATGCGTGTAAATGCTTGCCGGCCTTTTTTGTGTAGGTAGTAAATCCACTTTTTTAACCGAAAATAGATGCGCCTTCTTTGATTACCAGTTTGAAAACTACATTTGCACAATTATTGATAATTTCTTCAGAACATTAAAATCAAATGGTTATGTTTAAAATCAAATTCGTGTTGCCGCTGGCTGCGTTAGCCTTTTTAGCCTTTATCCTGACTTCAAACCGCACACCCCTGGAAAAAGATTTTAAAAAACTGTGGGCAAAGGTTGACTCGCTCAGCAACCTGCAGCAGCCCCGTTCAGCACTCGAAATTGTTGATGAAATTTATCAGTTGGCCAAAAAAGAAGATAACCAGCCCCAAATCATCAAAGCCAGTTTGTACAGAATAAGCCTGATGGCTGGTTTTGAAGAAGACCATCTGCCAAAAGCCATTTCGCAGATACAACATGAAATTGGCATGGCAAAAACTCCTGAAATACAGATTCTTTACTCCATTCTGGCCGAACTTTACCAAAAATATTACCAGGCAAATGCTTACAACCTGCTCAATCGAACGAGGGTCGAAAATTTTGATCTTGAAGATATTAATACCTGGGATGCCCAAAAAATCCTGTTAGAAGCAAAAACCTGTTACCTGGCTTCGCTCGAAGCTCCAGATGCGTTGAAGAAAATTAATGTTGAATCATTTCAGGCAATTTTGATTGAAGAAAGTGGTTCGAAAATGTTCCGCCCTACACTTTACGACTTTCTTGCTCACCGGGCGATTGATTACCTGGCAAATGATGAAAATTCGGTAACCGTTGCCAACAAACAGTTTGTTCCTGATGATGTAAAATTTTTCGCACCATTCAATGCTTTCATCAACATAAAACCTGATGAGAAATTTGCTGAAAACAGCCTGTGGCTTGCTTTAGAGATTTACCAGCGCTTACTCGGTTTTCATGCAACCGACGATTCGCCACAGGCACTTATCGATGCTGACCTTTCACGCCTGCAACTGGTTCACCGGAAAACCTCTCTTGACAACAAGGACAGCCTCTACCTTTCAGCTTTACAGGATTTGAACGAAAAATATGCCTCAAATCCTTTCTCCACACAAATTTCATTTCGGCTTGCAGAGTTGTACAATCAGCAATCGGGCAACTACAAAGCCCTGGTTTCCGACGATTTCAGGTGGGAAAAAAAGAAAGCCGCCGAAATTTGCCAGTTGGCCATCGAGAAATTTCCTGATACCGACGGCGCTAAAAACTGCAGAATTTTGTTGGATCAAATTGTGCTGCCTTCTATCGACATCAAAACCTTACAAGCAGTCACAGAAAATACAAACTCCCTGGCACTGGTTTCATGGAAGAACATCTCCCAGGTGTATTTCAGGGTTCTGAAAATCAATTACAACGAATTCAAAGAAAGAACCTCGCGGGGTGAAATAAAGGAGATTGCTTCCTTTTTAACCTCACTTCCGGCTATGAGGTCGTGGGAGGCAGGAGTGCCCAACGACGGAGATTTTCAGCTTCATTCTACCGAAATAGAAGTGCCGGCCCTGCCCAGAGGTTACTATGTTTTACTGGCTTCGACCGATAAAAATTTTTCCGGGAAAAATCAACTTGTGTCCTGGGCTGAATTCTGGTCAACCAATCTGAGTTATGTTAGCCGCAACCCCATGGATGGCGGTTTTGAATTGTACCTTATGCACCGCGAAACCGGTAATCCGCTGAAAAACATTAAAATAAACACGTATTCCCGCGACTACGATTACAACAGCAGAAAATACAAAACTGAGTTCCTGAAATCCTTTTTCACGGATGAACTTGGGTATGTTAAAATTGGAAGCAACGAAATTTCAGGGCGGAACAGAAACCTGAGCCTGGAATTTATTTCGGAAGACGACACTTTTATTCCCGAACAGAATTTTTATTTGGGAAAACCGGTGGTAAACAAGGAAAAAACACAGCTTATCACGTATTTTTTCACCGACCGCAGCATTTACCGTCCCGGACAGACCATTTATTTCAAGGGCATTTTGTTTGAACAAACCGGCGACAAAAACCAAATTGCTGCCGATCGCGAAACACGGGTTGAATTTCTGGACGTGAATGGGCAGAAAATTTCGGAATTATCGCTGAAAAGCAACGATTTTGGGTCAGTAAACGGCGCTTTTGTAATCCCGGCAGGTTTGCTCAACGGCAACATGACCATCCGCAACGATGCCGGGCAGGCGACGGTGCAGGTGGAAGATTACAAACGACCCACTTTTGAAGTTACGTTCGATCCGCTGAAAGACAGCTATAAACTGGGTGAAGAAATAACCATCGACGGGTTGGCCAAAGCTTATGCCGGCAATTTTATTGATGGCGCCAAAGTTTCGTACCGTTTGGTGCGCAACACCATTTTCCCCTACCGCGATTATTACTGGGGGCGCTATTTCAGACCATTTCCCGAAACCGAAATCACCAGCGGCGAAACCACCACTATGGCTGACGGGAAATTTACAGTCCGTTTTACGGCAATCCCCGATTCGCGGGTCAACGAAAAATTCAGGCCGGTTTTTAATTACACCCTGTACGTCACTGTAACCGACATCAACGGCGAAAACCGCACGGGCGAACAAAGCGTGATGGTTGGAAAACAGGCGTTGTTTCTGGATGTGATAATTCCCGAAAAGGTTGACCAGGCGGGTAAAAACGAATTTCTGATAAAAGCCGCCAATCTTAACGGAATAAAGCAGGAAACCACGGTAAAAGTGGAGGTTTTTAAACTGAAAACCCCGGAAAGGCTCATTTCGACGCGCCTGTGGGAGCAGCCCGACATTTTTGTGATGAACCGAAAGGATTTTGTTCAGAAATTTCCAAACCAGGAATACCGCGATGAATCAAACCCCGAAAAATGGGAAAAAGAAGCCACTTTGTTTTCAAAGGATTTGAATACCGGCGCCGACTCGTTGCTGAAACTGGAAAAGTTTACCACCTGGCAGCAGGGCAAGTACCTTGTTAAACTCACAGCCACCGACGTTTTTGGAACAAAGGTGGAATCCGAAAAATATTTCACCCTTTTCAGCAAAGAGGCAAAAACACCGCCGCTCAACACATTTTACTGGTTTACACCACTGAAATCGGAAGGCGAACCCGGTGAACAGGCCAGTTTCCTCGTTGGAACATCGGCACGAAAAACGAAAGTGCTTTACGAAATCTGGCACAAAGGCCAGACGGTGAGCCGTGAATGGATCAGCCTTGACAGGGAACAAAAACTCATAAATATTCCAATTGAAGAAAAATACCGCGGAAATTTCAGCATCCAGGTAACCTTGGTCGAAAACAACCGGATTTACCAGAATACCATGGAAATAACGGTTCCGTTTACCAATAAAAAACTTGACCTGGCTTTTGAGACTTTCCGCAGCGACCTCACGCCCGGTGGCAAAGAGGAATGGAAAATTACGATCCGCAACAAAAAAGGCGACAAGGTAGCCGCCGAAATGTTGGCTTCGATGTACGACCAGTCGCTCGATGCATTTCTGCCTCACAACTGGTTTTTCAACCCTTTTATGAGCTATTCCGGAATGAATGGCTGGCGTGCAGGTTTTGGCTTTTCAGTTTCTGGGGGGATTAACCACAATTTCAATCCGCCATCATGGGAAAGTTACATTTATCAGGGTTACGACAAGCTCAACTGGTTTGGTTTCCAAAGCTGGGGAGTGTATTACGACAGGCTCGAAGGGGGAGCTTACCGGATGATGGGGCAACCCTCTAAAAGTATGGAAGGTGCTGCAATTAGTGATGAGGTTACCGGCAACAATGTGGAAGAAATAGAAATGGAACCAATTTTTTCGAAAATACAATACTTTCCTACCACAGGAACTGAAAACATACAACAAAAATCTTCATTTGCCGGAGTTCAGGTTCGCCGCGACTTCCGCGAAACCGCCTTTTTCTATCCCGACCTGCGCACCAACGAAAACGGCGATGTGGTTTTCAGCTTTACCCTGCCCGAATCCTTCACCAAATGGAAGTTCATGAGTCTGGCACATACCCCCGATTTTATGAACGGCATGATGGAAAAGGAATTTACAGCAAGCAAAAAACTGATGGTTTTACCCAATGCACCCCGCTTTTTCAGGTCGGGCGACACGTTGGATTTTTCTGTAAAAGTGGTGAACCTTTCCGGCGAAACCCTTTCGGGAACTGCTTTACCCGAATTTTATGACGGATTAAGCCTGAAACCGCTGAGCATTTTTGCATCTTCTGGCAGCGTTGGAAAAACTTTTACCATCGAAGCCGGCCGCAATATTTCGTTAAAATGGAAAATCGTGATTCCCGAAGAAAACAGCCTGATAACCTACAGAATTAAAGCTGTTTCCGGCGAATTTACCGATGGTGAAGAAAAAACCATCCCGGTTTTGCCCAACCGCATGATGGTGACCGAATCGCTGCCTTTGCCCATCAACGGGAAGCAGAGCAAGGATTTTACTTTTACAAAACTGATCAGTTCGGGCGAAAGCAAAACGCTGAAGAATTACCGCCTCACCCTCGAATTTGCCTCCAATCCGGCCTGGTACGCCGTTCAGGCTTTGCCGGTAATGTCGGAACCCGATTACAAAAATGCCATTTCGGTGTTTGGAAGTTTTTATGCAAACAGCATCGCCTTTTACCTGGCCAACTCCGACCCAAAAATCCAGCGGGTTTTCGAAAGCTGGAAAAACCAAACCCCGGAATCGCTCCTTTCGAAACTTGAAAAGAACGAAGAACTTAAAAATATTCTGCTTGAGCAAACACCGTGGGTGATGGAAGCCAAAAGCGAAACAGAGCGCAAACAGCGGATTGCCCTGCTCTTCGACCTGAATACCATGCAAAACCGGCTGGATGCATCCATCAGGATGTTAGAAAAACTCCAGACCGCCAACGGCGGTTTCACCTGGTTCGACGGAATGCCCGAAAGCCGCTACATCACACAATACTTAGCCGAAGGTTTCGGAAAACTCGACCATCTGGGAATTATCGATGCCATCGGCGACGACCGCGTGAGAAACATGATGAACCGTGCCATCCGCTTCCTCGACAATGAAATTAAGGAAGATTACGAAAACATCCTGAAATACAACAAGGGCAACATGGACGAAAACCACATTTCATCCATTCAAATCCAGTTTTTGTACACCCGCAGCTTTTACAAATACATCATGATGAACCCGTCGTGCGAAACGGCTTTCAACTATTATAAAATGCAGGCCGGCAAATACTGGCAGAAACAGAACCTGCACCTGCAGGCCACGACAGCCCTTGCCTTGCACCGTTACAACGAAAAAACCACTCCCGGGCTGATCATGAAATCGCTGAAAGAAAAATCGTTGACCAACGACGAAATGGGCATGTACTGGCGGAGTGAGGGTGGTTATTTCTGGTACGAAGCACCGGTGGAAACACAGGCCATGATGATTGAGGCTTTTGACGAGGTAACCAACGACCAGAAGTCGGTGGAACTGATGAAACAATGGCTCCTCAAACAAAAACAAACCCAGGACTGGAAAACCAACCGCGCAACGGCAGAAGCCGTTTATGCCCTGCTTGGCCGTGGAACCAACCTTTTGGCAGGGGATAAACTGGTTGATATTCAGCTTGGCGCAAAAAAGATTGGCAAAAATGAAATGGGACAAACCGAAGCCGGAACCGGATATTTCAAAACTTCATGGGGTTCGGGTGAATTTGATGCCTCGATGGGAAAGGTAAAGGTGACAAAAACAGATGAAGGTATTGCCTGGGGCGCACTTTACTGGCAATATTTTGAAGACCTTGACAAAATCACAACCCACGAAACTCCGCTTTCGCTGAAAAAGCAGCTTTTTGTCGAAAAAAGTTCACCCGATGGAAAAGTGATAACCCCTGTTAAAGATGGTCAAAGCCTGAAAACCGGTGATAAAATCATTGTCAGGATCGAGCTGCGCGTTGACCGCGACATGGAGTATGTGCACATGAACGACATGCGTGCTTCGGCCTTCGAGCCGGTGAATGTGATTTCGGGTTACCGATGGCGCGATGGGCTGGGCTATTACGAAAGCACCCGCGATGCCGCCACCAGTTTCTTTTTTGAATACCTGAGAAAAGGGACCTACGTTTTTGAATACCCGTTGCTGGTTTCGCAAACCGGCGAATTCTCCAACGGCATCACCACCATTCAGTGCATGTATGCCCCCGAATTTACCTCGCACAGCGAAGGCGTCAGGATAAAAATTGACTGACAAAGCTTTCAAAACAGCCTATTTACTTACATTTGCCGGCAACAAAACAAAGTGGAATGTTGAACAGCCAAATGTCCCGGATATTGTTGTTTGCCTTTGCAGCCCTTTTCATAGGTACGGGTTGCAGCGTTACCCGCAATTTCAGGGATGGCGAAAAGTTGCTGGTGAAAAACACCGTCCACATCAAAAATCCTACTCCCGGCCTCAAATACAGCGGCCTGGAGGTGGATGAAATCCCTGGGCTTATTCAGCAGAAACCCAACAAAAAACTGCTTGGAATATTTAGATTTGGGCTTTGGGTTTACCGGGACACAACCCAGGGAAAAGTAAGTAAATTTACGAAGTGGATAAACCGAAATCTGGCTCAATACCCCGAAATCCTTGACAAATACCTGGTTGACCGTTCCGTGGACCAAATTAGCCTTTACCTGAACAATTGCGGATTTTTTAATTCGCAAATCGACACAAGCATCACCATCAGGAGGAAAAAAGCAGTAGTCGATTATTCGATTTATTTAGCCAAACCATACAAAATCAGCGCAATACAATATCAGTCGGCTGACAGCGTGCTTAAAAGGATCGTTTTAACTGATACATCCAATTCGTTGGTCAAAAAAGGAGCCATTTACAACGTGGATGCCCTGGACGACGAGCGTTACCGCCTCACCAGCCATTTGAGGAACAACGGATATTTTTTCTTTTCACCCGATTACATCTATTTTGAAATCGACAGCGCTTTCAGCAACAAGACCCTGAAAGTCAATCTAAAAATCGAACAATTACAAATACCTGTCGGATCGTCAGAAGGTGAATTTACCCATTCAAACCACAGACAGTTTTTCGTCAAGAAAATACTCATCAATCCCGACTTTTCACCGATAAGGGCAAATCTGAACGAAATGAATGTTTTTGCTAATCCCGATACCACCTCTGGAATAAACAGATACGAGTTTTTTTATCTTAATAAATTAAAGATCAGACCACGAACAATACGAAATTCCATTTTTCTGGAACCTTTGAAATTGTACGGCGAAACTGCTGAAAACAACACTTACAGACAACTCACGGGTTATCCACTTTTTGGATATGCGACCATTAATTTCGATGTTGCAGAACGGCCTGCTGAAATTCAGGACACAACAAAACATTGGCTGAATTGCAGAATTGACCTCGTCAGACGAAAGGTTCAATCCTTTTCGGTTGAAACCGAAGGCACCAACTCAGGTGGGAAACTTGGTGTTGGCGGAAATTTTATTTATCAGAATCTCAACATTTTCAGAGGTGGCGAGGTGCTGACCATGAAACTTACAGGTGGTGTTGAATGGCAGCAGGGAGGCGAAAAACAGGAAGATAATTTTCTGCTTTTCAGCACCCTTGAAACAGGAGCCGAGATAAGCCTCGACTTCCCAAAATTCCTTCTGCCCGTGTCGCAGGACAGGATTCCCAAAACCCGCCATCCCAAAACTTCGGTGCGTACCGGGGTTAATATTCAGGACAGGCCTGATTACCTTCGATACATTACGAATATCTCGTTTGGTTACCAATGGAAAGCCAAACAATGGATCACCCACAACCTGATACCGCTCGATATAAATTCTGTATCCATTTTCCCCGACTCATCTTTTGTCAGCCGGCTTGAAAAACTCAACGACCCGCGCCTCAAAAACCAGTATTCTGATCATTTCATCATGGCTGCCCGCTACAGCTACACTTATAATAACCAGGAGCGAAACAAAATACGAAATTTCACCTATTTCCGCTGGAACATCGAGTCGGCAGGCAATGTGCTTTCGTTGACAAAAAATATTTCCGAAACCACCGCAAACGAATCGGGGCAGTACACGGTGTGGGGAATTCCGTTTGCCCAGTACCTTCGTTCCGACCTCGATTTCCGTAAATACTTCGCCCTGGGCAGGGAACATACCATCGTTTACCGAAATTTGTTCGGAGCCGGCGCCCCTTACGGTAATTCAGATGTTTTGCCCTTTGAAAAAGGATTTTACGCTGGCGGATCGAGCGACATGCGCGGCTGGCGTTACCGCTCGTTGGGGCCGGGATCGTTTGAGGATACTTCAAACCTGTACTACGAAAAAATGGGTGACATCATTCTCGAAGCCAACCTCGAGTACCGATTCCCGGTTTACAGCATCATCAAAGGGGCTTTGTTTGCCGATTTCGGAAACATCTGGCTGCTCAACAACAGCGAAAACTATCCAGGCGGGCGGTTCAACATCGAAGAGGTGCTTAACGAAATTGCCATGGATGCCGGACTTGGCCTGCGACTCGACCTTACTTTTTTCATTTTTCGGATCGACGCCGCCGCACCCCTCAGAAACCCCGCCTTTCCCAAAGGCGACCGATGGCGTTTCAATTCCCTGGCCATCAAGGATGTAATCTGGAATTTCGGGATTGGGTATCCGTTCTGATACAAATTATTTACTTGGTTTAACACAATTTATATATGGCTGATTTTTCTTGAAAGAGGCAAAAATATTCTATTATTATTTGAAAATTTATTGACTAATTTTGTAAAAACTTAATTATCAAATAAATCTTTATGAAAAACGAGTTCACAGTGATCATTGAAAAAGATTCGGAGGGTTATCTTGTAGCGAGTGTTCCGGAATTACCTGGCTGTCATACTCAGGCAAAAACTTTCGACCAGTTGAATGAAAGAATAAAAGAGGCGATTGAATTGTGTGTTGAAGAGTATGATGAAACCATTGAGCATAATCAGTTTATTGGAATTCAACGTATTGCGGTTTAGTATGAGTCCAACATATCCAGTTCTTACCGGGAAACAGGTGATAAGTTCATTAAAAAGATTTGGATTCGAAATAGTCCGGATTAAAGGTAGTCATCATATTCTGAAACATCCGGATGGAAGACAAACCGTTGTTCCGGTTCATGGATCAGAAACCATTGGCCCAGGATTACTTAAAAAAATTGCCAAAGATGTCGAAATAGACTGGTCAGAGTTTTAAGACCAGATTTACAGAAGATAAAAACGCCAGGAAAAAAAGCCTCCCCGGCATAATCAGGAGAGGCTTTTATATCACTGATACTGGCAAGATCTAACAGGTCTTGGAGACCTGTTAGGTCTTCGTTTCCAGACTATTGCATCACCAGCTTTTTCACTACCTGCAATCCTCCAATATCCATTTTCAGGTAGTAAATCCCTTTCGGATGGGTGGAAAGGTCAATCAAAAAAGGATTTTGCCCGGAATTTCCTTCCAGAATCAACGCCCCATAAGCGCCGGTAACTTCCCATTTTAAGTCAGAAACTCGCTCGCTCAGCCGGATATTGAATACTGAGGTTGATGGGTTTGGATACACTGAAATAGCAATATGGCTTTCGCCGAAATGACCAGTTCCAGAGGTTTTCAGGCTTTTGATGGCTGAAAGTCCGTTTTGGGCAAAATATCCGGCGTTTGGCAAATTCAGGTCGTATTCAGCTTCAGCTAAAAATTCGTATCCTGTTTCAGGATTCAGGATTTTGATGATGAAGGGTTCGTCTTCCTGAAAACCACTGGCCTGAGAAAAAATTGGGTCTTGGCCAAAGGCAGTGAGGCAGTGGGTTTCATCGCTGACTGGCGAAAGGCTGTGACAAACTCCCGCCTGATCGAAAATGCCGATAACTCTGCCTGGTTCAAGTTCTTTCAAAGCTTCCGGCCTCACGGCGAGGGTGTGGGAGGAGGGTGTGGGAGTAACTGTTACCAACCCTAACCCTGACAGGGTTTGAAACCCTGTCAGGGTTTCAATGACAGTTTTCTCACACCCTCCAAAAGTCACCTCCACCTCCCCCGAAGTCCTTACAAAATAAGCCTTTCCGGGATGCAATTCCACGATGGTGTTGATATTCATGGCCGGCCAGTAAACGCCCCAGCCGGCAACGTCTTTCACAATATCCAGATTTGCCGCAACTGGCGCAAACAACCCGGCAACCTCATCACATTTTGCCAGCACTGGCATTAGGTTCCAGCCGGTTTGGAGTTGCACTATCGAATTGCTGATTTTTGTTCCTGTCAGCGTAACTTCAAACGGATTCGCAGCTTTCACCTGGTAACCCGTGTGATAGTCCCAATTACCGATGGTATTAATGTTCTCGGTCGGATAATAAACGCCATTCATCGATGCAAGGATGATAAAATCGCTCTGGTAAGGAGCAAAAATCCCTTCCACGCCTTTGTTCATCGGGTCGAGGTAGCTTGAAATGCCACTCCACCCGGCGGGAATATTCAGAATTTGCTGAAGATAAAAGTTGTACGGCTGTTGAAAACCCTGTGTGAGGACGACATTGTTGCCGGTAAAAGTCTCAACCACCGGCTCGCCCAAAGTCCAGCTCAGGGTGACATTTTCCCCCTCAAAGTAGCCGCCCGATGTGGCGACTACCTGTTGTGCCTTTGCGTGGAATGAAAAGAAGGCGATGGCGAATATGAGAATAAAACGTAATGACTTTTTCATAATCTTTATTCTTTTCTTAAAATGATAATTTTATGTCAAAAAAAATTCTTTTTGGTTGAATAATGGTATCACCTTTTGAATAGGAGAAACCTTAATACTATCAAACCAAATCTTGCCTGATTTGGCGTAAGGTAATCTTTAAAAATTTCGAATTGGTCGGACGGCACAAGGAGTGTTCTTATTTAAATTAGTGCAATATCCATCAGAAAAATTTTGGTACCAACCATAATAGAGATTCCACTCACTTGAACTCCAATACTTACCATTTGGAAATCCACCGATCAACGCTTTATTTTCATAAAGTTTATTCAACTCACAAATGCTTGGCAGGTACCAATCATCATATCCACCGTAATCTAAATCATAACACAATCGTGCTGCAATGCCTGGTTCATTGCATTTTGTAACAATTTCTATGGTATTTTGCATTCCACATCCACAGGTTGTACAAGTCATATTAAGCATTGAATTATAACAACCCCATAAAGCTGCTCCCAGATTGCTTGGGGTAGTGATTAGTCCATGAACTTCCCCTTCAACATAACCGGGATCACCAGGTTGTAAAAAATAAGCAACAATTCCACCACCAAAATTATCACCAATAGCCAATTGCTCGGTTGTAAAACTCCAAGCCGGCCCTTCTGTAGTATTCCCATGATCATCATGTGCAACTACCCTCCAGTAATATAATGAATTGTAACCTAAGGTTCCCGGGTCAAAGTTTGTTGCCGATTGACCTGTTGCAACTTGTGGAGGTGTTGCTTCAGTACCAAAAAATACATCAAATGTCAACGGGTCACCTTCGGGATCCGTGCATGACCAGGAAAGATCAACATCTACGGATTGATTTATAGCCCCATTATCAGGGCTTGGAGAAAATGGAATTTCAGGAGCTTGGTTCATGAGTTGTTCATCTTTTAAACAACGAATAGAATAACCATTAATTTTCTCCATTACTTGATTGTAAATTCCAATATCGTCAAACGATAAAGCACGATTGTGAGCATTTAATAACGGATAATATTCATCTTCAGATGAACTCCACCAAATGCCTTGTCCAAACATAGACCATGCTGGAAAACAATATCCACCAGGTAGCCCAGTAAAGCCACTTGTATTGGTAGCTCCATAATTTGGTTCTAACCAATGTAAGGTTCCTGGTTCTTTCATCTTTCCACCGGCAACGTCTTCACCTCCTAAAAAGTCTGTAAGGATCGTCCATTCAGAATCCGTTGGTACATGCCAACCAGTAGGGCATAAATTACGTGGGTCATCAACTGCAAACCAATTGTAAAGCTTCCCATAAGGGTTCTCCCATTGGTTATCGTTGTCATACCAGCACCAGGCACCTGTATCAATTGAATACCAAATAGTTTCATCTGTTATATTATCTATTGGATCACCATTTGCATATTTTGTTGTTTTTAGATTCTCTGCCATCCACTCCTGTGTGCCCAGAATTATTGAGGTATAAAAGTTACCGTCAATATCTGTAACTCCATCACCTGGCGTGGATAAACCAACTGTTGTAAAACTTACCTCGTCGCCATAGGCAATACCATAATCATTGTAAGCGAAAGCTTTGACGTAATAAGTATTGAATGATAATTCCGTCAATTCACAAATGAAAGTACCCAAGCCCGCTCCACAAGAAACATACGAATCATAATCTATGGTCGGATCACCGTAAGTATTCCAACAAATTCCACTTTCTATTACAGGTGAAAATCCTTCATCTGTAACCTCGCCACCTCCTGTGGCGCTATTTTCCGTAATATTCGTAATCTCATGGGTAATTACAGTTGGTGCTTCTGGCCATTCAGTATCAAATTCTACCATATTCCCATAGGCTGTTCCTGATCCATTGGTGGCATAGGCTTTCACGTAATAGGTTGTATAGAACCCAAGTCCGGTAAGTTCGCTTGTAAAGTTACCTATCCCATTTCCATCAACAGTAAATCCTTCATTATTGTCTAATGCAGGGTTTGTTGTAGATGAACTCCAAACAAGGCCACGCTCAGTAACAGGCGAAGTTCCTCCATAGGTTACTTCGCCTCCACCGGATGCGCTGGATTCGGTAATGTTGGTGATGGGGCTTGTTGTAACAGTAGGTAATTGTTGAACCATCAGCGTGGTAAATGATCGTTCATTACCATAAGCTGTACCGGAATCATTGGTAGCATAGGCTCGCACAAAATATGTAGTTGAAGGCATAAGTCCGGTAAGTTCGCTAACAAATACTCCCATTCCATTGCCATCATTTGTTAAGCCTTCATTGATTTCTAATGTAGGATTTGCAGTAGTACTCCAAACAACGCCACGCGCAGTAACGGGTGCAACGCCTTCATCAATTATGTTGCCTCCTGAAATAGCAGTTGAAATGGTTATTGAGGTAACTTCTTCTGTAGCAACTGTTGGAATAAGTATTTGAGGCGGAGCAGGAAATGCACGAACAGCACGCACCCTGACTGTTGTGCTATTTTTGAAGGCCTCGTCGATGTTTGTCCAACCCGCAGTTGTGACAAAACAAGCCTTATAGGTATCATATTCGGAAGAACTCCAGTAATTGGCACCTTGCATTCCAAACAGACCACCTAGCTCATTTGCGATTTCATACAATTCGTCAGCACTTGGCAGAAACCAATCATCATAACCATTCAGTTCGAGGTCATAACAAATTCGTGCTGCAATGTTTGGCTGGCTGCAACCCGCTACTATAGCAGCAGTATTTGCTGCACCGCTGCCAATATCATACAATGTTGTTCCAATGGTAGTGCCCTGGCAACCCCAGGGAATACCATCGCTTTGGTCGCTGGGTGCAATGATCAGCCCATGAACTTCTCCCTCAACATAACCTGGGTCCCCTGGTTGTAATATGTATCCAATGATACCACCCTGATAACTTACACCAATGCCAGTCGAAAAGTACTTCCTGGAACCATAATAAGTTCCTGAAACATTGGTTGCGTATGCACGTACCCAATAGTCATTACCAACCGACAAACCTGTGATTTCTGAAGTAAACGATCCTATTCCGGAACCATCCACGGTAAAACTATCTTCTATTGTCGGATAATTGTTGGTTGCACTCCAGCATACTCCCCGTGCTGTAATTGGGGCTCCACCATCGCTTGTGATATTTCCACCGCAAGTAGCTGAATTATAGGTGATGTTGGTAACATCCGATGTATTAATGGAAATATAACCATCTTCGGTGATAAATTCCTTAGTTTGACCATAAAAAGTCCCAATAGTATTTGTTGCATAAGCACGTAGATAATAATGTGTTGCCGGCGTCAGTCCTGTAATGTTTGAGGTAAAAGTACCTAAACCAAGTCCATCAACTGTAAAATTATTACTACTTAAAGTTGGATTCCAGTTTAGTCCCCAGCAAACCCCTCTGGCTATAATTGGATCTCCGCCATCATATGTAATATTACCACCAGAAACTGCTGAAATTGCTGTTCTTGAGGTAACATCTGCTGTAGTCAAATATCCTACTCCAGTATAAGTGTAAAAACTTACCTGATTCCCATAGGCAGTACCTGCACCATTAGTGGCATAAGCCCTTACATAATAATACGTTGCATGGGTAAGCCCTGTCAAGTTAGAAGTAAATGTACCGGTTCCTGAACCATCAACTGTAAAGTTATCACTTAAAGTCGGATTCTGGTTTGTGCTCCAACATACCCCTCGTGCAGTAACCGGCATACCTCCATCATAAGTAATATTCCCGCCAGAAACAGCCGAAAAAGCGAGGACTGAAGTAACTGAGGTGGTTGTAAGTACAGGAATTCCTGCCGCAGTTGTAAAGGTAACATCCTCTCCATAAGAAACATTCACTGCATTCGATGCTACTGTGCGGTAATGATAAGTGGTGGCAGATTGTAAGCCGGTCAAATAGCCACTCACAGCAACATCTGTTGAACCTGTAACTGGGTTTTGGGTAGCGTTTACTTGGCTCCCATAGTTTGAGGTTGTACCATATTGGAAATAGCAACTTGTACTGAAACCTTTACCATTCACAATCCCATTAAAAGTGGCAGAATTCATTCCGACCTCAGTGGCAGCCTCGGTGGTTGCAGTTGGCGGCAGAAGAATTGAAGATGCACCACCAGCAACATTTTGCGCAAATAACGCAAAAGGAACTGATAAAAGTTCCGTTGTACCCATTTCAACATAAGCCGAACCTCCGGCTGGGTCAATTTCAGTTTTAAGAAAAATGGGCGTTGTGACCCAGATAATCGTTGTAAAACTGCCTGAAACAGGAGTTCCACGGCCAATTTCGAGGGTTACAAGCCCAAACTCATTGGTTGTTGCCAAATGAGTTTCGGTGTAAACAACTGTTCCGGGAAGTGCGCCTTGCAGTATCGACATTCGGAACGAGACACTTTGATTTGCCAGAATTTCACCGGCATTTCCTCTGGCCACCGCCTGGTATTTAAAGGCCTGGGGAGCCTGCGCAAAGGTTACGGCCGCAAGGAGGAGCAGCCCAAAGAACATAGTAA
>CALFEP010000026.1 GCA_937950125.1 uncultured Bacteroidota bacterium
CAAAAAGTAAAAGAACAATGGCTGCAATAAGCAGAATTTCCTGTCCGCCAAAGGCTCCCAAAATTATAGTACCCATTTTGTCTGTTTTTTATCTGGCTGCAAAAGTAGCAATACAAAATTGTTGCCTGACACAATTATTAAAAACAGTTTAGTTTTGTGAAAAAATCAAATGCTATGACGAAAGCACTTTTTACCGAAAAACAGCGATTCAGCCTCTGGTGGGTAATCCCGATTATTCTGATTCCACTCGCGATTTCGTTTTGGGGAATCGTACAACAGATTTTTTTAAACAAGCCTTTTGGCGACAATCCGGCGCCCGACTGGGCATTGATCGCTTCATTCGTGGGGCCTCTGGTGCTGGTTGTCTTTTTTCTGAGCCTGACACTTCACACACGGATTGATCAGGATGGAATCACGTACAGGTTTTTTCCGGTTCACCGCAGGGAAAAATTCATCAAATGGAATGATGTGGCTCAGGTTGAGGTAAGGAAATACAAACCCATTCTTGAATATGGCGGCTGGGGGTTCAGAACCGGTCGCAATGGCAAAGCATTGAATACTTCTGGAAACAAGGGTTTGCAAATTGTTTTTAACGATGGAAAAAAACTGCTGATCGGAACACAAAAACCCGACGAGTTATCAAGAACGCTCGAAAAACTTGATTTAAGAAATTTTAAGATCAACCTCTGATGTAAAGTAATGGATAACAATATTTTTGCATCATACACAAAAATTAATAGCCGAAATAATCGCTCTCCGGGCGGTTATTTCTTTTTATTCACCTGATAAATTAAAAGAATGAACTTTGATTTTACCGAAGAACAATTGATGATTCGCCAGGCAGCCCGCGATTTTGCAAAAAAACTGGAAGCTGATGTTATCGAACGTGACACCAACGGAATTTATCCTTCGCACCATATCAGGGAAATGTCGGAACTTGGTTTTATGGGCATGCTTGTCGATCCTAAATATGGCGGCGGCGGAATGGACAACATTTCCTACGTTCTCGCCCTTGAAGAAATCGCAAAAATGGATGCCGCAACAGCGGTAATCATGGCTGTGCATAACTCGCTGCCCTGTTATGGAATCGAAACTTATGGCACTCAGGAACAAAAAGATAAGTTTCTGCCTTCACTGGTTTCAGGAGAAAAGATCGGCGCATTTCTGCTTTCAGAACCTGAAGCCGGAAGTGATGCCTCTCGACAGAAAACCCTTGCCGAAGATAAAGGCGACTATTACCTGGTGAATGGAACCAAAAACTGGATTACCAGTGCAAGTACCGGTTCCATTTACATCCTGTTTGCACAAACCAATCCCGAAAAGGGGCACGAGGGAATCAATGCACTGATTGTTGAAAAAGACACACCCGGAATTTCCATTGGCCCGCATGAGGATAAAATGGGATTGCGCAGCAGCGATACACATTCTGTCATGTTCACCGATGTAAAGGTGCCAAAGGAAAACCGGATAGGCGCCGATGGTTTCGGATTCAAATTTGCCATGAAACTGTTGGAAGGAGGCCGTATTGGCATCGCTGCGCAGGCGTTGGGAATTGCCGTGGGTGCTTACGAAAGGTCGTTGCAGTATTCAAAGGAGCGCAAAGCATTTGGCAAAGTCATTTCACTGCACCAGGCCATCGCTTTTAAATTGGCCGACATGGCTGTAAAAATCGAGAATGCCCGCAACCTGGTGCTTAAAGCTGCCTGGCTGAAAGACAACAAAAAACCTTATGGGCTGGCAAGTGCTATGGCCAAGCAATACGCAGCCGATATAGCCATGGAAGTAACCACAGAAGCCGTTCAGATTCACGGCGGATACGGCTATGTGAAAGAATATCATGTTGAACGCCTGATGCGTGAAGCCAAAATAACCCAGATTTATGAAGGTACCTCCGAAGTCCAGAAAATTGTGATTTCCAGATCCATTCTCAGAGATTAAATGCAGGATGCTTTTTTCTCAAAATTACCGATATGACCGGAAGAGTCAAACAATTACACTTTACATTCCGGAATCGAAAACCTGAAAATATTTTACTTTTGTTGCCAATTCATGTTGAACAAACAAATCAATCATATAAAATTTTAAACAATGAAAATACTCATCTGTATCAGCAATGTTCCTGATACTACTACCAAGATTAAACTCACAGGCGATAATAAAGCTGTGGATCTGGCCAATGTTCAGTGGATAATCAATCCCTGGGACGAGCTGGCACTGACAAGGGCGTTGGAATTAAAAGAGAATACCGCCAATGCCATCGACAAGGTTACAGTAATTACGGTTGGAAATGCGGGTGCTGAACCCACTATCCGCAAAGCACTCGCCATTGGCGCCGATAATGCCATTCGCGTCAATACCGATCCAAAAGATGCCTGGCTTGTTGCAACTCAAATTGCAAATGCTGTTAAATCAGAAAATTTCGACATTATTTTATGTGGCATCGAGTCGTCCGACTACAATGGATCAGCTATGGGTGGAATGTTGTCGGAAATGTTGGATCTTCCTTCGGTATCTTCCGTTTCAAAAATTGAAATCGAAGGTGCGAAAGTGAAAGTAAACCGCGAAATTGCAGGAGGTTTTGAAACAGTTGAACCTTCGCTGCCCTTTGTTGCCATTGTTCAGAAAGGAATTGCCAAAGAGCCACGCATTCCTTCGATGCGCGGAATTATGATGGCACGCCAGAAACCCCTCACAGTTCTTGAACCCGTTGCTGCTGATGCTCTCACTGGGTTTGTAAATTACGAGCCACCAATGCCAAAAGCAGCCTGTAAAATGGTTGACGCTGACAATGTAGCCCAATTGGTTGATTTACTTCACCATGAAGCAAAAATTATTTAATCATTTCCAACATTTAATCATTCGAACACACCATGAATAAAATATTAATATACACAGAGAATTTCGACGGTAAATTCAAAAAATCAACCTTTGAAGCCGTATGTTACGGTGTTGAGATTGCCCGTCAGGCAGGAACTGAAGCCATCGCACTTTCGATTGGCGATGTTGCTGAAAGCGAATTAATCAATTTGTCGAAATATGGGGTTGCACGGATTCTCACCTGCAACAATCCGATGCTTTCAACCCTTGATAACCAGGCTTATGCCGCCGTAATTTCACAGGTAGCCAAAAGTGAAGGAGCAGGAATTGTTGTATTTTCTGCTTCCAATACTTCCAAAGCTGTGGCTCCGAGGGTTTCAGTAAAGCTTAATGCAGGCTTGGTTTTTTCGGTATCCGGATTGCCTAAAAGCCTCAATCCCTTTGTTGTTGTAAAGAAAGTCTTCCATGGAAAAGCTTTTGCTGATGTGATGATCAAATCAGACGTAAAAGTTATCAGTATAGCGCAGAATTCTTTCGGGGTTCGTGAAAATACAACGGAGGCTGTAATAGAAAGCATTTCAGCCGGATTTGACACATCAGCCATTAAAACGAAGGTAACGAATGTAGAAAAGTCAACCGGAAAAGTTTTGCTCAACGATGCTGAAGTGGTTGTATCTGGAGGTCGCGGAATGAAAAGCCCCGACAACTGGAAGCCATTGGAAGAACTTGCTGAATTGTTAGGTGCAGCTACTGCATGTTCGAGGCCTGTATCGGATGAAGGCTGGCGCCCTCATTCCGAACACGTGGGTCAGACAGGAAAAATTGTGGCTCCAAACCTGTATTTTGCATTTGGAATTTCAGGCGCAATCCAGCATGTGGCCGGCGTAAGCTCATCAAAATTTATTGTCGCTGTGAATACCGACAAGGAAGCTCCCATTTTTCAGGCTGCCGATTATGGAATTGTGGGTGATGTTCAAAAAGTATTGCCCCCGCTCATCGAAGCTGTTAAAAAACTGAAATCGGAAGTGTAATCTCATTTTCAGATTTGCTGAAACTTTCGTGACCTGGCTTTTACAATAATTATTTTCCATCAAGATTTTTTTATTTTGAAAATACACCGGACGTTCAAAGAAAAATTAAGTTATTTCTTTATAAATCCATTCTTTCTGGCCACGCCTATTCTGGTGTTGGCCATTATTTTTGTTCCAGATTATTTTCAGAGGTATCAGGCAAATTTCGTGTCAGTTAAACGAGCCGACAAGGAAAACTCAATGGTTTATTTTAAGGACATGAATCACGATGGAAACGACGACGAAGTTTCATTGTTTGCAAATACCGACGGTCAGGCTGCCATAAAATTAACCCTGTATGATGACAGGATTTTCGCCCAGTACAACATGAATGGTGAATTTCCATCGAAAATAAGCGGGGGCTTTATCGATGTCGATAATGATTCGCTTACCGATGTTTCACTGGTTTATTTCAGGAATGATTCGGCTTTCTTAACTGTTTTGCAACCCATTGATACATCTGTCCTTTTTGTTGAGGATATTTTTATTGATCACATTTCAAATCCAAAAAAGCTGATGAATTTTGCTGTAACCAATCAGGTAACCAAAGATTTGAATGGAGATGGCACCAATGAGGTTGCTTTTTCTATCAATGCCGGCTATTCGCTTTTTCCACGCAATTTTTATGTGGTTGATGTTAACAACAACAGGGTAAAAAAGTCCCCGTATCTGGCAATCATCACCTATCCCAATCCTTCAGGTGAAACATTTTTCGACCTTGATGATGATGGGAAATACGAAGCCCTTTTATTTACTTCCAGCCCTGGAAATATTAGTCCTGACGGCACTGACAAACTGCACGATTATTCTTCATGGATAATAATTCTGGACGAAAACCTCGATTTTTGGACTGAACCAATAGAGTTTAAAGGCACTCCTTCAGGATTGAAATATACGATATTTGAGAATGATAAAGGGCGAAAAGTGATGTATTATTTTTATAATGGTTCTGCATCAGGTGATTCAGTAGGGCTTTTTCTTTTCGATCCGCTCATCAGAAAAATCACAAAGAGAAATACTCATCTTCCTTCGCCTCAGCTTACGCTGGTGTATTCGCAAAATTTTAACAATACCATGACGCTCTACGACAGGTCGGGCAATTTCTACGAGGTGAATGATAAGCTTGAACTAAAGAATATCAAAATACTGAAAGACTTTCCCCCTTCGGGATATGTTACCACCAAAGACCTTGATAATGATGGTGAATTGGAAATACTGCATGTTGATAATAATTTTGATGGATTGTATATTTTCAGACACGATTATTCAAATCCGGTTTTTTTGCACATTCCACTTGCAAATGCTTTCAGTTTGAAGAATGTTTCATTTTTCGAACTTGCCGGAAAACGACCCGTCATCATGATTCATGTGGATAATATGCTGTATGGTTATCATTACTTCGAAAACAAGTTTTACTGGCTAAAATGGGCTGTAATTGGGGCTTTTTATCTGCTTTTTGCTGCTTTTATTTTTCTTGTGTTACACATGCAGAAAAAAATATTGAAGCACAAATACCAGAGAGCACAAAAGCTTGCCGAATTGAAACTCAGGTCAATACGAAATCAAATGGATCCTCATTTTACTTTTAATGCGGTTAACGCCATTGGTGCTGCCATTTTTAAGGAGGACAGAGATACAGCCTACAGGTATTTCACTAAATTTTCGAAGCTCATCAGGTCAACCATGCTTTATTCCGACCGTTTGTCACGCTTTTTGGATGATGAAGTGGATTTTACCCGAAAGTACCTCGAAATTGAAAAGTTTCGCTTTCGCGAAAAGTTTAATTATGACATTGTGGTTGGTCCTGATTTGGATTTCAGGAACGAAGTTCCTCGCATGGTTGTTCAGTCGCTGGCCGAGTCGGCCATAAACAACGGGTTGATGCACAGGATTGAAGGAGGATTTCTAAAAATCGATATTTCTGAAAAAGGGGAAGTAATCGAAATTGTTGTTACCGACAATGGTGTTGGGATTGAGCGGTCGAAAGAGCTCAATAAGGAAAAGGCTTTTAAATCCATAAAAATCATGGAAGAATTTATTACCGGCATCAACGAACTGAATAAAAAACCCATCACCCTCGAGATGTTTGATGTGTATGAATCGGGGCAAATAGCAGGAACTAAGGTCGTTGTTAGGGTTCCATACGGAATACGGTATTCGGCTGAACCGGAAGCTACAGATATTCCTTTGCGGTTGTTTCGCCCCTGAGAACCCTCATGCCGTTGTATGCCAGCGCTTTCATTTCATCTTCGCCAGGGTAAACATGTACGGGAGCAATTTTGTGAACACGTTCGATGATCTGGTTTGTAAACCATTTTGAATGCGCAATTCCACCGGTTATGATAATAGCATCAACCCAACCGTGAAGTACTGCACTCATAGCACCAATATCTTTTGCAACCTGGTAGGCCATTGCTTCATAAATTAAAGCAGCGCGTGGGTCGCCGGCAGCCATCATCTGTTCCACCTCATAAGCATCGTTGGTGCCGAAATATCCTACAAGGCCACCTTCTCCTTTTATCATTTTCATAACCTCTTTTTGGCTGTATTTGCCGCTAAAGCAGGTTTTTACGATATCGCCAATGGGCAGTGTTCCTGATCGTTCAGGTGAAAATGGACCTTCTCCGTCCAGTCCGTTGTTCACATCAACCACACGTCCCTGTTTGTGTGCTCCCACGGTAATTCCACCGCCAAGGTGGGCAACAATCAGGTTCATCGATTCGTAATTTCTCATCACCGATTTGGCGTGTTGTCGTGCCACTGCCTTTTGATTCAGGGCGTGAAATATCGATTTTCGTTCGAAAAGCGGGTTGCCCGAAATTCTGGCAATCGGGTCGAGTTCATCCACCACCACGGGGTTGGCAATATATGCTTTTACGCCGGTTAGCTGCCTTGCGAAAGCATCGGCAATCAAACCACCCAAATTGGAGGCATGTTCACCAATCGGGCTGTTGCGGAGGTCTTGCTTCATCCGCTCGTTTACTTCATACACCCCCGATTCGATCGGGCGCAGTAATCCGCCCCGGCCAACAATGGCGTGTACCGAACTCTCCGGTACGCCACCATCGTTGAGCTGTTTGGCTATCATGTTTTTACGGTAGTCAAACTGGTCGGTTATTTTTTCAAAACGGGCAAGTTCATCTTTATCGTGCTGAATATTCTTCAGGAAAATTGGGTTCAGATCAACAAAAACGCCAATTTTTGTTGATGTCGATCCCGGATTTATTGCCAATACTCCCAAACCTTCCATCAGAAAATCCTTGCTTTGAATGAATGAGTAAAAATAATTGATTTATTGTGGATTAACCAATGTTTGCAGCAAGTGCAATCGACAAAAATTTGCTCTTGTCGCTATCGGAACGTGAAGTTAATACCACCGGGGCTGCAGCGCCCATAATTACTGCTGCCGACACTGCACCACCCAGGAAATTGAGGGTTTTATACAAAATGTTTCCACCATCGATGTTGGGTGCCATAATAATGTCGGTGTCACCGGCAACGTCGCTGGTGATATTTTTCAGTTCTGCCGATTTACGCGATATGGCATTGTCTATGGCCAATGGCCCGTCAATGATGCATCCGGTAATCTGTCTCCTGTAATTCATCATCGAAATGGTGGCAGCGTGCATGGTTGCCTCCATACGTGGGTTAACCGTTTCAACCGATCCTACAATGGCTACACGTGGATTTGAATTCCCCAGTTTATGGAAAACTTCAACGGCATTCTTAATAATGGCAATTTTGGTCTCAAGGTCGGGATTTACGTTCATCGCAGCATCTGTTACGCCTAATAATTTATGATAATATGGCGATTCGAAAACAGCCACATGACTCAGGGTATCTCCTTTTCGCAATCCGTTTTCTTTGTCAAGAACGGCTTTCATCAACGTGCCGGTGCTCATGTTTCCTTTCATCAGGATTTCGGCCTTGCCTTCCTTTATCAATTGGGTGGCCTTTGTTGCGGCATCGTTTTTTTCTGGAAAATCGTATGTTTCCAACTCGGTGATATCGAAACTGATACTTTTGGCTATTGCCCTGATTTTGTTCATATCGCCAACCAGAATTGGCTCGATAATGCCGTGCATTGCAGCATTTTTTACCGCCAGAAGTGCATCTTCGTCACCAGCGGCTGCAAGTACCAGTTTGCGTGTTTTTTTGCTTTTCGCAACTTCAACCAGTTCTAATAAATGTCTGATCATCTTTTTTATTTGTTTTAAAATGTTCTCTTGTGATAATTTTTGTAAAACGTGTTGTCAAACGTGCTTTTCGTTGTTTTGCAATATCCATGAAATAAATTGTAAACACAGGCTTATTCCGTGTAAAAATCAATCATTTCCTGAATGGATTTTTGGCAAACTTCACAAAATTTATTTCCTTTAAAGGAATTCATCAAGCAGTCGTAGGCTGGCCTGTAGATGCCTTTTGCCGAATAACCACCGCCTTCGAAAACACCGGTTATTTCACGATACTTTAGTTCGTTGGGTGTTGGTACCGGTGTTTTTCTATCCAACAGATTTTTCCATTTTGATTCGAAATCTATCAAGGTTGTAATATTAGGCTCCCACGGTTCAACGTCTAAAGCATAAAATTCGCTGTAGGCCACGTCATCCGTGTAATATTCATCACCTAAACCGGCAAAGCCATGACCAAATTCATGGATAAAAATTTTTGCAGCCGCCTGATTGCTGTTTACCGAAACCGAATAATCGTTGTAAATGGCTCCTCCACCATATTTCGGATGATTTACAAGCAGGTAAATCTGGTCGTAGGGTGCGTTGGCAGCCAGGTCTCGCACGCTTTTACTGTCGGTTGTCATGCAGTAGCGCTCGCTGTCGAAGGTGTAAAAAGAGGTGTTCATCAAGGTTTTTTTCCACACATGGTCAGCCGGGATGTCGCTTCCCGATTCGGGCGATGGAGCCAGCACTCCGCGGATATTAAACTTTTCCCTGTTTGAACTGTAGGGTTCAAAATCGAACAAATGAGTGGCAAATTGCCTGCAATCGCTGATGAATTGTCCCAATTCCTGCTCAGTGTAACCTTCGGGAAGCAGCACGATATCAACCTTTTGAGCCGCATCGCCATTAATCTCCACATCAAATGCCGGGTATGCCAGCCTTCTTTCGGGTTTAATGAAATAGCTTTTTACATCCACCAGGTATTCAAACATCTTTTCAAACTCACCCTGTTTGTTTCGGGAGTAAAAATCGACCCGGACATCCTGTTTAGGAAATGGCATTACAACGGTTTCAGAAAAAGTTTTCCTTGTTTTTTTTGCTTCATCAGTAGTTTGCCATTCGGCAAAAAGCGTTGAATAACCGCGCGAGTAAATTACTTTCTCGTCAGTTGGGTCAATTACCCTGAAAAAATATTTCCCGTATTCGAAGGTGTCGATCAGGTTGGTTTGCGAACCACCCCAGTAAGGTTCTGATAATACTTCATCAATCGACCACGACTCTGAATCTTTGTCGCCAGCATGAAAATAATCGATCCTGAGGGTTTTTGTGGTAAAATATTTTTCAAATTGTGCTGCCGTATCGATAGCCAGACACAATAACATCAACAAAATTAACAAGTTAATCCGGGCTTTCATACATCATTGATTTATTTGGCAAAAATAATGAAAGTCCTGTTTTTTGATTAACAATAGTGCAATTTAAATTCAATCCTAACTGAAGGAAAAGAGAGAAGGGTAGAAGAAAAGATTGGAAAACAATGAATGATGAGCCGGATGGTCAATTATTTTGCTGCGGTTTCTGCGGTATTTTTATCCGGCAGCTGCACCGAATAAAGGATGGTTTCGAGCTGACGAACAAGGTCTTTTTTCTCTTCATTGGGTTTATAGGCAAAACCATCGATGGTTACCAGCCTGTTATGACGTTGATCGACAAAGGTGTAGCTTAAAAACGGCCCACCCATAAAATCCCCCTCCAGTTCCCACATGCCACGCATTTCAACAGCAAAATTTCCTTTAAAATCGATTCTTTTAGTCAACGGGGGTTCAATCATGGCAACCTTCATGTATGAGTTTTCTGACGGGCCAGGAATGTATTTTTTTGTAATGGTATCGCGTCGGCTAATCAGTTGCTGATCGTTGAAATTGTTGGTATCGGAATAGGCTGAATAGTAAATCAGTATGCCCTGTTCATATTTTGCGGCATCCCGCCTTATCCATGCAAAATTAGGTGTTATGGCGGCTATTTTGAATCCTTTTGGCACAACCATATCCAGGTCGAAACCCGAAAGTATTTTATTCTTAATCTTTACATCTTCAGCCTTGCTGTAAGCGATATTAGTTCGGGTGCGTTCGTTTTCGTTGAACAATTCAAGAAATGCTTCTTTGTAAAGGTCAAACTGAGCTAAAAAAGTCTCCTGGTCTTTGGCTGTAATTTTTACCACCCGTTGCGGCTTACCCCAAAGATCTTTTTTTGTTTCGATCAGTGGTTCGGCAAATGAATTGTTGATATCAACAATTAACATATTGTGGTGTGCCTGGATGGACGCCGTTAACGATGCTTGTGGAAAATGAATTAAATCAAACATGGGCTCTGTTTGCGGGAGACCAACAAGTGGTTGGGTGAAAAAATCGGTAATTGCCTGGCCGACAGGGCTGTTCCATACCTCATTGCTGTTGGTTACAATCAGCAATTCGTTGGTTCTTCCTGTACTTGGAGGTGTTGATGATCTGTCGAGTTTGCACGACGTCAAAATCATCACAACAAGCAAAAAGGCCGTAGTTAATGATATTTTTTTCATAGCTTTTGGTTCTAGTTTATGGTTTCGTTATTAACCGGCAATGGCAACTTTTAATACCTGTCCAACTTTTAGTTTATGGCTGTTCGAGAGTTGGTTCAGCTCTTTAATTTGATTTACGGTAACTCCATTGTATTGTTTTGCAATGTCCCACAAGGTGTCCCCTTGTTTTACTATGTGGTAAATGTATTTGGTTTCGCTGGTGGTTTCGTGGTTACTGGCGGAAGTTTTGCTTTCTGCATGATTGGTTTTTGTTACTTCCCCTGCTTTGTTGGTGGTTTCGGGCGTTGTTTCGGTTCTTTCAGCCGGTTTGTAAACAATAAGCTTTTGCCCAGGGTAGATCAGGTTTTTCGACATATTATTCCAGCTCTGGATTTCGGATACCGTGCAATTGTATTTTTGGGCAATGGCGCCCAGGTTGTCACCTTTTTTCACAGTATAATACGATGGTTCTGATGACCTTTGAATGTTTGACGGCTGGGCAGTTGCGCTGTTTTTTTGGCTACTGGATGATTTTTTGGTGTTTCCATAAACACTGAGTTTCTGGCCTGGATGTATCATGTTGCTTTTGAGCCCGTTCAGCTTTTTGATGTTTTCAACCGTTGTTCCATGTTTTTTGGCGATGCCGGCCAGGTTTTCTCCTTTTCTCACAACATGAACATCCATTTCTTTTGCTTTTTCAACCTGCTCCATCAATTTGTCATGTTCGAGGCCTTTTGCCGTTTTAAACGCATAAACCTGTTGCTCGTTCGAAATAAATTCGCTTGCATATCTTCTTGGTAAGCGCAAAATGTATGGATTATCGACAGAGGCTGGAATAATTCCCAGTTTGAAGGAAGGATTCAAGAATTCAATTTCGTCTAAAGGCATTTTAAGGTATTCAGAAATCTGGTCGAAAGCCAGCGGCTGGTTAATCATCAGGGTGTCTGTTTCGTTGAAAAGGATTCCGGGATGAACCGGGTAAAGATTGTGTTCGGCTGGATAATTCATTACGTAATTCACAGCGATGAAAGCAGGTACATACCCTCTTGTTTCCCGCGGAAGGAAAGGCCAGATGGCCCAATAGTTTTTTACTCCTCCCGCCCTGCGAATGGCTTTGTTGACGTTGCCGGCACCCGAATTGTAGGCTGCCAGCACCAGCGACCAGTCCTGGTAAATGTTGAATAAATCCTGCAGGTGCTCACAGGCAGCCACTGTCGATTTGTAAACATCAAACCGGTCGTCAACATAAGAATTAACCTTCAAACCGTACAATTTGCCTGTTCCATACATGAATTGCCAGATTCCCTTGGCTCCTGCGCGCGAACCAGCCTGTGGATGCAATGCCGACTCCACAACCGCAAGATATTTTAGTTCCAGCGGCAAATTGTATTTGTCCAACATTTCCTCAAACATGGGGAAATACAACTCTGCAAGTCCCAGCATGCGTGAAGTAAGCCCGCGCTTGCGCACTGAGTAAAGATCGATGTAATCTCTTACAGTGTTGTTGTAGGTAAGGTCAAAAGGTGATTGCCTGTCGAGGGCAGCAATCCGCTGCGCAAGAATTGAATCAGAAAACACCGGAACCAAATCTTTTGGATAATTGTAAATGTTCAGTTGTTGTGTGTCGGTGACAAAATAATCGGTATTGAAAAATCTGATATTAACCAGGGCATCCAACATGTCGGCAACAGGTGTCTGGTCGGTAATCGCCTTGATGGTTTCGCGCTTGTCGAAAATTTTGTTCGAGAAGAGGATCAGAGAATCATCGTACATCACCGATTCCATCATAATCGAATCAGGACTGGTGGTAACGTCTTCCTCGTTTTCGGCAAACAGGTAGTCCTGCTCAACTGATTCCTGTGAATCATTTTGTCTTGCGATCCTTTTGCTTTCAGGGTAATTTTCTTCAGAAAAGGTGTTTTCGGTTTCGGTGTTTTTCTTTGTGTGGGTTAAATTTTCAACCAACTGGCAGGAGCTAAATGTTGTAAACAGCGCTATCAACGCAATTACAGGCGTTTTTTTAATCATACTCTTCTGTAAATTTTTTCTAATAACAAGGCAAATTTGGATTTTATTGTCTGGCGGCAAAATTACTGAAAACTACATTTGGTCAGAGTTTTATTTATTAAACATTTGGTTAACAGTAAGTAGCCTAAATGGTTGATGAAGCCGATTTTAGGATTTATTTGCAAAAAAAATTGCGATGTACCCTCCATACAAATCTTCACTACGTTGGGTACAATTTAGCCCAAACCGACAGGATGAATATTTTAAGGCAGCACAACGGGGGCATTTTAGCTTTTAAAAAGGTTTTCGAAGCTCAGTTAAATGGTTTTTTATGAATGAAGCCAGACTAAAAAAGTCGTGTTTTGTAAAATGCCCTAAAAGCTATTTTGTGATAGCCAATGTATTGGGAAAACACGAATTAGGGCTTACGAAAAAATTCGTAGAAATCTGACAATATTGTATTTAAAGTCCGGAAACATTGATCTGGCTGAAAATTTAATTATTGGTTTCCAGAAAAACCCTTGCGCAAATTTCTGGCGCCCCTGCCAGGAACCATTCGGGCTCAGGCACCGTGACCTTCGTAATTTTTATGATGCAGGAGTAAACCTTTTTTTAAGGTAGCTGTTTAAATACCCTAAATGCCCGGGACAAACCTAAACCTGTAACGGGTAATTTATTAATTATTAAGACATTAACAATAAAAAATTCAAAGTATGAAAAAGCAGTTATTGGTGATAGCAATTTTTTTAGCGGGTTCTTTCAGCCTTTTTTCTCAGTCGTCAAAGGGTGACGTTGAGGTGTTGCAGAAGCTATTTGGGGTTGAAAAAGCAGCCATCGTCAAAGAGTATATGGCACTTACACCGCAGCAGGATTCAGAATTTTGGCCGATTTACAACAAATATGAAACCGAGAGGCTTGCGCTTGGCGCACGCCGCATTGAACTTATTGATGCGTATTTGAAAAATGTTCAGGATGTAAACACCGACAAGGCTAAAGAAATGGTGAGCAATGGAGTGGATCTGGAAATAAAATTTAAGAAGCTTCAAAAAAAGTATTTCACTGCCCTTTCAAAAAAGATTGGACCTGTGAAAGCCGGGCAGTTTTATCAGGTTGAAAATTACATCAATAACCTTATCAACCTGTCCATTCAGCAATCTATTCCTTTTGTGGGCGAACTGCAACAGAAATACGCTGTCATGCCAACGAAAAAGTGAGAATTTTTTTAGATAAGTATTAAGCAAAGGGCGGGTAAATCCTGCCTTTTGTGTTTATCGGTCTTTACCAAATCCTTTTTTTCAATTCTCAAAAAACACCTGGTTTTAGAAATCGAATTTTGCCATCATGGATATTCTTGTAGCTTCGCCCTGCTGATTATCAAAGTTTTTGCGTGTCCCGGTGGTTGCTTCCAATCCAAGGCTGATGGTTTTTATAGGATTATAAAAAACGTTGATTCCGAGGTACTGGCTTGATAGAAATGTATCCGCGGGTTCAAACGCTTCTACCTTCATTTTCGAAATTCCACAAATCAGCGAGTAAACCAACGAAGGATTATGCATGAACGAATAGTTGATGAAGCCTCCATAAATACTTTTTAGCATCATGCTGTTGGTGTTGGGATTGTACACTGCATCCAACTGTCGGCCATTGAAACCAACGTAATAGTATGCAATCCCTTTTCCTGTCGAATATTGGGCATTAATCTGGTGTTTCACTCCCAGGTGAAGTGTTGAACTGAAAAGAACACCCCAGCCGTACTCAACTTCCATGCTGCCATGACTGAAAACATCGATACGACGCAAAATTCCTGCAACCTGAACATGTCCCCAATCATCAAAATATTTGTAACGACTGGCCAAATCAAGGTTTCTATGTGTTGATACGTCGGCAAGCAGGGTGTCGGCCGGATTGTAATAATCAGCTTTAGGGCTTTCTAATGAAATCCCTAAAATACTGCGGGTTTTAATAATCCTTTCGTACCGGATTAATCCGTGCCTTTTACTCAGAGAACTGTTTGGTCCCTCAAATTCAACAGTTTTAGGCAAAGAGGCATTATCCATAAAAGTGCTCCAGGTGTAGCCAAGTTTCACGAAATTCCACTCAGCATAGGCATGCCTCAGGCGCAAATACGAATCACTGGCACTGGCAAAATCGACTTCCATGTAAGCTTTGATTTTTCCTACTTTGGTATTGGCATCTCCTCCCACGCCCATTCTTGATTGCCTTGCGCCAAGGTAAGTACTTGACAGTCCCGGGACGTCCTGTTTTCCAATCGGTATGTCAAAAGGCATAAAACCTTCTGTACTTTTCATTCCTGCAAAATCGTAATGGGCATTTATTCTTGCACTTCCCATAAACCAAACTTTGTATCCGGATTCTTCCAGATCCTGCTGATTGAAGTCCTTTACAATTTTGTTCGTGTCAACGTTAAATTCCTGTGAAAGAGTAGTATCAACTCTTATAGCTAAAATCAAAGCCGTATCTGTATTAAATGGTTTATCATTTTTTGCCAAGGTGATATTCACCACATCCCGTTGTTGGGCAGTTGCGAAAACGCCAATAAAATATAAAAGTACTGCCAGTGTCTTTTTAATCATTTCTCTGTCAGAGTCTAAATAACCAAAGCCCGAATAATTCCTGAACTAAAGGAGCCCGATATTTGAATCGTTTTTACAACCAGACCATCATTGTGCTTAAGCTGTGTTTTTTAAAATACATCAGAAAGGATATTGATTTCCAGGCGTTTTTTTTTGAAAATTGCTTCCAATCTCAATTTCCTGTTGCCGAAAATTTTAAATACTTATTCAGTTTTTACCCCGTTGTCCGAATTTATCCACTGAACAAACAACGTGTAGCCCACCGACATAACAATGGCGCCTGTAAACAGCCCAATGAAACCTGAAAAGATAAACCCGCCAATTACTCCGATAAATATCACCAGCATAGGCACCGGAGCGCCTTTTCCAAGCAAAATAGGTTTCAGCACATTGTCAGACAATCCTGCAACGAACAGCAGTGCAGTCCAAACGATTGCCGGAACAATGTCTTTGGTTGCAAACATGTAAATAATAACGGGTAAAGTAATGAAAAACAAGGGTATCTGAAGTACGCCCAAAACAAATACCAGCAGTGTCCAGATTCCGGCATAAGGAATACCTGAGAACATAAATATAATTCCGTGTAGCAAGGCAAGTATCAGGGCAACGCCAATAATTCCTTTTACAACATTGCTCACGGTTTTCAAAATCAGGTCGGCATATTCATCGCCCTTCCCGCCGGCCAGTTTCCTGAAAAACTTTCTGATCGATTCGCCAGTTCCGCCAATTGCAAGCAATATTACAGCAATGATTAGCGCAACCATAATCTGAATGACTCCGCCCGCTGCACTGAAAATTCCTTTCCCTATTTTACTTCCGGCAGCAGTAAGCTGGTCTTTATACTTTATCACAAACTGTTCGATGTTTCCGGAGGCTGATTGCCAGATATCAAAAAGTTTTTCACCAACAACAGGCCATTCTTTTACTTTGTCAGATGGGGGAGGTATGGTAAGAGAGCCATTATCATAATTTGTTTTAAGTTCTTTTACCTGGTCGAAAAGTGAATCGATGAGCAACCAGGTTGGAACAAAAATAATGACCAGCACCAAAATCAGGATTAAGGATGATGCCAACTTTGGTCTTCCCCCCATTTTTGCTGCTATTGAACTGTGAAGCGGAAACAAGGCCAGCGATAATATCATGCTCCAGAGAATTATACTTACAAATGGATACATAATCATCAGGCACCAGGCGATGATCAAAATAAGAATAAACAACCGGATGGTTGTGTCGTAAACTGAATTGTTGGTAATGTTGTTATTCATGCTCATTAAAATTAGGTGTTTGAAAAACTGAGCCAAATATTGCAATAATTTGCCGATAAGAAGTGTCTTTTTTTTGCACTTCTCTTTTGTTAATTAACCTTGTGCAGCTACAAGTGTTTTGTGATTTTTATTTCTTTTCACTGTTGACCAGGTAAAATAAATGAATCAGGCTGAAACTCTTGATTCCTTTAACCCCGTACTTACGAGGTATTAAGCAAAATGAAAAAAATTTTTTCTTAAAATACTTAATCGCCGACTGCGAACCAGCCTGACATCTGGCAGGTTCCGCGTAGCGCCTACCTGCCAGCAAGGCAGGGATAAGGTATTGTAGAACAACAAGATACGATTACATAAAAACTCCAAGTAGCGCCCGCCCCGATACATCAGGGGGATTAACAAATTATGCGGTTAGTAGTGATTTCTTTTGTTTGCTCGGAAATAAATCAACCTGCAAATCATTTAGTGTTTTGTTGGCTGAATGTCTTTTATGATTGGTACTGGTTGATATAAATTTCTGGACTTCCGGAATTCCATGGGAGCACTGGCAGCATCAGAGTTTCATGCTCAAACCTACTGTCGTTCCATAACCATTTCCACCACCTAATTCCACGTTCAGTCCCCATTTTTCACTCCAGTACCAACGGCCACCCAATTGTAATCCCAGGTCAAATTCAAGGTCATCGCCCGATATGAGGCCAACATTTGCGCCAAGGTAAAAATCAAATTCAGAAGGTATTTCCAACAATCGGTTCCAATGGTAATCAACACGGCCAAGAGCGCCAAACCTGATGTCGTCGTCGATATGGATTTTTACCACCGGACCAACCGTCCATTCGTTGTGAACAGCAAAATCGAGTCCAACATAAGCCGGAATTCCATAACCCGATAAACCGGTTCCGAAATTGAGCTGTTTTTCACCTTCAGAAAGTGGAGCCGTTCCCTGCGAAAATCCATGCAACCAAAGAGCCAGAATACAAACTAAAAATGTAATTTTTCTCATCGCTGAAGGTTTATTTAAGATTTGATTGAAACGGTTTTAAAAAAATGGAGCCTCGCATTCTGTTAAAAAAGTTGAGAACAGGTTTGCCGTTTACCGGTAATTATTCTGGTCATTGTGAAATGTGTAGGCAATGGTCCATTCAAACATGTCAGCCACTCCCCCATGAGCCTTTATGGTAACACCGGTATTAAAATGATCCTTGATTCTGAAGCGCAAACCAACCCTTTCGTAGTACCTTTCCCTTTCACCGTTCTCGGGATTGCGGTGCAGGTACCAGGCCAAACCAATGGGTACAAATACAGTTCTGCTCACTACCCATTCCCACGAACCCACAACAGCATACGAAACTGATTTCGAAAAATCTGAACGGTCATCAACCTGCGAAAACCTTAAACCAGATTCGGCGGCATAAAAGAAATCCATCCCCAGCCCCATGCGGTATTTGTAGCTAATCTGCCTCAGGTAATTTACCCCTAAAGTCATTTTCAGGTAATTGGGTTCGCCAACACTATAATTTTTACTTCCTGCAGCAAGTATCACATTCACCTGACCGTGCTGAATAAAAGGCTCGAGCGGTGATGTGGGCTTTTCGACCGGTTTATCGGTAAACCTGTATTTTGCGCCTATCGTCAATGGCACCAGGTTTATGCCTGAATTTGGAAGTTTAAATGCCCCATTTGAAAAATGCGTAAATCCAAGCGATCCGTAGGCAGATAATTTATTGTTGAAATGATAATTAAGGTTGAAGCCCAGGTGCAGGTAACAATTACGGTAAGACCCCAAGAAAACGTTGGTTGGATTATTGATTGAATCGTAAGGGTTAAAATTGTAGGACAATCCAAAGGCGCCCGTGTACGAACCTGTCCAACGTTTGTTGGTTTCCCAGGTTAATGGCATCGACATAAAAAAATACAATGCGTTGGGATAACCCACTTCAGAGGAATGAAAAGTAGCTGCGTACCAGCCTAAACCAAGCGTGGGATGACGGTACGACTGGTTGTAGGTATCTTCAGGATCGTTTTTCGACCAGCCATATTGCAGGTTAAACCCGTTGTAGTACGAGCTGTTTACTATTTGGTCACCTAACTCGGTGTCGTTGCTCAGCATGGCGCCATTTTCCATCGAAATATTCAGAGAGTGGTAGTACTTTTTTGCCCTTGAATCCATTTTTGTATCAATCTGAGCATGGACTGCCTGACTAAAAACCACCATTAAAAGTAAAATAACCGGAGTCGAAACTTTCATCTGTGTCTTAATTTTATTAAATTTTTGGTTACTGGAATTATTTCACAACCAAAGAGTTAACCTGGTAGATAACCCTTCAAATCAATCACTGCTTTGTATGATATCCGGCACTAACCAGAATTGTCCAATCAGTACGGCAAATGCCCTGGATAAGTGAATTGATAAAAAAGCTATATTAACATTATTCCCTTTGGATGAAAAATCGCTATTCCCTGCGCAAAAATAAAATTATTCCGTTAAATGTAATGCTGTTACGACCCTGATTCATCAGAATTTGCAAAAAAGGGAAAATGTGTAAAAGCCTTTAAACAATCGACTGATTTTTATGTTTGAAATGGCACAATCGTTTTTAAAATGGTGTACTTTTGGTTTTTTCAAAAAATTTTTAAAAAATGCCTTGTGCTCAGTTTAGAGTAAACGTTTTACAAAACATAAATTAATAAACATGAAGACAACTTTTTATCAAATCAGGCACTTATTTTTCAGCTCATTACTTGTTTTTTTTATTACTGGCGCCACAATGGCGCAAAACCTCAGGCTGAATGGGTACACCACTTATGTTTTTGATGACAAAGTGGATTCTTACTACAGTAGTACCAGTTACTATGAGGGAAAAATCAAAGGTGGCTTTCTCTGGGGTGGCGGCCTAGAGTATATGGCCAGCCAGACAAAAGGGATTGAAATAAAATACCTGCGACTGGACACCAAGGCGCCATTGAAATATTATGATGGAGGTATTCAGAATACAAATTTTGATCTTGCCATAAATTATGTTCTCCTTGGGGGGACCAACTATTTCAGAGGAGCGGGCGACAAGGTGGAACCTTACGGTGGATTGGAACTCGGGATGGCCATTTTTAACCTCGAAAATCCGGACAATAACGAAAACCGCTCCGCCACAAAATTTGCGTGGGGATTGAAATTAGGCACAAACATTTGGTTAAGCGAAAAAGTAGGGCTTAAAATGCAGGGTGAATTATTATCTGCAGTACAATCAGCAGGTGGGGGATTTTTCTTTGGAACAGGTGGCGCAGGCGCAGGCATTAGTACCTATTCAACAATGTATCAATGGGTGCTGGGTGGTGGCCTCACTTTTAAGATGGGTAAGTAAGGAAAGTTTTAACTGATGTTGTAAATTGATGATTTAAACTATTTAGCCGGTTTTTTAATGGTTAATTCCGGTAAGATCCGTTGAAAGCAAAAAAAACCCGACCATTGAAATGTCTGAATTTCACGTCGGGTTTTTTTATTATGGATTAGAAAAACTTTCTTCCGCTATTTTTTTATTAGACCTTCCCTATTGAGTTTGTTAAGCAATAATTTAGAATAACCATCGAACCACGAATTGAGGTTGGCGGGATTGTATGCTTCCGACTGGATCGACCAAAGAAGCAAATCATCAGCCCGGTCGTAAAAGTTGGTTTCCAGATAATACGTTTTATCGGTAGAATAATATCCCGGAGAATAAACAACCGGATAATAATGGTCGTAATAACCATAATAGCTTCCATAATATCCCCAGCCCATTGGTGCGTATGTTGTTCCTGGCTGAAACTGCTCAACCGTTTTAACATCAAGCAGAGCCATGGTCAGGATGGCATCGCATCCTGTTTTTGCGATGCTTTCCGATAATTGTTCTCTGGTTAGTTGGCCGGTAATGGAAAAAGATGGCGGAAAAAGATCGCTTGCTGTAATTACTTTGCGCCCCATCGAATTAAGCAGGGTTGACATTTTATCTTCAACAATCAGTTTGCCCGACTTATTTTCGGTAATTACCATAATAAATATGGATTTGTAGGGGCCTCTTGGACCGGCCTCTTTATTTACCCAGTAGCCAGTTATTTGCTGTGTTGGACCACAGGAGGTAAGGAACAATGCCAGAAGAATTGCAAAAAACAGTGTACGTTTCATCGAATCAGGTGTTTAGTTTGAATTATTTTGTTTTTTTCAGATGCTGTTTTCAGCTTCCGGAAGTTGAATAAATACTCAATTGCAAAAAGAAAAGTTTATGAAGTTAATCCGGAGGCGAACACTCATATTGAAAATCATTTATCGCCTGCCTCCGCCCATTCTGGCGTTGCCACCACTGCCACCGCGGTTTGCTGAACCCGGTGATGTTCTTGCCGCCGATGACTGGTTTGTGCGCATACTGCTCCTGTCACGCTGTTGTTTTGATCGGTCAAGATCACGGGTATTTTCCCTGGGACTGTTTTGCCATGAATCGCCGCTCCGCTGCTGCCAGTTGCCCGATTTATCAGTCTTGTAAATATTGCCCGACTTATCAGAATACATGTTATTTGATGCTTTTGGCTGTTTTGACGGGGCGTTCAGGTCTTTTTGAGGCTGTCTGTCGGATGTGCCGGGATTCGCTTTATTCCTTGTAACAGGATTTGATGCCTGGTTTCGGCCACCCGACAGCTCCGGTTTGCCTGGGTTGCGGGGCACATCCCTGGTGGATACACCAGGGCGCTGATTGTAGATGTTTCCTCTATTTTTTGAAAGGCTGTTGTCAACCATGTTTCCTGATTTTGCAGTGACTTGACCCCGTGAGGACCGATGATTGTTGTAGCCGCCATTTCCGTAATAACCTCCACCATGATATTTATGGCCATAATAGGGTGGATGATGTGGTGGATAACGATAATATGGCGGGCGATACATGGGTGGTCCCCAATATCCTCCATGATATCCTCCCGAGTAAGCATGGAAACTAAAACAGCCTGTATGGTAATGGAATCCCATACTCCACCCCGTCCAGGGATTATAGTGCATGCTAAAACCGTAGGTCGCTGGCCGTGGATAATACACAGCGCCGTACCAGGGAGCATAATAAAACCCGGTTCCGTAAACAACTGTTGGCCCGTAAACGTAACAGCCCATGTAACCCGGGGTGTAGCCCATGTAAATGTAATCGGGGGTTACATCATAAACATACACGTACTTTGTGTTGTACGCCTGGTTATCCGGCGGGATTTTTTCAACCTCCTCCGGCCGGTCTTCTGAAACCTCCCATGGTCCTTTTGCATCTGCTGAAACGAACCAGATGCCATTATCAACGGCATAGTATTTTTTTCCTGATTTAATTACAGTAACTGAACTGTTTAAGGCTACCTCCATATTTGTACCTTTTATGGGTTCAAATGTTGGTGAGCCATCGTAATTTACGGTGCAAATGGTGGTTTTACGGTCGGCCTTGGCGGTTTGTGGTATCTGAGCTTCCATCACAGCTTCACGCGCTGCATCGGTTCCGGCAACGTTGGCCAAAACAATATCCATTGGTGATCCTTCGGGTATTTTGGCAAAATCAGAAGGCAGATCCTCCGATGAAACAAAAGTCCATGGACCGGAAAATGATTTCGATTTGTACCAACGTCCGGTGATAACAATATAAAAGTGCTGGTCGTCAATGGATTTGAAGATGTAATCAGGGCTGTTGGTAACATAAAGCAATCCGGTACCTTGTAAGGAGGCCAGTTTGGCTTCACCATCGGTTTGGATCAACTCGGCTGGTTTTGTCCTGACCAAAATGGCAGTTGGTTTGGCAGTTGCTGTATCAGCCGTGGCAGGTTCATTTTTGTCTTGATCCTGAAGCTCTTTGTTTAATTTGTCAATGTCAGGTGGCAGTATGGCTGCATGAGTCCATCCTTCGCTTATGGCATCTGAAGCATACCAGAATTCACCTGTGTAGAGGTAGTATTTTTTATCTGAAGGGTTTTTCACAATCAGGAAAGGGGTATTTATTACAGTCTCCATTTTCAGATTGTCGTTGTAATTAACCCTGGGCTCTCCATCAATCAGCACCATCGTGGTTGGCTCGTTTGCGTAAATAATCACAGGCGCCTCCATATTCAGAATGTCGCTGCTTTTATTCTGATCATCTTCCAATGTTGCCACAAGGTCATCCAACGAAATTATGAGATTCCATTTTATGATTTCCGTTTCAAGAATTTCTTTGAATTCGGCAAGCCTCGATTGATCGGCTCCTTCAGGGAATTTAACATCTGTTATTATAATTTTTTCAAGAGCTGCCATGCGGTTATCAAGGTCGGTATTTAGCGTAGCATCCGACCAAATCACACCGTAAACTGGTTCGGTTTTCTTGGTCTTTTTTACTGAAACAACAACCCTGCTTATCAAATTATTTCCCTTCAGGCTTTCGGGTTGAGGTTGAAAAAGTGTGATGGTAACGCCATCATCAGTTACAATATCCCGAGGCCACTGATTTTAAGCGAATGATGGCCGGGTTATAAATAAAACAGTCAAAAATAACAATATCAGATATTTACAATTCATAGCTTGTTTTTTTACGATGTTAATAATTTTCAGCCCAGTCGAAGACTTGATTTACAATAAAAACCTGACTATAATCTGAAGACGTAGGACTTTTTAAAAATCTAAATATTTGAAATTCAGTTTTATGTGCAAAAGTTGGAATCGTATTTGCCCGTTTAAGACAGGTTTTTTTACATCTTCAAAAATTATCCTTCCGATTTCCGCTTCAACCATAAAAAAGGGAAAAAGCAGTATTTTGTTCAATGCAGGCGTAAAGATATGATAAAATCTGGTGATGGATTTTTTTTAATACCCTGTTTCAAAATTCAATCTTGTAAGAAATCTGAGGAAGTACAATCATTTCTTCGTCTTTTTCAATCTGATCATTTTTGAGGTTGTATTTGTAGCCGTAAAATTCCTTGCTGCCCACAGCATTGATGAGTTGTACCGACCAGATGCTGGCGTGATTCAAACGGTTTTTCCTGTAAAACATCCCCAGGTGAAGGTGAAAATTGTCGGGTTTCTGGTCGGAAAATGCACGGGTTTCGTCGTAAACCACTTCACGGGCAGTGGTGGAGGCTGTTAAGTCAACCGGGCTCATGCGGTCGCCACCCATGGCTGTAAACCGGGCATTCGCACTGATGAGGTTTTTGTGGTTTTTGCCCACCCTCCATTCTTTTCCCACCAGGGCGTTTACAACAAACTGCTTGTTATAGCGGGCATCCCTCGTAAGCCTGTCTCCCCCACAATATGCTGACTGGAACAAAGATGCTGTAAATAGATAGTAAAATCCGTTTTTCATAAAACGTTCGAGGGTAAAATCGATACCATAATTCCGGCCAGTGCCGCTACTTGCGAAAACCTCATCCACAAACCAGTCCTGGTCCAGATTCAGCAACGAAAACGATGTTCCGTCAACCACCGGAATGTTGTAAAGCTTTTGGTAAAAAGGCTCCACGGTAAAATGCGTATATTCGTTAAGGTTGTGGTTCCACGACAAAACCAGGTGGTGCGCCCTCGTAAAACCAAGATTTTCATTCGGGAAAATGGTTTGGTTCCCGTTTTGACGGGTAATGAAATAGATGGGAAGCATTTCGAGCATGCTGTGATTTCCATAGCCAAAGCTCAGCGAATTTAAAGGATGAAGTTGCCACTGAACGCTTAAGCGGGGTTCGACGGTTGAGGCGTTATTAAGTGTAAAATGTTGAGCATGAATGCCTGCGTTGATGGTGAGGGTGCTGGTAAGGTATATTTTCGATTCGGAAAAACACTGCAACAAAAAGCTGTTACCATTCATCAGCGAAACCTGTGTTAAAGGTTCACCTGCATTTTCAGCGAATTTTGTATCGATGTTGTAGCGAATATTATTAAGTACGATTCCCGTTCTGTTGGTGTGTCGGGCGCTGAATTTTTTGTTGAATGCCGATGACAATGAAATCTTCAAATAGTCATTTTCAACCCTTTCATCAGGAATTAATTGCTCCTGGCTGTTTAGCTGATCCTGTTTCCAACTCAAACCATTGCCTGAGGCCGCCAGCGAAGTGGTGATGTAGGCCGATTTGCCAATGGTTTTGCGGTGGTTCAAACCCGCGGCTCCCATGTACTGGTTTGAATATAGTTTTTGAAAATCCTGGTCGTAGGTACGGTCGCCCGCGTCGTTGGGCTTAATGTCCGAAATATCTCTTGCACCTATACCCCAAAGAGAAATAACTCCACCATTTTTTAATGGAAAATTAAGTTTAAACGACAAATCCTGAAACCGGTTGCCTGCAGCATCGTCGGGCAGCAACGGGGCAATAAAAGCAAACGTGGAAAACCTGTAATTGAAAAGGTAGGAGGAATTTCCCCCTTTTGCAAACGGGCCTTCCGACGAAAGGTCTAATCCCAGGGTTCCCAGTTGCACCGAATGTTCATATTTTTCGCTGTTGCCGTTGCGCATTTTAACATCGAACACCCCCGAAATGGCATTACCGAATTCAGCCGGCCAGGCTCCGGTGTAGAAGTCGGAGTTGGCTAACAGTTGAGCGCTCAGCGCTGTAAAAGCACCCCCTCCAAAGGAAGTAATGTTGGCATAATGGTTCGGATTGGATATTTGCACCCCTTCCATCAGCCAAAGCAAACCTTTCGGGGCGTTGCCACGCACCACAATGGCGTTGCTGCTCATGTTTCCGGCAACCCCGGCAAAGGCTGTGGCCAACAGGGCAGGGTCGTCAACGCCTCCGGCATATCTGCGGGCTTCTTCCACGCTCAACTGCCTGGCGCCTACGAGGGTCATGGTGTTCAGGGGTTTGTCCTTGTCCTGTCTGGCAACAATTTCCACAGTTTCCATTTGTTGAACCGATTCGCTTAAAGCCGCAACAATGACCACTTCTTTGGCCGAACCAACAATGAGCTCCCTCAGATAAAATGGCTCATATCCCACAAAAGAGATCATAACATCGTATCGTCCAACCGGAACCTTTTCAATTCTGAATTTCCCATTAAGGTCGGTAACAGTGCCAATCAAAGGGTCACTACCGGGAATAACAACGGTTGCACCGGGAAGCCCTATCCCGGTTTCCGAATCGGTGACATCCCCTTTTATTGTTTGTGTAAATTGTTGGGAGTGAAGGGACAAAGCCAGTATCATCAACGTTGCAAACCCGAAAATCCTGAAAGTTTTCATGTAATTTTTTATGTATTTTAGCGCTGCAAAGTTTTAACAGTCTGGCAAACGTTGCAATACTGAAAAATAATGATTTTATGGGTGACAGATTACAACAGGTTTTTCAAAAGCAAAGGGAGATATTTGAGAGGCAACAATTTGTTGAATCGGAGCTCGATTATTCAATTCTGGAAAAGCACCGCCCTTTTCTTGAAAGGCTTGATGTGATCGACAGCAGCGTGATAACCATTTTTGATCTTTTCAGGAAAGAACATGTTTTTATATCCAAAAAATTTGAAAGCATTCTGGGTTACAACATCCAGGATGCCGACCGTGAAGGGATTGAATACTTTAACAGGAACATCCACCCTGACGATATCCTTTTACTTACTGAAGCAGGGTGCTATTTTATGGAAATGAGTTTTACTGTTCAGGTTGAAAAAGTGAAAGAATTCAAGGTGATTACCGATTATCGCATGAAAAAGGCAGATGGAAAATATGTTCGGGTGATCGAACAACATTCATTGCTCGAATTGGACAAGCGGGGGAATGCCTGGCTTGCGCTCAGCCTGCTCGATATTTCGCCCGATCAGGACCTTGAAAAACCAGCCCAATCGAGGCTTTTCAATTTCAGAACGGGCGAACTTTTTCAGTTTCCACCTCCCGGATTGGTCATGCAGGATTCGCCTTTATCGCGTCGCGAAAAAGAAATTCTGGAATTGCTGGCCTCAGGGTTTATCAGTAAGCAAATTGCTGACAAACTCTGTATCAGTGTTAATACCGTAAACACCCACCGACAGCGCATCATCGAAAAACTGGAGGTTTCCAACACGGCTGAAGCAATAAATTATGGGATAAAAATCGGGCTGTTTTAGGGCGAATGATTTTTTTTGGATCAGATCATTTGCTCACCCTCAAAAACAAATTGATACCCAGCGGTTCGCTGATGATTTCGGTTTTATTGGCCGGAATGCCTGCCTGGTGGGCAAAGTAGTACAGTTCGTCTTTTGAGCGGTGGTACAAAAACCAGTCTCCCAAAATTTCCATGATTCGGCGTGAAGGATTTTCAATGTTGAAATTTCCGATTATCATTTCGCCCTCATCTTCAAGGTATTCGTAATACTTTTTTAGCAAATAAACAAAATGCTTGTCTTTGAAATAGTCGAAAAGCCCGGCACTCCAAATCAGTTTGTATTTTTTATCGGGAACAAACCTGATAACATTTTGGTTGTGGAAAGTAAGCTGCGAAAGATGGCTTTTATTTTTGAGTTTGGCATAGTTTATCGCCCGTGCATCCAGATCAATCAGGTCGAAAACGAGTGAATTTTCGGGGTTTTGTACAAAAAACTCATACACTTCTGTTACAGGTCCGCTACCCAAAATCAACACATTACAATCGTTACCAATGCATTTGCTGTTTTGTTTTTTTAGGATTTCGATGGCAAGGGTTTTTCGGTTAACAACTGCGGTGGCGGCTGGTAGCAGATGAAAAAATTCGTCCCATTTACGGTATTTCGTATCGGGATTAACAAAATGCTGGTAAATTTTCTCGATGATGAAGAAATCTCCGTTGTAGCCAAATGGTTTTGTAAAAGAAAATCCAATGATGGTTGATGGATTCAGAATGGGTTCCATGGCTTCCCTGAAAGCCTCTATTTCGGTATCGGGCAGGCTGTTGACAAATTCGAGCACCTTGTCGTAATCATCCGGATCAGGCCCGTTTTTTTCAAGTAAATCAACTATCGTTTTGTAAAAATGTGCTGTGGCTACCAGCGATTCCATACTTTTTATCAGGTAATTGTTAGGTAAATTTATCAGCGTTTGGATGTTTTCGATTCGAGCAAGTCTTTTTTATCAGCATCCACCGTTATCACAGTCATTTTGTCGGCGATAATTACCTGCGGATAGCTTGCAAGAAAAATTTTGTTGACATTGACAAGAAAATCAGGGTTCACCCTGATAAAAATGTCTGTCGGGAACCTGTCCCGGAGTTGATCTAATGGCTGTGTTATGGTAATTTCCTCGTCAAAAAGGTGAATAATAGTGTTCCCCTCATTTTGTTGAAGGAAATAAACATCATCCGGATTTACTTTTTGAAGGCCATCGTGGGTGCTGATGAAAACTTGTCCTGCGGCGTCACCGGTCTGTTTAAAGAATTTATTAAACTGGTCGCTTTCCATTTGCGATTTCATGTCGTTTTCAAACTTAAAGCGTGCAATTTCGATGTTGGTTTGCAGGTCTTTTTCGTTGAAAGGCTTGATGATGTAACCATAAGGAAGCGAATGTTTGGCTTTGTCGATGGTAGAAATATCAGCATTGGCAGTGAGGTAAATGACAGGGACATTGTGATGTTTGCGAATGTGATTGGCGGCTTCAATTCCGGTCATTGGGCCTTTTAGCATAATGTCCATCAAAATAATATCGGGGAGTTGTTTTTCGACCTCACTGATGGCGGCGGCGCCGGTAGCCACGGTGTTTTGCACCAAATATCCAAGGCTGGTAAGGCTTTCTTCGATATCAGTTGCCACCAGAATTTCATCTTCAACAATCAGAACGTTAATTTTTTTCATTGCAGGGGGGCTTGTTTCAGTACCTGTTTAAATTTTAAATCGGATGGTGTATTTTGTGCCTGAAGAAAAATCGTAATTCAACTCACCTTCAATTTGTTGCACCAGTTTGGTTACGATGCGCATGCCCAACGAATTGCTTTTATCGGGATGAAAAGTGTTTGTGATTCCTATGCCGTTATCGCTTACTTCGAGTATGTAATGGTTTTGATCGTCGGTAGTAAGTTTTATCGAAATAATTCCCTGATCGGCATTGGTAAAGGCATGTTTAAACGAGTTGGACAATAATTCGTTGATGATCAAACCACAAGGAATACCTGTGTCGAGAGGAAGAAACACATCTTCGATGTCGTATTCGAATGTGATTTTGGCCTGATGGTCGGAGTAGGCGCGGGCAAGGTTGCCGGCGAGGCTTTTCACATAATTGGAAAACTTAATATCCGACAGGTTTTCATTCCTGTAAAGATTCTCGTGAATGAGTGCCATGGAATGAATCCGGTTTTGACTTTCTTCAAGGATGGTTTTCAACTTGGGGTCGGCCACCAGGCGTTCCTGCATTTTGAGGATGCTCGAAATGATCTGCATGTTGTTTTTCACGCGGTGATGAACCTCTTTAAGCAGAATTTCTTTTTCGGCGAGCGAACGTTTGAGGCTTTCTTCGGCAATATGCCGTTTTTGTTCTTTCTCTTCGAGTTCCCGTTTCAACAGGATATTTCCGGCTAATTCATCTATCAGGGCATAAAGTTTTTTTGCTTCAACAGGTTTAATAAGGTAACCATTTACACCCAGATTGATGGCTTCCAGAAAATATTCCTTAATACTATAGGCGGACATTACAATAACCTTGATATCGGGGGTAATGGCTTTGATATGACGGATCATTTCGAGGCCGTCCATGATGGGCATGCTTATGTCGGTAATGATCAGGTCGGGTTTGTGCTCTTTGTAGAGGTTCAGGCCTTCAAGTCCGTTTTCTCCGATGTAAAATTTGTTTACCCGTTTGGCAAGTAGGCGGTTGTAAAGAAAACGAATGGTTTCGTTATCTTCGACAAACAGCAGCGAAATATTGTGTTGCGGGCTTTCTTCCATAGCATACCATTGTTTTGTGGTAATTATTTTTCAAGAAAAGCAGCGATCATTTCAGTAAACTCCCTAAGGTTGATGGGTTTTGAGATGTAGTCGTCGCAACCTGCATCGAGGCTTTTCTCCCGGTCGCCATCCATGGCATAGGCTGTTTGGGCAATTATAGGCAAGTCAGGCCGCATTTCCTTGATTTTCCGTGTGGCCTCAAGCCCGTTCATCACTGGCATTCGAATGTCCATAAGAACCAAATCGATTGAAGGATTGTTTTTGCATTCTTCCACAGCCTCCTGACCGTTTTTCGACCACAGCAATGCTACCTCGGTTTTTTTCAGCGATTTTTTTACCAGCAGGAAATTGGTTGAAACATCTTCAGCCACAAGTATTACCTTGTCTTTCCAATTATATTCCATTTCAGACATTTTATTAAAATTAAATTCCGACCCTGTTTTTATCCCCATTTGAAGTGGCAAATTAAAAGAAAATATTGATCCGATACCCGGTTCACTTTCAACCCAGATTTCGCCCCCAAATAATTTTACAAAGGCTTTTGATATGGCTAACCCCAGTCCGGAACCATCGTGACGGGGTTTGTCGTCGGTTATTACCTGCATAAATCGTTCAAAAACGACCTGTTTCTGGGTTTCGTTCATGCCACTGCCCGAGTCTTTTACATAAAAAATCAGGTCGCTTGACTGTACTTCGCAGCCAATTTTTACAAATCCTTTATCGGTGTATTTGCAGGCGTTGCTCATCAGATTGATTAATACCTGCTTTAAGCGGGTCCGGTCGGCACGGATGATTAAATCATCTGATTTATCAATAACTGATGATTGGATAACCAGGTTTTTGGCTATTACATTTTCATTCGTTTTAAATAAGTCGCAAATCTCACGTATCAAAACATTCACCGGAAACTCAGAAGTGGACAATGTTAAAACACCTGCTTCGATTTTCGACAAGTCGAGAATGTCGTTGATTAATGCCAGCAGGAGTTGCCCGTTTTGCTGGATGATATTTATATATTCCTGCAGTTCGTCTTGATTTTCGACGGTTGGAAGAAGGTCTGAAAAACCGATAATTCCATTCATTGGAGTGCGGATTTCGTGACTCATGTTGGCAAGAAATGCCGATTTTAATCGGTCCGACTGCTCTGCCCTTTCCTTGGCTTCCTTCAATTGTTTCGTCCTGATTTCAACATTTAGTTCCAGATTTTTGTTGGCCTGTTCAACTTCATGCTTTTGCCTGTCGAGTTGCTGGTTCAGGTAAAAATCCCTTCGTGCGTAATATTCGATGTAGTAAGAGGCAAACATCCCGATAACATTGGCAGAAAAATAAAAGAAATTGTTGTTGATGATCATGCCGGTATCGATATCAGCAAAAAAAAACGCACCTATGTTGTAGCCTGCCAGGGTGATCCAGCCCGCCATCGATGCCATAAAAAACCTGAGTTTAATGAAAAAATAACCGGCTGAAAATATGAGCATTAGGCCGGCATAATAAGCGTAATTGTCGGGTGCTTTTACCGTCATGATGGTAATTCCCAATCCAGCAACCAGAAAACTGACAAATAGTAACTGCTGCCAGATTTTTCTGAAAATTGTTGTAAACGATAACGCCAGGGTAACAAGCAATGTGGGAACAACAAATACATACCTTATGGTCCAAAATGTTCCAACAAGATGGGGTACAACCAGTGTGTCAAGGTAGCCAAAAGCTGCATACAATGCAATAACCAGCACAAACGAAACCCTGAACTGAATCAATGAATCCTGAAAGTACCTGGAAAGAAACCTCTCCTCGTTGTCATCCGAAAAGGATAGGGTAACAAGGTTAAGCCCCATTCGAGTAAAAGAGCCTGATTCGGGTTTGTTTTGTTTCGTTTTTGTCAATGTGTTTTTTATGAAATTTTTTTCATGACAAAACAAAAATATGTTTTTTAATCCGTCTTTATACTTATTGAACTATTTTTTTCCCTTTCATTCTTTTTTTTCCGTAAGTATTGCAAAGGCCTTAATTTCTTGTTCAGTTGCGAACAAAGGCCACAAAAAACCGAACACTTTCGTCGTGAAAATCTCGAAAAGCATTGTTAAATCATTAGGAATCAAATGGTCTTGTTGTTTGGCATAATTCATGAAAACCAATCGCCAGAATGTTGAAAGATAAGTTTAGTACTGATTTTTAAACCTTTCAAGATACATGAAAAATGGGTAAACTGCTTCATCTGCCAAACATCAATCAGCAATTAGAGCAAAAACTGATCACGGCGGGGATAGAAAATCCTGAAATGCTGCGTGAAAAGGGGAGCCGCAATGTGTTTCTGCGCATCAAAACCCTCGATTCGGGCGCCTGCTACAATATGTTGCTTTCGCTCGAAGGGGCTGTTCAGGGAGTTTTAGCCGACGATTTGGAGGAGGAGGTCAAAGAAGAACTCAAAGCATTTATGGAAATCTTTAACCAATAATCCGTTTTTCAGTAACATTCAGGATAACAAGGCGTCTAATGTTCAATATAATAAAACCAAAAAGATTATGATCAAAACTGCAAATCTTACTAAAGTTTTCCGTACCGACGAGGTTGAAACCACTGCATTGAACAAGGTTTCGTTTGAAGTAAAAGAGGGAGAATTTGTTGCCGTAATGGGGCCTTCGGGCTGCGGCAAATCAACACTGCTCAATATTCTTGGGCTGTTGGACAATCCTACCGATGGAAGTTATTATTTTTTGGGAAACGAAGTTTCGGGTTTTACCGAAAAGCAAAGAGCCTCGCTGCGTAAACACAACATTGGTTTTGTTTTTCAGAATTTTAACCTGATTGACGAACTCAATGTTTTCGAAAATGTGGAACTTCCATTGATTTATTTAGGCTATAAATCAGCCGAACGCCGTCAAAAAGTGGAAGCAGCCCTCGAACAAATGCAGATTATCCATCGCAAAAAACATTTCCCGCTTCAACTATCTGGAGGTCAGCAACAAAGGGTAGCCGTTGCCCGCGCGGTTGTCGCCAATCCAAAACTAATCCTGGCCGACGAACCCACCGGTAACCTCGACTCAGCCCATGGCGAAGAAGTGATGAACCTTCTCGACCAGCTCAACAAAAATGGTACAACCATTATCATGGTAACACACTCGCAGCGCGACGCCGAATACAGTCACCGCATTGTCAGGCTATTCGACGGTCAGGTAGTCACCGAAAATATCAAGGAACAGTTTGTTCTTTAAACCATGAAGGAATTAAAATAAAACTAAAAAGGACGCCCTTCAGCTTTGCTGAGCCCAAGTCGCTCAGCACGGGCTGCCAGGAATACAATAAAAATCCTTCATAGGCAGAGACTAATATTGCGATGAAGAAAAATCCAATCCAAAACCGACTTTGCTCCTTTCGATGTAAGTGAGGTTTGAATATTTAAGTTAGAATTTTCAGAAATCTAATGATATCAGTCATTTCTGAGAAAAATGCAACATTTTCAAAATTGAGTTTTTAACCAAATACCTGATAAATTATGTTTGAGAACTATCTGAAAAGTGCCATCAGGAGCATTACAAAAAACAAGTTTTACTCGGCGCTGAATGCAATAGGTCTGGCCATCGGTATTTCGGCTTTTATTTTCATTTTTTTGTATGTACGAAACGAAATCACCTACGACCAATATCACGAAAATGCAGACCGGATTTACAGAATAGAATCGGACTTCAACATCTCGAACAAGCACGATCAGTTTGCCATTGTGCCCATACCGTTAGCGCCTGCCCTTAAAATAGAACTTCCTGAAATTGAATCGTTTTGCCGGTTTAATGATGTCGGAAATTCGCTTTTCAGATTCGGCGACAAAGAGTTTTATGAAGAGAATTTCTATTTTGCCGACTCTACTGTTTTCGATATATTCACGCACAACATACTGCTTGGAAACCCAAAAACCTGTCTTGTGGAACCTTTTTCAATTGTGGTTTCCGAAAGTATTGCCAAAAAGTTTTTTGGCGACGAAAATCCCATGGGCTTAATCCTGGAATCGGGGAGTGGGCGCAAATACAAGGTTACGGCTGTGATGGAAGATATGCCCAAGAATTCGCATCTGCACTACGATGCACTGCTTTCGGCAAGCACTTTTGCTTCCATTGTCGGGGCCGATAACTTCAACAGTATGGAGCCCGGCCGGTTCTGGAACATTGGGGTTTATGCTTTTGTGCTTCTTAAGGAGAATGCTTCTATGGAAAGCGTACATCAGAAGTTTAAACCCATTTACGACAAGTACATGAAACCGGTGGGTGATGCCATCAATGCCTCGTTCGACCTGATGTCAACACCGCTTACCGAAACCCATTTTTCGAAAAATCTTTCGTCCGACCGCCCAAAAGGCAACATGTCGTACATTTATATCTTCAGTATTGTGGCAATTTTCATCCTTTTGATTGCTGCCATCAATTACATGAATATGGCCACCGCCAGGTCGGCGAAACGTGCCCGCGAAGTGGGAATCAGAAAAGTAGCCGGTGCATACAAAAATCAGCTTATCGGGCAATTTTTAACAGAATCGACCCTGCTGGCATTTTTCAGCCTGATCATCGCGGTCATCCTGGTTTACATCCTGCTTCCCGATTTTAATATCCTTTCGGGAAAACAGCTTGATTTTGACCTGATTCATAACCCGGCACTGCTGCTGTTTATTGTAGCTGTCACATTGTTTATCGGGCTTGTTTCGGGCAGCTATCCGGCTTTTTACTTGTCGTCGTTTCAACCCGTGACTGTTATTAAAGGTTCGTCGGGCGATAAAGGCGGAAAGGGAGGTGTTTTAAGAAAAATCCTTGTGGTGCTGCAGTTTTCGATAGCTATCGTCATGATTATTGGCACTTTTGTGGTTTCCAATCAGTTGGAGTTTCTCCGTGACAAGGACCTTGGTTTCAGGAAAGAAAACATGCTTGTACTGGAGTTGCAGGACTCGGCTTTCAGGAGCCGGGTAAATACATTTAAAGACGAACTCCTGAAAAACCCTAATATTCTCTCGGTGACCAATTCCACCGGAATACCTGGTAACAATGGCTGGATACAGGTAATGAAAGTAGAAAAGGATACAGCGATGGTTGATATTGCCATGATTCTGACAATGGTTGATTATGACTATTTGAAAACTTATGGAATACAGTTGGTTGACGGCCGCGATTTTGATAAAAGTATGGGAACTGATGCCGAAGAGGCGGTCATTGTAAACGAAACAACGGTAAAGGAGTTTGGTTGGGGCGATGGTGCTATTGGAAAAAAAATACATTATGGGTGGGAACTCGATGGCACCGGTGGCCGGATGCTGAAGGTGATTGGTGTGGTTAAGGATTTTCACTTCAATTCGTTGCATAACAAGGTAGTACCTATTATGATGTTCCTCTCTGAGTTTAACAAGTTTTATCTGAGCCTGCACATAAATCCCGATAATTTTCAATCTACCAAACAGTATATCGAAACCAAATGGAACGAGGTTGGAGCAAAGCGGCCTTTTGACTACGAGTGGTTAAAAGATACCTGGGATGGAATGTATGAATCGGAACAAAAACTGGGCGTGATATTTACGGTGGCTTCTGCGCTAACGATTTTTATTGCATTGTTGGGGCTGCTTGGTTTGTCGTCGTTTGTGGCTGAGCAGAAAACCAAGGAAATTGGCATTCGTAAAGTGATGGGAGCCACGTTTGCCAACATTATGCTGTTGCTCTACCGCGAATTTGTTTTCCTTATTCTGATAGCTTTTGCCATTGCCATTCCATTGGCCTGGTGGCAACTGAGCAACTGGCTCGATGCAAGTTTTGTCTATCACGTTTCGGTATCATTGGTAACCATTCTGTTAGCTGGATTTCTTGCCATTTTCATCAGCCTGCTTACCATTAGCTTCCATTCCGTTAAAGCCGGAATGAGTAACCCGGTTGATGCGATCAAATACGAATAATTGCTGATTTTTATCTTTTAGTTTATTGCTCATTTTCAAAATCAAAAATCACCATTAACGCCGGAATTATCCGGCGTTTGGTTTTTTACTGAATACTGTTTTTTGAGAAGACAGAAGTCTTTAAATTTGAACTGACTATAGAAAATGTGTTTGGATTTGTTCCCAAAACGCATTGAATTATGTTTGGATTTATGCAAAAAACCCCTCATTTATATTTGGATTTGTGACAAAAGCAGTAGTTTCTGCAGCGGGATGGTGCCAGCTTCTTGTTTTTTAAAGATTTTTCTTGGATAAAATAATGATCTCAGTCTAAAAACTAATTTTTAGCCACTAAATTTATGTTGAGCCTGCCGAAACAACACCAAAACCTGTGTGCCTGCCTTTGTATCTCTGGTAGGCAGGCCACCAGGCAGGCACAAAATTTCTCGAAATGTTATTACATTGGAATTCATTGTTTTGTGTTATTTAGAGCTTTTGTGTTTTTGTGGCAAAATAAAAAACATGACCTTTTTAGACTGGACTCATCAATAAATCCATACATTTGAACCTCATTTTAAAATCAAAATTCAGATGAGCACTACTGTTAACAGAAAACCGATACGTTTTTATTCTGATCCGAAAAGAGTTATTGCCAGGTTCTTTTTTCCTGGCCCCGAAACACGGGTTCAGTCGATCATTCAAAAAGTGATTAGCATGCCCGATCAGGCTGCCCAACTTTCGCTAAACCAGTCGCTGCGCGACTTTTCAGCCAGGCACCGGAATATCTCAAAAATTTATTTCAAGCATTTTGAACGTGTTCGCGATATTATGAACGGACGAAACGGGGATTTGAACAGCCTTTCGGAGTTTAAAAAGCTGCTCATCGGCGCCTATTTTACCAGTGAATATTCCATCGAGTCGGCTGCATTTTTCAATCCTTCGATGGTTGAAGACCCCGACCAGACCGGGCTTCAGGAAGGTCAGAAGCGGGTCATCGTCAGTTTCAGGGCAACTGGCGAAGGTCACATTTCGTCCATTGTATTCAGGGGTGGCATTCTTGATAAAAACAACAACCTCGAGGTTAAACCTACTGGCAAACTTGTTGACGAAGCAGAGGCTGTGCGTAATTATGTTTACCAGAAAGAGACTTTTTGTAAAAAGCTTACCGAAATGCACGCCGAAAGCGAAATTGTGAAATACGTTATGGATAAACTCAGGTTTGAATTTGATTACAACGAATTGCACAACGCCGTTGAAGCAACCATTCGCGAAAAAAATCCTGATTACGAGCAACGGCAAATCCTTCAGACCATAAACTGGCTTGCCGATTCGCACTACGAAATTTCATTTTCGCTGGATACCGCCATTTCCGAAAGGGTGATTTTTCCGATTGCCGCAGCTGAGAGCAATGGTATTGAAGATGCACGTTTTGTGAAATTTAACGAAAGTGACGGAAGTATTAAATATTATGCCACCTACACCGCCTACAACGGCCATTCAATACTTCCCAAACTGGTTGAAACCAAGGATTTTTATCATTTCAAAATTGGTCCCATTCATGGCAAAAATGCACAAAACAAAGGGATGGCGCTGTTTCCCCGAAAAATAAACGGAAAATATGCCATGCTTTCGAGGCTCGATGGTGTGAACAATTACATCATGTTTTCAAACGACATCAACCTGTGGCACGATGCCATAAAAATTCAGGAACCCAAATTCCCCTGGGAATTTATCCAGATTGGAAATTGTGGTTCGCCCATCGAAACCGAATATGGCTGGCTGGTCATTACTCATGGTGTGGGAACCATGCGCAAATATTGCCTTGGTGCAACATTGCTCGACCTCGACGATCCCACCAAAGTCATTGGCCAACTGAGCGAGCCCATGCTCACACCCAACGAGGAAGAGCGTGAGGGTTACGTTCCAAACGTGGTTTATTCGTGCGGAAGCATTATTCATGGCGACGAACTGGTTGTGCCCTATGCCATGTCCGACACTGCCTCAACTTTTGCCAGTGTTCCGTTGGACGAATTGTTCAGCAGGCTCATTCCCCAGGGATTTAAAAAAGGAAAGCGACCCGAAATTGGCGCCACAAAAGCACGTATTCTGGTGGTAGAAGATGAGGTGATCAACCAAAAAATTATTTCAAACATCTTGAAATCGGACAATTATGAGGTTGAAATTGCCCCCGATGGCATTGTGGCTTTGATGCAGATAGCAAAAGAGAAATTCGATCTTATCCTTTCCGACATTGCCATGCCCAACTTCGATGGCTACCAGTTGCTTGACTACATGAAACAAAACAACATTCAGATTCCGGTTGTTTTCATCTCGGGATACACAAGCGAGGAGGATGAAATAAAAGGTCTGCGCATGGGCGCCGTCGAATACATCAAAAAACCCATCGAAAAAGATCTTCTTTTGTTGAGATTGGGGAAAATCCTGAAAAAATAGCTCAGGTTTTCAGGCTTAATTGTCGTTGAAACAAAACAGGCTGATCTCTTGGGTCAGCCTGTTTTGTGTTCATGATTTTTATTTGAAATATGGCTCGGCAATTAGCCACGACATCAGGTATGCCACAATGCTTTCGGCGCCCTGGTTTCGGTTTACACCAAATTGTTCCAGGCCGTCGTTGCATCCTTTGGTTTCTTCGTCATACAAAGGAAGGTTGAGGTCGTTGTTGCCAAAAAACCATTCAAAAGAGCGTTTTAGCTTGTCGATAAAATGGTGATTTCCTGTTACTTTCCAGGCACTCTCGTACATGATGAGCATAGCCAGGGCATCCACGGGTTGTTGAGCATATTCTGCATTCGGATCAACAGGTTCTTTCATCCATTTTGCATTGCCAACCAGGGATAAGTGTCCATTGGCCATACATTTCCTTTCGATGAATTTTCTGGTTCGTTCGGCAATTTCAAAATATTTTTCATTTTCGGTGAGTTCGTAAGCCTGGTAAAGCGCTGCCGGAAGCAATCCATTGTCGTAAGTTATGGTGGGTTCAAACCAATCCCAGGTATCGTGGCTATGTGTGTTGAAACACCCGATTAGTTTGTCAGCCAGTTTTTCAAGCATTTTTACAAATTGTTCCTGATCGGGATAACGGTGCACGTAATGGTACAGACCCATGATGCAATTTGCAAATCCGCGTGCGTAGCGTAAACTGTCGAAATTTTTCACCGAAAGGTAAAACAAATCTTTACTAATCTGAAAGAATGAATCACTGGGTGCAAAACGTATCAGATGTCCCAAGGCCCAAACTGAACGCCCAAAGGCATCGTCCGATCCAATTTCCTCGATGGTATTTCTGCCATAGGTAAGGTAGTTTTTAAAGCTTCCATCCTTATTTTGCATGTACATGATGTAAGCCAGGTAGCGGTAAATGAGCGGGTAATATTTTTGGTCGCCATATTTTTGGTGTGCCATAACGCAAACAATCATTGCGCGGGTGTTGTCGTCGAGGCAGTAGCCGGTTTTGTAATTGGCGATGCATCCGCGGGCATGTTGAATTATTCCGGTGTCATCGGTCAGGCGTTCCAATTGTCCCGGATCGAAATGGGGGATTGTAAAGGCAAATGCGTGGCGCCTTGATTCAATATGGGTTTTATATTCAGCGATTACATTTTCGAATGCTGTCAGGTATTCAAATCCAATTTTTGGCCAGGCTATTTTCAAGCCATAATTAAATGCCCGCTGCTTGAGGTTTTCCAGTTTTTCAGGATCATTTAGCAACTCAACAACAATTCCTGCAAGACCTTCGTAGTCGTGAAACTCGAACAGGCGTCCTCTTCCTTCGGCAAGCAACTCCTCGGCATGCCAGTAAGGGGTCGAAATCACTGCCGATCCACCGCCTACGGCATACGATAACGTTCCGCTTGTAATCTGTGCTTTGTTCAAATAAGGGGTTACGTAAATGTCGGAAGCCAGCAAATAGGCCATCAACTCCTCTTCACTAACATACTGATTCAGGAACTCAACGTGATTGTTCAGGTTTAGGTCGGCGGTGAGTTTTTCCAGATATTCACGGTATTCTTCACCCGCCCACTTTACAACGTGCGGGTGGGTTTTTCCCAAAACGACATACAAAACCTCGGGATGCTTTTCAACTACTGAAGGAAGGGCTTTTATCACCGTTTCAATTCCCTTGCTTCGCCCGATAAGCCCAAAAGTGAGCAGGACCTTTCTGTTTTTCCATGAATCGGGCCTGATTGCTGTTTTTGGATCAAAACCGCTGAAATCGGGCACACCATGCTCGATGCGCAATATTTTGCTGCGTGGTATTCCAAACACTTTCTCCAAAAAACCAATTGCCATCGAACTCATCACCACAACGCGACTCGAATATTCAGCAATTCGGCGAAGCACCTCTTTCTGATGAAAGGTTGGTTGAAGCAACACCGTGTGCAGGGTGGAAACAATGGGAATTTTTAATTTTCGCAATAATGACAGGATTAACAAACCGCTGTCACCGCCAAAAATTCCGTATTCAAACTGAAACAGGCATAAATCGGCGCCCGAATGATTGATGTAATCCGCCATTTTAACGTATTCCTCTTTTATCCTGTCCTTTATCGAGTGGGTCACAATGTCCGGATAGTTGTAGGTCATTCCCGGGTCATTCATGGCAATTACCTCAATGGAAACATCTCTTGAATGTATTTTTGCAGCCTTTAATACAGACTGAACAAGGTTTTCGGTAAATGTGGCAATACCACATTTTCGAGGGGGGTAATTACCAATACAAATTATTCTCATCTTTTGCCGGTTTAAAATGTTAATAAAAAATTCTTCAATCAGTGCTTTTCTTTCATTTTAGAAGGGAGTGCAAGATAGAATTTTTTCGATAAAGAAATTTAATAATTTTCATATCGACAAAAAAAATGGGTTTTCAGGGGAAGTTTTTGTATTTTTTAGTGCTTCTGAAACAGCCAACAACATAAAATTTTGGAGATTTGCAACCAAAAAACATCAACAATGATTTCAGTAACTTCACAATTCGACAGCGGAAACATTGAGGTCGTTTCCACCAACAATCCCGCCGATATCAAGCTGAAAATTAGGAAAGACACTTGCGCCGATTTTCTGCAATGGTTTTATTTCAGGGTGACGGGCTGTAAGGATAAAAGACTTGGCCTGAAAATCTTGAATGCCGGAGAAGCCGCTTATCCCGACGGTTACAAAGGTTTTCAGGTGCGTGCTTCCTACGATAAAAAATGCTGGTTTTTGATCGAAACTTCCTTCGACGGCCAAACGCTTTCATTCAGCCATCAACCTGCTGCCCATGCAGTGTATTATGCCTATTTTGCACCCTATTCGTATGAAAGGCATCTTGCATTTATCGATCATCTTCAGTTTTCTGATTTGGTTAATTACGAAAGCCTGGGTAAAACGTTGGAAGGCCGTGAAATCGATTTTTTTCGCATCGGCGATGAAGGCGCATCCAAAAAGAAAATCTGGGTGATTGCCAGGCAGCATCCCGGCGAAAGCCAGGCCTCCTTTTTTATGGAAGGATTCATCAACCGCCTGATAAATGCCAGCGATCCGGTTTCAAGAGTGTTGCTTGAAAATGCCGTATTTTATGTTGTGCCGCTGATCAACCCCGATGGGGTGGTTCACGGAAATCTCAGGGCCAATGCCGCAGGCCAAAACCTCAACCGCGAATGGGCAAATCCTGACCCTGTGAAGGCGCCCGAAGTATTTTACATTATGAAAAAAATGGCTGAAACGGGTGTCGATCTCAACCTCGACATCCACGCCGATGAAGAATTGCCTTATGTTTTCATTTCGTCCATCGAAGGAATTCCCTCCTATGATAACAGGCTGAGAAATCTGCTGACTTCATTCAAAAACCATTGGAAAAATATAAGTCCTGATTTTCAGGATGAAGTGAAATATCCGGTGAATGAGCCTGGAACCGCCAACCTGAACATTTGCTCAAAAGCGATTGGTGAAAGGTTTAAATGTCTTTCGATGACCATTGAAATGCCGTTTAAAGACAATGCCAACCTGCCCGATCCGGTTTTTGGCTGGTCGCCCGAACGTTCGGAAAAATTAGGGGAATCGGTGTTGGATGTTATTTTGCGGGTTGTGGATGATTTGAGATAGAAAAAAAGCAGCAGCAATCCTGTAAGCGGGCTTCTGTACCCCGTATGAACGGGATTTCTGTCATTTATCTCGATCAAGCGTCACCGCCTGACTCTAACGGCCTACCCCTCACGACATGCCGGATGTCCGGCATTTAAGCGGGCAGCTTTTATCCCGGAAACCCGGGGCCGTGATATACATGGCCTTTCAACCCATAAGGTTTACCCCCCTGACATGTCGCCACGCCAGGTCGTGAGCTCTTACCTCGCGTTTTCACCCTTACCCCGCACGTGCGGGACGGTAATTTTCTGTGGCACTGTCTGTTCCCCTTGCGCTTTCGCTGCACTGAGACCTTCCTGTTAGGAAGTATGGCGCCCTGCGCTGGCCCGACTTTCCTCCCCATTCCTGTTACCGGATGGAGCGACAGAACGTATTGCTGCTGCTTGGCAAAAGTACAACTTAACCTGGTCAAATCATCAACGTTATAACTCTTTGTGTCTTGGTGTCTTTGTGGCAACAAAGTATCTTTGCAACAAAAACTCAAATTATGAACAGAGAACAGGCTTTGCAACTTTTACATCAATACATACAAAACGAAAATATGCGCAAGCATTGCCTTGCCTCAGAGGCTGTACTCCGCGCAATGGCCCTGAAACTGGGTGAAGATGAGGAAAAATGGGGATTGGCCGGGCTGCTCCACGATCTGGATGTGGAAAAAGTAAATGCCGACCCAAAAATTCATGGGCTGGAATCGGCAAGAATTTTAGATGAGTTGGGCTTTGATCCTGAAATTACAGAGGCAATAAAACTTCATAACGAAGAAGCCACCGACATTCCCCGTACCAAACAGTTTCATTTTGCCCTGGCTGCCGGTGAAACCATTACTGGCCTCATCACCGCCACTGCGCTGGTTTATCCGGATAAAAAAGTTGCCAGCGTAAAACCAAAATCCATCACCAAAAGGATGAAAGAAAAGGCCTTTGCTGCCTCAGTAAGCCGTGAAAAAATCATGGAATGTGAGCAGGCCGGGATTCCTTTTGACGAGTTTGTGCCTTTGGCTTTGGAAGCAATGTGTGGAATAAGCGGGGAGTTAGGGCTTTAAAAAATGTTTGGTGTTTGAGATGTTCAAGGTTAAAAGGGTTCAAGGTTCAAAAAGTTCAAAGTTCAAAGTTCAAAAAGTTCAAAGTTCAAAAGGTACAAGGTTCAAAAGGTTCAAAGTTCAAATGGTTCAAGACTCCCAGGCTTTGAGAATCCGGCATGAGACTTCGGCGTGAGCTCAGTCGAACGCTCAGTCGAACGGTCAGTCGATCGCCTATCGAAACGCTGATTGTTCAAAGTTCAAAAGGTTCAAGGTTCAAAAGGTTCAAGGTTCAAAGTTCAAAGACCCCGGGCGTTGAGCCTTCGGCGTGAGCTCAGTCGAACGCCTGTCGAAACGCAGATTGTACAAAGTTCAAAATGTTCAAAGTCCCCAAGCTTTGAGACTTCGGTGTGAGCTCAGTCGAACGCCTGTTGAAACGCAGATTGTTAAAGATTCAGATTTCAACCAGTTTATAAAAAACAGTTTTATTGATTGCTTTTGGAAGATGAAAGGGCTAAATAAAAAAAATGCCGCAAATTCAGCCTGAGTAAGAGGCTGAATTTGCGGCGAAACCTGAGTATGTTGACAATATTTTAGTTTATCACCAATTTCTGCATCGTACTCTCACCCGATCCTGTCAGTCTTACAAAATAAACGCCTTTAGTAAGATAACTCAAATCCGCCTGGCGAAATTCGTTTTGTAAATTCACATTGGCCACAATTTGACCGCTTAAGCTGTAAACCTCAATTTGGGTGGCTTTTTCATTTCCCGGAAATTCAAAATTTACCACACCAGTAGATGGATTTGGGTAAAATCTGAAGGTGTTGATCAAATCTTCAATTCCGGTTACGTCCGGGCCAACGGTGTGAGAAGTTGTGTAAATGACATCACCAGAGGTAGAGCCGTTTCCATTGGCGCCATTAAAAGCTGCATAAAAAGTTACATCGCCGGTTGAACCTTCGGGAGCAGTCCAATCGAAACTCCAGGTTTTAATGCCTCCGGTAGGAGTGTTGCCCTGGGTACGGTGCGTAACGGCTTTGTTGCTGTTCACCAGTTTGGTTTCGGTTGCGTTGGTAATGGTAAAAGTTCCAACCTTGTCGCCGGAAGCATTTTCGGCGGTAAGTTCAAAACCAAATTTGTTGGCGCCGATGTGTGTTCCGGTGGCGGTAATGGTGTACGTTTCACCGCCAACGTAGCCAATTTCGGGAATGTTGGTGGTAATCCAGTTGGAAGCTGTCTGAGGTGTGCCGGAATGACATTGCGTGCAGGTAGCGCCACTGTCGCCCGGCGAGCCTGATTTTCCACCAGGTGACCCGCTGCTGGAAGCAATAAAAATAATGACTGCCGGCAAAAATGCCAATGGCAAAAATTGGTAGAATCGTTTCATAATGAGTTTATTAGTTAATTAATGATAAAAAATTCATATTGATGATCAGGCAAAATTCGCCCATTCATTCTTTTTTAATAAACAAAAAATGCCGGCTCTGGTTCAGGCCGGCATTTGTAATTTTTGATGGTATTTTGTTAAAAAACAGTTAAATGAATACACAAACGATTAGGTTCCTATTCTAACCAGTATTGCCTCCTTATTTGATCAAATCATCCCGTTTTACTATTTTATCTTTCAAAATTAACCAACTGAGACTGCCTACTGCTGACTGCCTACTGCCGACTGCTGACTGCTGACTGCCGACTGCCTACTGCAGACTCCTCCCTGTTAAGTCTCTATCTGAAAATGAAAAACTTAATACTTCGGTATAATCCCCATGTTGTAAAAAATGAAGGAATAAAAATCGGCCAATTCTTCGATGATCTTGGTGGTGGGTTTTCCGGCGCCATGCCCTGCTTTGGTTTCGATCCGGATCAACACTGGGTTATTGCAGCTTTGAGCTTCCTGCAGGGTTGCAGCAAACTTGAACGAATGTGCCGGAACAACCCGGTCGTCGTGGTCGGCAGTGGTAACCATCGTTGCCGGGTAGCAGGTTCCCTTTTTCAGGTTGTGAAGTGGCGAATATTTGATGAGGTAGGCAAAATCGCCGGCATTTTCGCTGCTGCCGTAGTCGCTCACCCAGGCCCAGCCGATCGTGAACTGATGGTAGCGGAGCATGTCCATAACACCCACAGCAGGCAAAGCTACCCTGAAAAGGTCGGGACGCTGTATCATGCAGGCGCCCACAAGCAATCCGCCATTCGAGCCGCCGTTGATAGCCAGGAAATCGGGCGAGGTGTAACCGTTTTGAATCAAATATTCAGCCGCAGCAATAAAATCGTCAAACACATTTTGTTTCCTTTCTTTGGTTCCCGCAAGGTGCCATTCTTCGCCATACTCGCCGCCACCCCTGAGGTTGGCCATCGCAAAAACTCCGCCCTGTTCAAGCAATATCAGCCTCGAAGTGCTGAATCCCGGCGTCATGCTGATGTTGAAGCCACCGTATCCATAAAGGAGGGTTGGATTTTTTCCGTTCATCTCCAGGCCTTTTTTATGGACAATAAACATCGGAACTTTTGTACCGTCCTTGCTTTCGTAAAAAATCTGCTTTGTTTCGTACAGCGAAGCATCAAAGTCAACCTGTGGGTCGCGGTAAATAACCGACTCATTCTTTTCGATGTCGTATTTGTAAATGGTTGAAGGAAAAGTAAATGAACTGTAACCATAAAAAGCCACATTGTCATCTTTATGCCCGTTGAGTCCGCCAAGTGTGCCAATTCCCGGAAGATTCAGCTCATCCAGTTTTTTTCCTTCCATATCGTAGATGTAGGCCTTGCTGCAGGCGTCTTTCATGTATTCGGCCACAATTTTTCCGCCTATCAGCGTAATCCCTTCAAGTACTTCCTGTTCCTCTGGTAAAATGATTTTCCAGTTTTCTTTGGCAGGATTTGCCGGATCAATCAGCACAAGCCTGTATTTGGGAGCATTGAAGTTGGTTCTTACCAAAAGATTTCCGTCAATGTTATCAATTACCACATGTTCATTGTCGAAATCGGCAACGATGGTGGCAAATTGTGGATTTTTAGCCGATAAATCCATGTAATGCAGTGCATTTCCTTTGGTGGTGTCCGATTCGTAAAGGATCAGAAACCTTTCGTCGTCGGTGGTCGAAGCGTAATAATTCCTCAACGGGAAATTTTTGTTTTCGAAAACGAGTTTATCCTCCGACTGAGGCGTCCCTATTTTGTGATAAAACACCTTGTGAAACTCGTTTTTTCCTGAAAGTTCGCTGCCTTTTGGCTCATCGTACCGGCTGTAGTAAAAGCCATCGTTCTTCCACGAAATGCCCGAAAATTTTATCCATTTCAGGTGGTCATCCAGTTTATTGCCGTTTTCAACTTCCATCACCATTATTTCGTTCCAGTCCGACCCGCCTCGCGAAATCCCGTAAGCCAGGTATTTACCGTCTTTCGAAATGTCGTAGTTCGACAGGGCAACCGTTCCGTCGTCCGAAAACTTGTTTGGGTCCAACAAAACCTTTGGCTCAGCTTCCAGGCTTTCCTGCACATACAGCACACTCTGGTTTTGCATTCCGTCATTCTTAAAATAGAAATAGCGGTTGCCTTTTTTAAAAGTAACACTGTATTTGGGGTAATCCCAGATTTTGGTAATGCGGTTTTTAATCTGTTCCCTGAAAGGGATTTGCTCAAGATAACCAAAAGTAACCTTGTTCTGCGCTTCCACCCAGGCGGCAGTCTCCGCTGAAGTATCGTTTTCGAGCCAGCGGTATGGATCGGCAACCTGCGTTCCGTGATAGTTGTCGGTTACATCTGTTTTTTTGGTTTCAGGATAATTGATTTTCTGCTGTTGATTACAACTTTGTGACACGATTGTACTTGCAATGATCATTAATAAAAATAGTTTTTTCATGTGTTTAACCTTTGAGTTTGTTGTTGAATATAGCTAATATTGCAGACTGCAAATGTAAACATTCACAGCTTTTGATGTAAAAAAACTGCACATGAAAAAACAGATTCACACCAGCCGGATCATACGTATCGACCTGCCCTCGGAAGCCGGATTTGAGGAATACCGCAACAAACCCGGAAAAGAGTATTCTTATAACCGTTACAATGAGGCAGGTAACATTACCGAGCTAATCCGATTCAACGATTATGGCGATGTCATCGGGAGGTCAGTTTATCATTACGATGAAAAAAACCTGCTTAAGGGCGAAGAAACTTTTGATGAAGATGGCAACCTTGAGGAAAAAATATCCTTCGACCGGGATGAAAAGGGCAGGATTACCCACGAATACATTCACTATCTCGATGATACGAAAGACACCATCCATTTTGCTTACAACGAGGACGGAAAATTAATCAGAAAGACAACCGTAACTGACGATGGTGAAACCGAGAGAGAAGAGGTTTTTGAATGGGACGGCGAAAAACTCATGTCGGAAGAAATGATTGAAGAGGGCGAAACTGCCAGGAAAAGTGTTTTCGATTACGACGATGAAGGAAACATCATTTCCATTGATCAGGAAGGTGCTGATGAGGATTCGCATATCGAAAACGATTATGATGAGCAGGGAAACCGCATCAAATATCTGAAATACGATGCTGATGATAATCTTGTCGAAAAGCATTTGTTTACTTATGACGAAAAAAACCGTGTCATCGAAATTATTGAGGAAGACAGGACGAAAAAAAATACGGTTCAGATGGTTTATGATGAACACGGCAATGCCATCAGGCAGACGGAAACCAACCGCCAGGGAAACATAAATCATGATCTGGAGCGCGATTACGATGAATTTGGAAATGTTACCGAAGTCAGGGCAAATCTGGGAGGAACCCCCGGAAATCCGGAAAGAAAATACATCCTCGTTTATGAATATGAGTTTTTTGAATCGCATTGAAAAAATATTCTTCCTATGCAGAAAAAAATCAACATTGTGGGTGCAGGAGTGGCTGGGCTTTGCGCCGGTACTTACCTGCAGATGAACGGTTACGAAACCGAAATTTTTGAACTACACAACCTTCCAGGCGGTTTGTGCACTGCCTGGGACCGCAACGGTTACCGATTCGACGGATGTATCCACTGGCTGATGGGCGCCACACCCGCCAATTCGATGTACACCTTTTGGAACGAGCTCATCGACATGAAGAAGCTTGAAATGGTTTTTGCTGACGAATATTTTGTGCTTGAAGATAAAAACGGCAAAAGACTTACCATTTACAGAAACGTGGATAAACTTGAGAATGAGCTGCTGAGCGTTGCTCCCGAAGACAAAACCGAGATTAAAAGGTTTGTTAAAGGGATCAGAAAATTAACCTCGCTTGATTTTAAAAGCGAAAAACCACCTGAACTAATGGGTTTTGGCGATGTGATGAAGATGGTCGTCAGCCTGTTTCCATACATCCGTCAGTTTTTGAAATGGAAAAAAATATCGTTGAACGACTACTCACAACGATTGAAAAATCCACTTCTCAAAGAAGCAGTGCGTAACGGCTTTGTTCCTGAAATGGCTGCCCTGTTCCTCATAATGAGCCTTGCCGACATGAGCCGGAAAGGAAGTGCTTACCCCATCGGCGGTTCGCTCAATTTTGCAAAGTTGCTCGAAAAAAGTTACCTTGATCTGGGCGGGAAAATCCATTACCACGCAAAGGTGAAAAAGATATCTTATGCCCGTGAAGGTAGCAATGCAAAGGCTACCGGTGTTGAACTCGAAAATGGCCAGCTATACAATGCTGATATTGTGATTTCGGCAGCCGATGGTTTCGATACGCTTTTTAACATGCTTGACGGCAAATTTTTCACCGATAAATTAAGAAAATATTACGATAAAGAACCTGTATTTTCATCGTACCTGCAGGTGTCGCTGGGTGTTAAACGCACATTTGATGATGTTCCCTCGTCCATTTATTTCCAGCTCGAAAATCCTTTGAAAGTTGATCCGGAAACAGAAAAAGACACCATTGGTTTCCGTATTTTCAGTTTCGATCCAACACTGGCCCAACCAGGTAAGACTGCCATCGTTTCGATGGTTGATACATACAATTATGAATACTGGGTTAACCTGCGCAAAAACGAACCGGCGGTTTACAAAGCCGAAAAACGCCGGATTGCAGATGCTGTAATTGAAGTGTTGGAAAAAAGGATAGGAAAGGTAAAAGAATTTATTGAAGTTGTGGATGTTTCATCACCGGCCACGGTGTTGCGTTATACCAACAACTGGAAAGGCAGTTTTGAAGGGTGGATTATGACTCCGAAAAACGCTTTTGAACTTTTTAATAGCGCATTACCCGGGCTGGAAAACTTTTACATGATTGGCCAGTGGATGTCGCCTGGTGGAGGGCTTCCCGCCGGGCTGCTCACCGGAAGGAATATTGCACAACTTATTTGTGCCCGCGATAAAAAGAAATTTGTAACACAGCAGTTTTAGTGTAACTTCCTGAAATTGTTATTGCTGATCTTAACATTTACATTTTCAGTGTTTTTACACAACCTCAGTTTTGCCAACCGATGCCGGCCGTGGTCATCATCGGGGCTTAATTTTTAAAAAATCTTAAAATTTCCTGCAGTCAAAATAAAGTACGAAGTATTTCGTAATTAAAAGTACGAAACATTTCGTATTTCATTGTAAATTGATTTTTATGGGAAACAAAGTAATCAAACCAACCGAATCGGAACTTGAAATTCTACAAATACTGTGGGAGAAAGGTCCACTGCCGGTTAAAGATGTGAACGAAGAACAAAATAAGGGCAAAGAAGTGGGCTATACCACAACCCTTAAGCTGATGCAGATAATGAATGAAAAGGGTTTTCTGACGCGCTCCAAGGAAGGCAGAGGTCATGTTTACGCTCCCGCCATCGAAAAGGATGATACAAGGCAACAATATTTAGACAAGCTTTTGTTTGGCGTTTTTGGGGGTTCAGCCTCCAACCTTGTAATGCAAGTACTTGGCAATCATAAAACATCGGAAGACGAATTGAAGGAAATTAAAGAATATATCGAAAAACTGGAAGGAGAAAATGTATGAATACCATCCGGCATTTTTTTTCAGATCAAACGGTGTACGCACTTGGATGGACGCTGATCCATTCATTGTGGCAAATCATGCTCATTTCATTTTTATTGTATGGTTTGTTGGGGCTGCTCCGGAACAAATCAGCCAATAGCCGCTACGTTTCGGTGGTCTTAGCTTTTTTGTTAATCACCATAAGCGGTGTGGTTACGTTTTTTATCGAGTACAGCCGTTTTCAACCTTTCGAGCAGCCAACCCTTGATGCCCGTCCAGGTATTATTAGCAACCTGGTTTCGGAGCCTGCACTTACCGTGAATTTAGGATTTTTTGTCTGGATCAGGGATGCCTTGATTTATTTCAGAGATTTGAAAACGTGGGTGGAAACCAATCTTCCCACAATTGTATTGTTGTGGACTTTTGGATTAACAGCTTTTGCATTGCGGCTGGCGGGGAATCTGCTTTATCTTCAGCGGCTCAGACGCTCGGCTACTACCCTGATTGCTGATGAATGGCAATCGGTAATTTCGTCGCTTTCGCTAAAAATCGGGATAAGCAAGCCCATCCCAGCTTTTGAATCCACAATGGCCAAAGTGCCAATGATTATCGGGCATTTCAAACCTTTGGTTTTAATTCCTGCAGGACTTCTTTTTTCAATCCCACCCGATCAGATTGAAGCTATTCTGGCGCACGAGCTGGCACACATCAGGCGAAAAGATTTTTTAATCAACACCCTTAAGTCTGTCATTGAAGCTGTATTTTTTTACCATCCCGCAGTTTGGTGGTTATCGGCGGTGTTTAACCAGGAGTGCGAAAACTGTTGCGACGATATCGCCATCAAGGCTTCCATTCGTCCACTGTCACTCACCAAAGCATTGGTAAACGCCGAAGGGTTCAGGGTGACAGCCCCTGGATTGGCAATGGCTTTTTTTCAAAAAAATTATAAACTTTTAAAACGAATTAAGCGTATGAACACAAAAATGAATCAAGCGAACAAAATCAGCGCCCGGTCAATAGCCTTGCTGGTCATTCTGGCAGTGGTGGTTGGGGTTGCGGCAAAGTCCACAATTACAAATCAAAACGAAAGTGCAGGCATTCTCACGCCATCAAATTTACCACCATCTGTGGCAACAGCAATGGAGCCTGAAACCGTTGTTGCCGAACCCGATTTTTCAGCCCAAGACCCTGAGTCTGACAAGGCCATTGTTATGGTTAAAGATGGAAAAGAGTACAGAGCCGTTTTTGAAGGCGCCCAGGGAAAATCTGCACTGAATGGTTTTTGGATTGATGGAAAAGAAGTTCCAAAAAGCCAGTGGAACGACCATGCTGCCATAATCAAAGAAATGAAGCAGAAGCATAGTCAGTCGTCAAAACAGGCCAGGATGCAAAACGCCGGATTGCGTTCGGAATATAGATCCACCAGCCAAAAAGCCAAAATGATGAAAGATGAACTAAAAATGATTAAAACAACGCTTTCTGAAAAGAAAAGCGAATTGAGCCAGGAAGAAATTGCGCGCATCAAAGAAGTGGGCGGAGGTCTTGATGAGACACTGAAAAACCTGGAAATGTTGAAAGCAAGCCTGCTTGACAATGCTGAAAAACAGACTTTGGAAGTAAGGGAAGAGGAAAAAGCCAAACAACTATTGGCAACCGAAAATGAAAAACTTGAGAAACTAAGGGTGAAAATGAACGAGATTTATGAATCACAACAGGGTCTTCTCGATAAGGAAAGGGATGAATACAAGGCCATGCAGGAAGCCAAACTAAAAGAACAGCAACTTGCAAAAGAAGAAAAGGAACATGCAGCCCAGCTGGATAAAATGAATAAACTGTTTTACAAGAATCTTCTCGAAGATGGCATTTTAAAAGAAGGTGAGCCATTGTCGCTGATGCTTTCAAATGAAAAAATGCTGGTCAATGAAAAAAACCAGCCTGAGAAAATCCACCAAAAGTATCTTAAGCTTTATGAAAAACTTAACGGTGCGCCTATGCCAGAAAAAAAGTCCTTTGTGATCAATCACAAGATGTAAACCTCTTTTGTAAACAGCTGACCAAAAAAGCAAAAGCCCCGCCTGTAGGTGGGGTTTTTTAATTTCAGGTTAGCAACCTCCTGTTTGGATTTGTGGTTGCGGTCTTGTAAAAAGATATCATATCCAGCAATATTTCGGCCTGACGGTTAAGTTCTTCGGCATTGCTTGCCATCACCTCAGCCACCGAGGCGGTTTGCTGTGTTGTTTGGTTTAATTGCTGAATACCATCGTTAATCTGGTCGGCGCCGATGTGTTGTTCAGCATTGGCGGCGGCAATTTCCTGCACAAATTTCATGGTTTCCATGACCTGAGGAACAAGTGCTTCCATAAGTCTGCCAGCGTCAACGGTGGCCGTGAGGCTTTCTTTGGATAAAGCTTCAATTTCGATGGCGGCTTCTTTACTTCGTTTGGCAAGTTTACCCACTTCCGAAGCAACAACCCCAAATCCTTTACCATGAATTCCGGCACGTGCAGCTTCTATGGCGGCATTTAATGCTAAAATGTTGGTTTGGAACGAAATATCGCCAATTATACTGATCTTTTCGGCGATCTCGTTTATTTTATGCAGGCTTTCTGACGACGACTGCGCTACATGGCTGATGTCCTCGCTTGCTTTAACCGATAAGGTTTCGGCTCTGCGGGCATTGTAGGTATTTTGGCTGATGTTTGACGACATTTCTTCTACCGAGGCCGAAATCTGTTCGCTTGCCGAGGCTTGTTCCGATGCGCCCTCCTGAAGCATTTGTGCAGTTTCGTTGAGTTGCGAACTGGCTTCGCCAAGCCGATGGGCATTTTCCTGTATGGCAGAAATTATTTCCTTGTTTTTTTCTACCATCGCTTTCAAATGCCGCATCATGTAGCCAATCTCGTCCTTGCTGTCGCGGGTAATTTCGACGGTAAGATCTCCCTGTGCAATTTTTTCGATTACCTGGTTTGTTATTTGAAGTGATTTACTGAAGGTTTTAACAACCACTATCGCCAACACCAGCGCAATGGCAAGGGTTACCGAAAAAAACAGAATAAGCCCCAAACGTGTTTTGTTGTATGTTTCTTCTGATTCGGCATTAGTTTGTTGCGCCACTTCAAGCTGAATGTTCATAATCTTTTTAATAATGGCAATGAACGGATCGGTGCGGGGGTAAAAATCAGCTTCAAGAAATTCGTTTAATTGCCGCATCGAGGCGGTGTCGTTGACCGAAGTAATATAAATCAGCTCATCTACTGCATTTGTGGCATCGCTGTAAAGTGTTTCAGCTTCTTTGACCAGCTCAAATTCTTCACCTTCAATCCTGGTAGTTAAATATTGCTTCCAGTTCATTTCAATTTCTTCGCGTGCCGATTGTATTGTGGCCCTGCCCTCTGTCCAGTCTAAGCGGTCGTAGCTCATTTCGTAGCTTGTGTCGTCGATCAATATGGCAAGATTGTCTGAAATTACCGAAAGGTTGTGTAGCGGAACAATCCGGTCGTGAAACAGGCTTTTGCTTCCCTGGTTAATACTATATAAACCACGAATCGCCATAAATCCGCCAAAACCAAGTACAAAGGCAAAAATTACAATAAGTGTGTAAAGCGCTGTCGAAATCTTAATGTCTTGTGTTTTCATAATCCAATTTTTTCGCCCCAAAATGTTCTTAAGTAAATCATCCTATCATGCTGCGAAAGTATGATTAAACATTGACTGATCAAAATTTTCAGGGAGAATTGCCGCAATTTTTTGATTATTCGGGTCATTGTGGTTTGGAGGTTAATAAGCTATCAAATGCTCTATTGTTAAAACAACCATGTTGTTTTTTTCCAAAAAACCAACAATCATTTTTGTCATTACGAACCCATCGTCAGCAGCAATCGAACACGGATGACACCGATGCGAATGATCTGCACAGATATTTATGATTATCAGCGGAAATGAATAAAATCCATTCTCAAGGCTAATTTCTGAATATTGCTTTGCCCAAATGCTGGTTTCGCTGTTTGGTGGTTATGCTTATTGGTGGTTGAGCTTGTCGAAACCACATTATGGTATTTGAGTTGATTGGTGGTTGAGCTTGTCGAAACCACACTATTGTGGTTGATCTTTTTGGTGGTTGAGCTTGTCGAAACCACATTATTGTGTTTGATTTTTATGGTGGTTGAGCTTGTCGAAACCACCCTTCGCTCAAT
>CALFEP010000027.1 GCA_937950125.1 uncultured Bacteroidota bacterium
TACTCAGGAACGGGCGTGATGGAAGGGACTTTTTATCCCGGATCGGCTGGTGTGGGGAATCATCAGGTTACCTACACCTACACTTCGCCGGAAACGAATTGTACAAACACCTGCCATTTTCAGATCACCGTTTTGCCGCTGCCTCCGGTTTCGTGCGGTTCAAATCCTGAAATTTGCCTGAATGATGAGCCGCTGGTTCTGGATATGGCCCAGCCGTCGGGGGGAATTTATGTGGGAACCGGCGTGGAATCCGGAGTTTTTTATCCAGAAATTGCCGGGGTGGGAACACACACAATAAGTTACGCATTCACCGGTGAAAACGGGTGTAGCGCTTCATGCCAGTTTCTTGTCACGGTTCATCCGGTGCAGGAATTGTCGTGTCCGCAGCCTTTCGAAATGTGTATTTACGATGAACCACTCGCATTGAATCTCGTTCAGCCGCAGGGCGGAATTTATGAAGGAACGGGTGTAGCTGCAAATGTGTTTTACCCCGAAATGGCTGGCGCGGGTACTCATTTTATCACTTACCAGTTTCAAAATGAATTTGGGTGTAAAACGAGTTGTGAATTTTCCATCGAAGTCCATCCAAAACCAGAAATCACCTGTAATTTCCCGGATGAGGTTTGTCTGTACGATGGTCCGTTGTATCTGGAAGGTTGTTCGCCTGGCGGCGGAGATTACACGGGAAATGCAGTGGCCGGAAATATCTTCTTCCCCGAAATTGCAGGTGTGGGCGATCATGTAATCAGCTACCATTACAGCGATCCAGCCACAGGTTGCGAAAATCAGACGGAGTTTACACTGAAGGTGCTGCCGGCTCAGCTTGTCAGTCTTCCACAGGGCTGGATGGGCATTTCAAGCTGTATGGTTCCCAAAGACCCGGAAATACCGGAAATCTTTACCGACCTCGGTGATAAACTGGTGATCCTGTACAATCTCAAAGGAACGATTTACTATCCTGGCGAAAACATTATTCCACAGGAACTTTGGGATTCTTATTCGGGATATGCCCTGAAAACCACGCAACCTGTAACAATGGATTTTTGCGGTGAATACCTGCAAAACCTCACGGTTCAGCTTTCGCAGGGTTGGAACCTTATACCGATGCTGAGTAAAAATCAGGTTTCTTCCGAATATCTTTTTGGTTTCAACAGCAAGGTAAGAATTGTGAAAGAAGTTGCCGGCTGGAAATTGTACTGGAAAGAAATGGGCATCAACACACTGGGATTTGTGGTACCGGGAGAGGCGTACTATGTTTACTGTACGGATGAAACGTCGGTAACTTTTCCATTTTTTGCGAAGGAAGAACCTGTAGAAATCATACCAGATCAGGGATTCAATTCTCCCTTCGTGCCGGTTGAACCGACTCCCTCAACACACATTCTGGCATTTGAAAACAATATTTCGTCTTTCTTTTCAAATGGCGACATTATTGGGGCTTTCGATGAATCAGGAATGTGTGCCGGGCAGGTACAAATTGGTGCAGTGAACAGCGGCCTGGTCATTTTCGGCGATGATGCCTTCACCGATCCTCACGATGGTTTTTCGGAAGGAGAAAGGATTTATTACAAACTTTTCCGACCGGAAAACCAAGCCATGTACGACATTGAATTTTCTTTTGACGAAAATTATACCGCAGGAGCAAATTTCCACCCGGATGGAATCTCAGTGGCAACTTCTGTAAAGTTAGGCCCGCTTGGTTTGGCTGAAAATGAGCTAAGCGCTGTAAACATTTTCCCGAATCCAACCACCGGAATATTGAATATCGCCGGAATAGAAGGGAGTTACACCGTTGAGGTTTACAATGTTGTGCAGGAATTGCTGCTCATCAAAGCCTTTTCGGGTCAGGGACAGGTTGATCTTTCCGGATTTTCAAAAGGAGTTTATCTGGTGAAGGTGGTAGTTGGGGATAGTGTGGTAACGAGGAAAGTAACGATGAACTAATAGAATTATAATTATTTCCTTGATATTGATCCTCTGCGGGGCTTAGGAATTGACGGATTGAGTAATCCAATCATTTTTAATCCCGCAGAGGATTCAGTAGTATCAAAAAATGGTTGATGAAATTCTCACTCGCATCGGTTCAGTAAATGTTGGATGCAAAAGAATCGGAAGGTATGTAATTGATATTGAATAGATTAATAACAAACTCTAAATAAATTTAACTTAAAAGTAAAATATTTCATTAAATTAACTGTTAAGTGAATGTCTTTGCAAAAATTTTAGAAATTCAAGGATTTACCGGGAGCAGGGTAAAATATTACTCAGTTTAGGTAGGTGATCGTAAATACGGCGAGTTTGAAGATTTTATCAGAAGGCATCTTGAGATAAAGGCTATTGACAAGCAACTGAATTATTTGAACAGAGTTCTTGAAAACTTTTCACATGAAGGCACACGAAGACATTATTTCAGAGAAGAGCGGGCCTTTCAGGCTTTGCCGCCAAAAGCGAGGTATCTGGAATTTCATTTGGGAAGGGAACAACTTCGGCTTTATTGTTTGTACATATCGGAGAATATTGTTTTTCTTTTCAATGGTGGTATAAAAACAAAAGCAAAAGCCCAGGATTGTAAAAATGTGAAAAGCTATTTTCAGGAAGCTGAAAGACTTACAAGTGCGATTGATAAAATGATAAAGGAGAAACGAATTGAATTTGACGATAATTTAACGGAAATACTTAACCTCGAAGAAATAGAATTATGGCTGACTTAAAAGACATGTTAAAACAGATCAGGGAGAGGACTACCCTTGATCAGGAGCGTTTTGTGGATGAAAACATGGCCATTGTGGATTACATTTATCAGTTATTGGAAGAAAAAAAGATGAAGCCAATCGATTTGGCCAGGAAACTTGAAAAAACTCCTGCTGAAATCAGCAAATGGCTCAGTGGAACGCATAACCTGACGCTTCAGAGCATCTCAAAAATTGAAACTGCCCTTGGAGAAAGGATAATATTGACCCCGGCTCAGGCAAAATTGCAATATGAATCAGTGAAATACGTCACATTGAAAGTTTACAGCAATCCTGATTTAGTGAGTATCCAATCGGCTGATTCCGGGCACTATGATGTTTACGACTGGAATAAGGATAATTGTAAACCCGGAAACCCTGTAATAAAACTTGCATCATGAGCGCCAGGAATAATTCCGTAATCGACAGTGAAAAAATTCACCTTTTATCAGTGAATGTTTTCAAAGCTCGTCTCGACACAACTGAGCCATTTCGTGACAATCCACAAAAAGCAGATAAGTATGTGATTGATACGGCCTCCAACACTGTATTCAATTTTAAAGATAAACTCTGCCGTTTCAGGTTTTTTTTCAAATTTACAGGATTGGATGAAGATCAAAATCCTTTGGGCGTTGAGGCTGAATATGGTCTTGAATATCATTATTATATCGAAAACATAAACGATTTTCTGATCCAAAAAAATGAAAATGAAGTGTCTATCGATAGCCAGTTGGGCGTAGTGTTGTGCAGCATCAGTTACTCAACTTCCCGAGGTATTATTCTTGAAAAA
>CALFEP010000028.1 GCA_937950125.1 uncultured Bacteroidota bacterium
CGAAAAAGCCGAAAAATTAAATCCTGACCTTGTAATCCTCGACATCAACATGCCGGTAATGGACGGAATAACCTGTGCAAAAAAGCTCATCGAAAAAGACAAAAACATAAAAATATTGGCACTTACCATGCTGAATGAACAGGAGTACATAAAGAACATGATAGCTGCTGGCGCACATGGTTATCTGCTCAAAAACTCCGGTAAAGACGAACTCGAAAATGCGATCAGAATTGTTGTTGAGGGAGGGAACTACTATTCAAATGATGTTAAGGATGCCCTTTTTATGCAGATTATCGGAAAAAAAACATCATTTGGTAAAATTGTAGGCGAACAAATCCCTCTTACCAAAAGAGAAAAAGATGTGTTGAAGCTGATTATGGAAGAATACACAAATCAGGAGATTGCCGATAAAATGTTTATCAGTGTCCGTACCGTGGATGCGCACCGACGCAACCTGCTCGAAAAAACAGGCGCCCGCAACACGGCCGGCCTTGTCAGATTTGCGATTCAACACCAATTGTTCGACAATAACAACAATAAGTTGTAATTACCCCTGAAAGAGATGCTCTTATTAACATAATTTTTACCTACCTGTACAATCGTCCCGCGAAACATCAAAAATGGTCATGTAATCCAACAAAAAACCCTGCAATTTAGGTATTTCTACCTACACACTAATCAGGTTATTTACGAATGTATGCCTTAGTCGGTTTACATAGTTTTGCAGGCGCAAAATAACCAGCAAAAACATTTACACAGTAGTTCTCACATGAAAAGTGTTGTGATAGGGAAAAATAGAGCAATAAATTTTGCACTGGGCGAATTGCTGGTTGAAGGTATTGCATGCACCGTACATTACATTTTTCCACAGGAGGTTTTAACAAATTTCGATTTTGAACAGCTTAGAGAAGCTGAACTTCTTCTCATCGACCTGAATTCATCGATTACCGACAGTCAATTGTTTGTTAAGGAGCTGCATGAAATTAATTCCCATGCAAAAATTGTCGCCCTTCACATTTACAAAGACCTTGATCTGATTAACTCCATTCTCAGAGCAGGTGCTTCGGCTTACCTGCTGATCAACACAAAACGCGAAGAACTCATTGAAGCCGTGCATGAAATATTTGCCGGCAAAGTTTTTATTGCTCCCGAGCTTACCGGTTGATAGCATCTTACAAAGATGTCTGTGGAAGGCTCCGCTGTCAGGTTTGTGATCATTCATCAAAATTTTTAATGATTTACCCCCGTCACCTCCCTTCCAGGTACGAAGCCACCAAAAAATACAGCATGTTTTTCTTGCTGTTGGTGGTAAAAAACTTTTTAAAACACCCATACTTCCATGCTTTTCAGCAAACACATTGGGTAAAACTCAATTTTCGCGAGAATCGCTGATTGTTGGTATTTAACCACCCGCTCACCTGACTTTAAAACAGTAACAGGGTTGTCAACTTTTCTTATTTTTTTTGGTCATTAATCCAATTGTATTACTTTTACCAGCGAGGTTTCCGGGTTTTATGCGTTATTTTCACACTTAATAGGTAAAATAGCCTATTTTTAAAAAATACGCTTTTTACGTCTTATCAGATAGTTGCAGACAGCTTATTTTTGCTGCGTCAATTGTGAATGAATTTTTATAGAAAGAAAATGGTTGAACAGGAAAAGCTAAATTGTAAGAAAATCATGGTAGTTGATGACGATCAATTTAGTACTTTGTTGACCAGACTAAAATTGAAGAAATATGTTGGTGAAAACAACATACAGGTAATATCCACAATTGAAAAGGCGATTGAATATTTGGAAGATCAGATTAACGGAAAAACAGAATCTGTCCCCGATCTGATCCTTTTAGAGACGATGATGGATGAGGGAAAAGGCTGGGATTTCATAAAGTATTACGAAGAAATTATGAAATACACAGATATTCAGATAAAGCTTGTTATCCTGACGTCATCGCAGTTTTTCTCCGATTTCAGACGGTCCACCAGTTTTGGCAGAGTTGATGGCTTTTTAATAAAACCTCTGCAGATGGATCAACTCATAAAAATGATTTCGGAAGAGGAGATAGAAAAGAGCCAGTTATTGCTCAATTCGTTCATTGCTTAGTTGAATATTTCTTGTAAGGTAGAAATAGGTTTTTCATAATGACTGGGTTTTTAGGTTAAAATTACCGGGAATTATCTGCCACCAGGTTCGAAAGCTTCTAAAACTTGACTTGTAACTTTAATTTAACTTGTAATTCTCCTGGCAGGTACCAAAATCTGGACAATCAGTGGGTTTAATGATTGGACAAAATGAAAAGAGGGGGAGGTACTGTATGGTAATCCCCGGTAAAAAAAAGGCTGTCAAATTTTTTTTTGACAGCCTTTTTTAATTACTTCATTTCATACTTTTGCGCAACAATTTACTAATAATTTCTACAATGAAACAGAAACATTTTATTCGGCTCTTAGTGCTGTTCGCTTTCGTTGCCACGCAGGTAGTTGTGGCTCAGGAAGATGAGAAGAAAAACGACAAAAATGAGGGCTATACTTTTACGGATGAAGTACGGCTCGAGTGTTCACCAGTTAAAAATCAGTATCGCTCGGGTACTTGCTGGAGTTATTCGGGATTATCATTTCTCGAATCGGAATTAATTAAAAATGGAAAAGGCATTTTTGATTTGAGTGAAGCCTTCATTATTCGTACTGCCTATTCCGAAAAAGCGACCAACTATGTAAGATGGCAGGGGAAAGTGAACTTTGGTGGTGGAGGCGCCTTTCATGACGTAACAAAAATGATCGAAAAATATGGCATTATACCCGAGGAAGCTTACAGTGGTTTAATAATTGGCGAGGAATTTTTTGTTCACGGCGAGATGGATGAGGTTTTTCAAAAATATGTTGAAGGAGTGGTTGAAAACAAAAACCGGAAGCTTACTCCTGTGTGGCACAAAGGCTTCGATGGACTTCTGGATGCCTACATTGGAACGCTAAATGCAAAATTTACATTTAAGGGCAGCGAATTCACTCCTAAGTCGTTTGCAAACGAATTGGGATTAAACATGAACGATTACGTCGAAATAGGGTCGTACACACATCATCCTTTTTACGAAAAATTTATTATTGAGGTGCCCGACAACTGGATGCTCGACGAAATTTACAATGTTCCCCTTGATGAAATGATGCAGCTTATCGACAATTCTTTACGACAGGGTCACACAGTAGCCTGGGGCGCCGATGTCAGCGAAAAGGGCTTTTCGTGGAGCAACGGTGTTGCCATTGTGCCTGATGAAGAAAAACCCGATCTGTCAGGAACCGAAAAAGAAAGATGGGAAAAGCTTACTAAAAAGGAAAGAGGGGATATGCTTTATTCCTTTGAAGAACCCGTAAAAGAAAAAGTAATAACTCAGGAAATGCGTCAGGAAGCATTTGACAATTATTCGACCACCGACGATCATGGTATGGAAATAATTGGAATGGCCAAAGATCAAAAGGGAACAAAATACTACATTGTTAAAAACAGTTGGGGAACCGACCAGAAATTCAAAGGCTTTTTTTATGCCTCCGAAGCTTACGTGCGTTACAAAACTATTGATATTATGGTGAATAAAAACACCATTCCAAAAGATATCAGAAAGAAAATCGCTTTGTAAATCAGCCCTTATCCGGCACACAACACAAAGCATTTAATACTAAAAAGTTAAGACCCTCGTTTAAAAACGAGGGTTTTTTTTACGGCCTTTGGATTGTGTTAATAATTTATTGATAAATCCCGGTAAACAGATAGTTGAACCGGCATTTAATCGGTTAATTTTGCAAAAGTTAAAAAAATAGATAATAAATCAATAAAACATTTGAAATATGCTGAAAACAATGAAACAAGGCTTTATGATGCGGCTTTTCGTCATGATGCTTGCCGGATTGGTAGCCGGAGGACTTACCAGTTGCAAAAGTCAGAAGAAAATAGCAGCCGAAAAGGCAGCTGTCGAACGTGCACAAAAAATTGAAAAAGCAAAACAGGACATCCTGAAAGTCATCAACGACAAAGGAACCCTTACACTTTCACAAAAAGAAGATATAGTTTCGCAGGTGAAAGGTATGAATCTGAACGACCCTGAATTGAATGCCCTGATCGAAAAAGCGGATGAAATTATTGCCCGCGAAAGGAAAGAAGCCGAGCGATTGAAAAAAGAAAAAGAGGAACAGGCAAAAAAGGTTGAAGAGGTGAAAAAGGAAGAAGAACAAAAATTTAATAAAATTGAGGATTACCTCGATGGTATTGCTGCTTCAAAATCGCTCGAAATGTCAGCTACACGTATTAACGAGACATTGAAATTTTTCGCCACACCTGATGCTCCCGTACTCATTATCATCCACAAAGAAGGCGATATTAAAGATTACGATAAACCTACCACCATCAAAAAGTATCTTGAATACCTGAAAGACCAGGGTAAAAACCCCAACTACATTTACAACATTCAATACGATGCTAATGGTAAAATAACTGAACTGGAACTCATTAAAAAGTAATAAAATGAAGAATCTGAAAAATATCGTCGCAGTAATTTTAATAATGTTAATTGCAGGCGTTGCCTATTCACAAGACAACATCAGCCCTGCCCGCAAAATGGCTATCGACAGCCTTGCACTCGAAAAAGTAAGAGACCTGAGCAAGTACATCAGCATCATCGGTGACAAAAAAACTCCCTGGTCGGAAGCAAACCGGGTAATCGATCGTACGCTCGAGTTGTTTGCCGACGGCGCCCAAATGGGTGTTTCGTCACTCAATCAGCCTGAAGTAAAATATTACGGAATCCGGGCTTATCTCGAAAGGTTAATGGCTCTCAACTATGACCAGGTAAAAATCGAATGGTTCAACATCGAATACATCAGCGACTTGGAAAAGCAACCCGATGGACGCTATGTTGGTGTGATTACCATTTACCAGCGCTTTGAAGGTCGAACCGGTGACAAACTGAAATACGTTGACACAACCAAAAAAGACATAACCGTGTATGTTGAGCGAAAACAAACCCAGATTGGTGGCCGCATCATCGGTTTCTGGGATGTTTTGTTAGGTGATGTCCGTGTGGTTGAAACCAAGCCATAATTTTGAAGTTTGTAGAGTCAGGTCTAAAAAGGTCAAATTTTAAATTTTGCCACAAAACCCTTACAGAGCCTGTCGGAGTAGCCCGAAAACCTGCCCGATGCAGACAGGCTCAAAATAACACAGAACAAAGTATTTCAATAAAATAACATTTGGTAAAAATTTGTGCTTTTATGTTGTTTCGGCAGGCTCAACATAAATTTAGTGGCGGAATATTAGTTTTTAGACTGAGCTTTAAATAATTTTTAAACCCGCCGCAATTTGAATGCAATCCAGCATCTGTAAAAATTGCGGCATTTTTTTATTTTTTCTTCTTGTAAATCGTTAAAATGAATTTTCTAACAGGTATTTATTTTTTATTAAGTACAATAGTTTTTACCTGTATCGGAAATGCACTGCATGGACAGGATGCGTTGTCAATACTCGAAAAAACCTACAGGGTCGTCAGCGAAGTTCATAATCTCTCGTACACCGTTCATTTAAAAGAACGTGTTGAGGGTGTGTTGAGTGAAGAACGAACCGGGAAAGTTAAAATGACCAACAAACCTCTCCGCGTTTACTATTTCATGATATCACCCCGTTTCGGAGCCGAATTGCTTTATAACAGTGAGAATTACGGAGATAACATTTACATTAATCCCAATGGTTTTCCCTGGTTTACATTCAATGTATCATCCGATAATAAATGGATGCGCAAATCGCGCCATCACACCATATTAGATGCCGGTTATGCATATATCAAAGACATCTTGGGCCGTTACCTCGAAAAAAAATCACCCGATCATGACGGGCTTAAGGTAACAAACCTGGGTCATGTAAGAATCAGAGAAAACGATTGCATCAAATTATCAATCGAAAAAGAGGTTTTCTTTTTTAAAAATTATACCCTCAAAGAAGGAGAATCCATAACCGACTACTCAAGAAAAGAAGGTTTGAGTGATTTTATGATCCTTGAAAGGAACCGTAAATACAACTGGTACGACTGTGCAAAACCAGGTGAAACCATTCTTGTTCCAAACTTTTACGCAAAAAAAATTGACTTTTACATCGATTCCCTGACTTTCCTTCCGGTTTCATTATCCATTTATGATGATTTGGGTCTTTTTGAAGAAGTTACCTTTTACAACATCGATATTAAACCTGCTTTTCCGGCCAATGCATTTTCAGTTGATAACCCCGAATATGGTTTTTAATTATTAACTTAAAAAGAGTCACATTATCGTTTTTACCTTTCAAATTATTAAAAGATTAATTATGAGACCAGTAAATTTTTTTGTAATCATTCTGGTATTGGCAATTTTTCAACAAAATGCTCAGGGACAGGACGCTAATGTTAATAATGTGGATTATTTATCGGAAAACGTAAAATCGTTTTTTGCCGAAACCAAGCAGGTAAACCAGTTTTTCAGACGGTTCAATTCGGAAGAAGATTTGCAGGGACGACGTATGTCGCCCAACGACCCTCTTTATCATAACCCCGATATGCGCAAAAGGTATATCAGAGGCCTTTTCGATGAAAAAAACACCTCCATCCCTGAAAAATTAAAAAATGCCTTTATCAATGATGTTACCTGGGAACAAAATCCAAAATTCATCAGCTTTCATGGTAGCGACTGGTTTGGTGAAGCTTTTACCCGCTTTTTCAAAGGAAAATCAGAGGTTGAAATAGTTCTGTTTATGAAGCTCGTAAAAGAAAATCTGGGTACCAAATGGGTGATCGACAACATTTATTACCCTCCCTACGAAAATTTGTACAGAGCTGATAATGAATCTTCCGGAAGGTTTCTGCACCCTTTGAGTCATGAACTCGATTTTATGAATCTCGACAAGGTCTTTCAATCAGGAAAACAAACAGGTGATTATTTTTACCAGGGCTACAAACCAGATAAACTAACAGTATTTTTGTATGAACTCAACAACAACGTGTTGAAATTCAATTATGTGAATGGTGTGAAGTTCCATTTTTTTCAAATTGAAGGCTGGTATTTCGAAATTACTGAGTTCAACAGACCGGGACTTAACCGTGGTTGGCTCATCTCGAATCTCATCAAACTCGAAGACGGACAAAAAGAAACTGTTAAAAACTTCATTTATCACATCGATTAGTAATTTTGCGCCAATAAAATTCAATTAAAAGATGGATTCAAGGGGAATAATACATTTGAAAATATTTCTGTTGTTTTTTACTGCAACATGGCTTTTTGCTGTCAATTCAACGGCTCAAACCAATGAAAAACTAACCGGCGAAGAAATGGACAGCTACCGGAGTGATGCCGAAAAACTTGTTTCGTTTCTTCAGTTCACCGTTAATACCCTTGGCGACCCAACTGTTTCGGTAAAAGAAAAAGACATCATAATCAACCAGAGCTATGCAAAATTTTTTGAAAATGAAAAAGTGCAAATCGAGGATGATCTGGACGAGAGCCGGGCATTACCTATAAATAAAGATGTTCAGGGTTACCTGCAGGATATCGATTTCTTTTTCAAACAGGTGCAGTTCAAATTTACAATAGAAGAAATTGAACAGGAGATAAACGAAAAAAATCAGCTTTTTTTTAAGATAACCGTCAACCGAAACCTGACAGGGGTTACTATTGATGGCAAACAGGTAAATACGAACCGTTTACGATACATCGAAATAAACCTGAATGATGAGGATAAGGACCTGAAAATTGCCAGCATCTACACCACCAAACTCAACGAGAAGGAAGAACTGCGCAAATGGTGGAACGATTTATCGCCTGTTTGGAAAGACCTGTTGGGTAGCAATATAGCACTTGGCGATTCGATACGCATGAACAATGTTTTGTATTACGATGATTCGGTTGCAAGGCTCGACAAAGTCACCCTTAAAAAAATGAGCCGTGATACTTTATCGCTGATGGTTTACGATTCAGTAGAAATTGTATTCAATACTTCGCAGACAATAAACGCCGGATTATTGGATCGTCAGATCAATAAAATTCTTCAAATCGATTCGATAAACATTGCTGGCAGCGACGAAATAACAAACCTAAAACCCTTATCACGATTAACCCGGCTCACTCGCATCAATTGCAGCAATACGCCTGTTGCAAACCTGATGCCCCTGCGAAACCTCACCAGGCTTGTGCACCTGAATTGTTCCCATTGCCCGGTTGAGTCTGTTGAACCACTCCGATACCTCACAAACCTTGAAGTGTTGTTGCTTGATGATACAAAGGTGAAGGATTTAAGCTCCATTACCAATTTTGTTGACCTTAAAAAACTTCACATCAACCATACACCAGCCGATAGTCTTGATGCCCTGGCGGGGTTATCAAATCTGAAAGACCTCGAATTTGCTTCAACAAACATTGCCTCACTGGCTCCATTGCAGAACTGTGTCAGCCTCGAACGAATTGATTTTTCTGGTACATCGGTAACTGATCTCTGGCACATTGGCGGTTTAAAAAACATCTATTTTTTAAAATTTGAACATACTCCTGTAAACAGCCTGAAACCCCTCAAAGACCTTTCAAATCTTCATTATTTATTTATTGATAATACCCTGGTTGATGACCTTGAACCACTGAACGGGTTACCCGAACTTAACAAAATTTATTGTGATAATACACTGATAACCCGTACAAAAGCCAATGCTTTTATGGCTCAGAATCCCAACGTTCTTGTGGTTTACGAATCATCCGACCTTATGAATTGGTGGAACAGCCTGCCGGTTGTGTGGAAAGATATTTTTAATGAAAAAATAAAAAACAGTACCAAAATTTCAAAGGAAGAACTTCATGAAATTACCCGGGTTGAAAAAATTGATATTTCCGGTTCGCCGGCGGTCAATACACTCGAACCGGTTACAAACCTTGTACTGCTTAGTGAGCTGAATTGTCAGGGTACATCAATAACCGACCTTACGCCCGTGAAAAATCTCAGCGACCTTACGAAACTTAATTTCTCGAATACGAAAATAAAGGATATTTCGCCATTGGCCAACCTGAACAAACTGACCGAGTTGCGTTTCGATGCAACTGAAGTTGAAAGTATTGAGCCACTTATGGAATTGGATGAGCTAAAGTGGGTATATTGCGATGAAACGAAAACCGAACAAGCCGAGGTGGTAAAATTTATGACAAAATACCCGGATTGTCTTGTAGTTTATCAAACCCGCAGTCTGGAGCGGTGGTGGGCAGGATTACCTGAAGTATGGAAATTGTTGGCAGAAAAATTCATTAAAACCGATCAAAAACTCAGCCGTGAGCAGCTACAGCAATTGGCCAATCTGCGAAGAATTGACCTGGCTGATTTTCCTGATATGGCCAATCAGTCATTGAAAATCGAAAGCCTTGAGTCGGTCCAGAAATTGATTTTTCTGCAGGAACTTCGGTTTACCAACACAAGGGTTACAAGCCTTGAACCGTTGAGGGGGCTCGGCACACTCGAGATTCTGGTTTGTCCGAACAACCCTATAGCCACACTTGAGCCATTAAGCGAAACCCGCAATTTACAGGTTTTGGATATTCAAAACACACCCGTCAGCAACCTTGAATTTCTCTCAACTCTTGAGTACCTGAAAAAATTAAATTGTTCGGGTACACAAATAAAAAATCTGAAGGGCGTCGAACTGATCACGAGCCTCGAAACCCTGGATTGCTACAACACAGCCATAAAAAGCCTTAGCCAGGTTGAACAGCTTGAAAACCTGAAACTTTTGCGTTGCTACAACACCAAAATCCCCTTGCGCAAAATCGAGAATTTCAGGAAATTAAGGCCTGATGTGGAGGTGGTGTATTATTAGA
>CALFEP010000029.1 GCA_937950125.1 uncultured Bacteroidota bacterium
ACTCAAAAAATGCCATCTTTTGCCCCCTAAAGAAAGTAATTATGAGCAAAATTAAAACTCTAATGCGGATATTTATCCCGCTTTTCCCCCTCTAATTGCCTTCCCAAAAAAACTACACGTACTTTTCGTAGTTTCGGAACAAAGAACATTTCCCTTCTTGAAATCCCATTCATCAAACAGCAGATTGTTTACATTTGCCTGAAAATTATACCAATTTTACATTCGTAATAGCCCAATTGTATTGGCCTAAACGACTGTTACAACGGCATAATACCGCATTAAGGATCTTTTTAAAAAAACTTGGTATTAAATCATCCATTCAAATGAAGCCAAACATTCTGTTCATTCTTTTGCTGCTTATGGTGTCAGGGTGCGGTCAACAGACTGCTGACCGGGATGTAAAATCCCATGACGGGGTCGAAATCAGCTATTCTGTTTACGGCAAAGGTTTGCCGGCATTGGTGTTTGTGCATGGCTGGGCCTGCGATAAAACCTATTGGAAATACCAGGTGCCGGAGTTTTCGAAAAAGTTTACAGTGGTTATAATGGATTATGCCGGTCACGGGCAGTCGGGAGCTGACAGAGAAGATTTTACCATAGAATCGTTTGGCGATGATGTCGCGGCTGTGGTGAATGACCTCAACCTTGACCAGGTAATCCTGATCGGTCATTCGATGGGGGGCTATGTGATTATTGATGCAGCCACCAAACTGCCGGGGAAAGTATTAGCGCTGGTTGGCATCGATACCTACGAACAGTTGGTGGATACCGTTTTTACCCGGGAAATGATGGCGCAGTTCACAACGCCATTTTATGCTGATTTTTCCAACAGTGTAAAAGCGATGGTGAAAGGCATGTTTCCAGCGGGAGCAGACTCTGCTCTGGTAGAGCAAATTTCGGATGATATGGCTTCAGCGCCGAAAGATATTGCCATGTCGGCATTCGAAAATATGTTTGATTACAGCACCCGCCTCGAAGCAATCCTCAAAACGGTCGATCTGCCGTTTTACGCCGTCAGTTCCGATCTTTATCCCACCAATGTTGAAGATAACCTGAAATATGTAAAAAGCTTCGGGGTGAAGATCATGGAAGGATACGGTCACTTTCTGATGATGGAAAACCCGGAATTATTCAACCAGCTGCTTGGCGAGACGATTGATGAAATTACCGCGAATATCACGGATGAGGCCAGGTTAAAAAAGCAATAATCCACAAAATTCTCACAATAATTGAGACAAGCCCTTTCTCACGTCTGGGATTACAACATGCTGATTATTATCGGAGATCCCTTTAGGATTGGAGAGTAAAAAATCCAAAAAACATGATTTTCAGACGTTTTGGATTGCACCCAATCACTTTATTCGGATGTGCTGTGATAAAAAAACGGCAGCCTAAAAAATTCAGCTGCCGTTTTGTAAAGCCTTTTGCAGGTTGCTGGTTAACCAACCAGCCTAATTCATGATTGCAATAAAAGTGTTGAAATGTTATGGACTTTTATTGCCAGGAGTTCATTTTAAGATAGTTCGCCATCTTCAGCCAGCTTTTTATCCAGCTTTTTCAGATAAAAAACAACAGCGTGGTATGAGATAAAAATCATTACCGGCCAGGCTAAAAAATAAATTATTTCGCTCCAGTACATAGTTTTAATGTTTCGGTTATTATTTGTTTTTTAATTATTTCTAAACTTACGACTTACGACTTACGACTTACGACTTACGACTTACGACTTAAGACTTAATACTTACGACTCATCAATACGCATGTGTTTCTTCTTCCATTTCGCGGGCATCAATCTTCTTGTTGTTGATCGATTTCCAGGCATACCAGATGTAAGCCAGCACAAACGGAACCAGCAACGACACGTAGCTCATGGCAGTAAGCGTGAATTTGCTCGAAGAGCTGTTCATGATGGTAAGTGAGCTGTTCAGGTCGTAGGTTGACGGATAGTAAGCGGTGTTGTTGAATCCGGCAATCAGGAAAACCGAAAGCACAGTAAGCACAGTACCCAGGCCAGCTGCCCATATTCCATGCTTGCATTTCCCAATGATGGTGCCGATGATTCCCCACAAAACAAAAACCACTCCCACAAGGAAAATGATCAACACCAGTGGCATCTGCAGGAAGTTGTGCAGGTATTTAAACGGTTCCATCTTCACTTTCCAGAGCAACGGACTTACCCCTTGTTCCGGCACCACGGCAAATCCGTCCTTCGTGAGCAGAAGCCCCACAAACAAAAGGAAAAATACCAGGAAAGGAACCGTGTTGATCAGAAGTTGTTTTTTGGAACGGGCGAAGATGTTTTCGTCATCGATGTCGTTCATAAAATACAGCAAAGCCAGGATACGGGCGAGGAAGAAAATGGCCAGCCCAAGCGACAGGTTCTGTATGTTTAATGCGGCTTCAAGCCCGTGTGCAGGACCTTCCCACGCTGAAATGGTGGTTGACCCGGCGCCAAAAATGTTGGTCAGGTTCAGCTTGTTAACCGAAAATGCAGACCCCGTGAAAAATGTGGAAACAGCCGCTCCCACCAGGATGGTGCCCAAGGCTCCGTTGATGATCAGGAACCATTCAAAAGTACGCTGACCCAGGAAATTGTTTGGCTTGCTCCGGTACTCGTAAGCCACAGCCTGAATAACGAATGCAAACAAAATGAGCATCCACACCCAGTAGGCGCCGCCAAAACTGGTTGAGTAAAACAGCGGGAAAGAGGCAAAAAATGCACCTCCGAAAGTTACCAGGGTGGTAAATGTAAATTCCCATTTCCTACCTAATGAGTTAACCAGCATTTTGCGCTCCATTTCGGTTTTCCCCAATGTGTAAATCAAGGTTTGTCCGCCCTGTACGAAAAACAGGAAAACCAGCAGACTGGCAAGTATTGATACAATTACCCACCAGTATTGTTGCAATGCAAGAAGTGATAATGATTCAAACATATTAGTGTCCTCCTGTTATGCCTTTTTTAATTTGAGTTAACATGATTTTAATTTCTGCAATAAGCAGCGTGGTGAAGGTGATGGCAAACAGCCAGAAAGTAATCTGGACGCTGCTTGCATCGATCTTTGATACTGCCGAAAGGGTTGGCATCAAATCCTGAATTACCCAGGGCTGACGTCCCAATTCTGCCAAAACCCAGCCAGCCTGGCTGGCAATATACACCAGCGGAATCGACCAGATTCCTACATACAGGAGCCATTTCATCTTTTCAAGCCTGTTTTTGAGCGAGAAAATCAGCATGACAATGAACAATGCCAGAAAATGTCCGGCCAAAATGACCATCAGGTGGAACGAATAGAACGAAATGGGAATACTTGGCAACAATCCGGCTTTGGTTTCTTCGGTATAATAGCCATAGCCGAAATATTTAAAGGTATTGTTGCGCCAGTCGGGATCATCGAATTTGGCCTTGTGAATGGCGGCTTCTTCTGCATTTCCGCTGGCCACTGCTTCTTTGTAAAGTTTCAGCGTGGTGATGGCTTCTTTGCCCAATGCGATTTTTTCGGAATAGGAGGGTTCTCTTTTGCCGGTTCTGGGATCGGTGTACCCATTTACCAGGTCTTTCACGCCCGGAATGTAAGCGTTTGGATCGAGGAATGCCAGGAAAGAAAGCATGTTTGGAATTTCGATTTTAAAAGCAAATTCTTTTTCCTGGTATTGACCTTCGGTTTTTGGAGGGGCCGGTTTTTCGAGGAAGCCAATGGCCACCAGAGGCGCATTGGTCTGGCCGTCCCACAGTGCTTCCATGGCAGCAAATTTCATGGGCTGAACCTGCGCAACCTGACGAGCCGAACCATCGCCAGTCCAAACCAGGAACAGCGATGAAATGATTCCGAAAACAGAGGCCACCAGAATGCTTTGTTTGGCAAAAACAACATCCTTCTTTTTAAGCAGAAACCATGAAGCAACACCTATTACAAATACTGCCGAAAGCACATAACCCGAGGTTACGGTGTGCAGAAATTTGTTGATGGCGGTGGGCGAAAACAGCACACTCCAGAAACTTACCATTTCGTTGCGAGCGGTGTCAGGATTAAAAACCATTCCTACCGGATTTTGCATCCAGGCATTGGCTACCAGAATCCACAACGCCGAAAGGTTGGCGCCGATGGCTACCAGCCAGGTTGCAGTAAGATGGAATTTTTTGCTCACCTTGTTCCATCCAAAAAACATGATGGCAATAAACGTGGATTCCATGAAAAATGCCATAATGCCTTCGATAGCCAGAGGCGCACCAAAAATGTCGCCCACAAACCATGAATAGTTGCTCCAGTTAGTCCCGAATTCAAATTCAAGAATAATACCCGTAGCAACGCCGATGGCAAAATTGATTCCGAACAGGGTTGCCCAGAATTTCGTGATTTTTTTCCATTTCTCGTCACCGGTTTTCACGTAAATCGTCTCCATAATGGCGATGATGAACGTAAGCCCCAGCGTCAGCGGAACAAAAATCCAGTGATACATGGCCGTAAGCGCAAACTGCCCGCGCGACCAGTCAATTAACGTCATGTCGAAATTTTCCATACATAATTTTATTTTGTGAATAAAAAGTGAATCATCAATAAAATGTTAATCTCTGTAAATTAGCATGTTATTTTCTTCTAAATATTTCGGTACATAATTCCTTAAATACCTGTCCAAAAAAATAAACCATCCTGCAGGGTTTGCAAACGTTAGGTTTCCTATCCCTTTTGTTTACTGTTTTCCTGCGTTGGTTAATTCTTCAATAACATGATTGCTTCGTTCCTGGTCAGTTTCGAAATTGGTCTTTAAAAAATCGGGGAAGAAAAACACCTTCAGGATGGCAAACATAATGAAAAGCTTGACAATGATAATGATCCATAATTGCTTTCCCCATGTCATGCTTTTAAAGCCTTCAACGTAGAACTGAAAAATCCTTTTGAAGATGTTTTTTTTCATTTTCATGGGTTGGATTAATAATCCAGGGTTAAAATTCTGCCTTTTGTAAAATTGAAAAACCTCTCTTTTTCAGCAACCACAATACCTTCCATCAGGTCATCGGGTGTGTAACCAGCCACTTTCAAACAGCCGGGGCAGGCCTGAATGATGATGCCTTTTGATGTAAGGGTTTTAATCTGGGCGTGGGAAGAAGGAAATTCGCCAAGTGTGAAATCAGGAGCATTTTTAACCACGGCTTCAATGCCTTTGATGTCGAAATACATGATTACATCATGGTCAGTCGACATCAATTCGGCCATTCTGAGCGCCATCAGCACACGGTGAGGATCGTCGCTGCTGACATGGATAAAAATACCGTCCCTTGTTATTTCAGCCTGGGTTGCTGTGTTGGTTTTGCCGTCAAAAGAGGTTGTCTGTTGGCAGGATGCAAAAATTGCGGCCATTGCCAGTAATAAGAATGATTTTTTCATAATAGAATTATTTAATGTTCAACAATTTCGGTGAATTCGTTCACGGTGTAACCTTTTTCGGTAATGGCAGTTTTCATGTCTTCGAAAGTCGATTGGGTTTTGTCGAACCTGACAATCACCGTTGAGTCGAGGTGGGATGCTTTTACTTCCTGAATTCCGGGCAATTTGCCAACCGCCGTCTGAATGGTTCTTTCGCAGCCCTCGCAGCTCATGCCATATACCGAAATCTCAATGGCTTTTATGTTTTCCGGGGCAACAACAGTGGTTTGCGACGAGGAGTCATCCTTCTTGTCAGGTGCGCCTGCACATCCTGCAATCATAAGCACCAATAAAAAAATTGAAACTAAATTTTTCATCTCTCAATGTTCAGTTAGTATGAAAGTGAATTACATTTTAACGGGCTAAAAATAGAAAATTTTCATTCTGTAGGAAAAAAAATGTTGATTGGATTTAAATAACTGCATTGGTAATCCCGTCAAAATTAGTACACTAAGCCATGAACAGGTGAAAAAAAACAGGAAAAATGTCCCTTCTCCGACAGGGATAATGTACATTTCACCCAACAAATCGCTTTAAAAAAATCCCTCCAAAAGGTGCTTATGTTATTAATTTACTATTTTTGAACCCTAATCAGGTATTTAACTGCTTAAATGATCTATTATGCAAATGAGGCTACTGCATCTGCTTTTGTTAACATTTTTTTTGATTGGCCCGCTTTTTTCTCAGGTTACACCGCCGGTTGAAGGGCAGCCCGAACTGTTAGGCATTTACGAAAAACTGGATGAGTACGTTCCGGATGACGTAATGCTGACTGACGAAAAAGGCAACCCGGTAAATTTTAAATCACTCATCGACAAGCCTACCGTTCTCACGCTGGTTTATTACACCTGCCCGGGCATCTGTAGCCCCCTGCTCGATGGCGTTGCCGAAGTAATCGGTCGCTCCGATCTTGTTTTGGGTAAAGATTTTCAGGTGCTTACGGTAAGTTTTAACCACAAGGAAACTTATCACCTGGCAAAATCGAAAAAGAAGAATTATGTGGCTCAGGTTAAAAAGGAGATCGACACCACACAATGGAAATGGATGGTGGGTGATAGCCTGAATATTCATAAACTGACCAACAGCGTTGGTTATCAGTTTAAACAGGTGGGCAACGATTTTGTGCATGCCGCAGCCATTATGATTTTAAGCCCCGATGGAAAAATTACCCGCTACCTTTACGGCGTTTATTTTTTGCCATTTGATTTGAAAATGGCCGTTTCGGAGGCCGCCGCCGGACGCTCAGGACCAACCATCAACAAAATTCTCAATTACTGTTTCAGCTACGATCCGGATGGAAAAAAGTATGTTTTCAACATCACAAAAGTGGCTGCCACTGTCATTTTATTCTTTGCCTTTTCATTCCTTGCATTTTTGTTTTTTTCGAAAAGAAAAACACCTCAGATTAAGAAAAAATATTAATTAAATTTTTCCTATGACAACAATATCTACACAACGCGATTATGTGAATTTCTTTCAGGTGAAAAAGGGGCTTTTGTCGTGGGTGACCACTCATGACCATAAAAGAATAGCGCTCCTTTATTTTTACACCGTTTGCGCATTTTTTGTTGTGGCATTTATTCTTGGACTGCTGATGCGGTATGAGCTGATTGCCCCGGGCAAAACATTGTTTGAAGCGCAGGCCTACAACGAAGTTTTTACACTTCACGGCGTTATCATGATCTTTTTGTTCATCATTCCGGGCATACCTGCCATTTTTGGCAATTTTGTCCTGCCTATGACGATAGGAGCGCCCGATGTTTCTTTTCCGCGCGTCAACCTGTTGTCATGGTACCTTTATATGATAGGTGGAGCGCTGGCCTTGTCAACCTTGCTCTATGGTGATGGCCCTGCCGACACCGGCTGGACATTTTATGCACCGTACAGCGTGAAAACGGGCACCAATGTAAGTGTTGCCGTTCTTGCAGCCTTTGTGTTGGGTTTTTCGTCCATCCTTACGGGATTGAATTTTATTGTAACCATCCACCGGATGCGTGCACCGGGCATGACCTGGTTTAAAATGCCCCTGTTTCCCTGGGCCCTCTATGCCACTTCGTGGATTCAGGTACTGGCAACACCAGTGGTGGGGATCACCTTGCTGATGATTATTGCCGAACGGCAGTTAGGCATTGGCCTGTTCGATCCGGCATTGGGTGGCGATCCCGTGCTTTACCAGCATCTTTTCTGGATTTATTCACATCCGGCGGTTTACATCATGGTGCTCCCGGCAATGGGACTTGTTTCGGAAATTATTCCTGTTTTTGTCAAGAAATCAATTTTCGGTTACAAAGTCATCGTTTATTCCAGCCTTGCCATCGCATTCATCGGCTATTTTGTGTGGGGTCATCACATGTACACCTCGGGCATGAGCAGCACCGCACGCATCGCATTCTCAGTTCTCACCTTCATTGTGGCTATTCCAAGTGCAATTAAGGTTTTCAACTGGGTTTCAACGATGTACAAGGGGTCGATAGATGTCAAAACAAGATCGGAAGAGCACACGTCTGAACTCCAG
>CALFEP010000030.1 GCA_937950125.1 uncultured Bacteroidota bacterium
CTACCAATTGCCGCGTCCGTGATAATTTTATTGGGAATTGTCGGGTTCCTTGGTTTTTATACCAAAACCATCAACACCGGAAATGGCGAACACCTCACCGCCACCCTTCCCGACCATTCTACCGTTACACTGAATGCCCAAAGCACACTCAAATATCACCCCTACTGGTGGTTCGTTTCGCGAAAGGTTGATTTTTCGGGAGAAGGTTTTTTTGAAGTCACAAAGGGTAAAAAGTTCGAGGTAACCTCATCAAACGGAAAAACAGCGGTTTTGGGAACAAGTTTCAACATTTATTCCCGAAATTCCGATTACAAAGTCACCTGCTTTACCGGTAAAGTTAAAGTAGTTTCTCCTTCATCAAAAGAGGTGGTTCTCACGCCTGAGTACCATGCCGAAATTGGGCAAAACGGCGATATTGCTGTAACCAAACTTGAAAATCCGGATTCAGCAACAGGCTGGATCGACAACATGTTCAACTTCACTTCAACACCACTCAGGGTTGTATTTAATGAAATCGGGCGTCAATACGGCGTTTCGGTTGAATCGGATTTTAAGGACGAATTTGTTTACACCGGTTATTTTTCAAAAGACAAATCTGTGGACACGGTTTTAAATTTGATCTGTAAACCATTCGGGCTTACATTTGTGAAAAAATCAGACAAGCAATATTTGATTGTACAACAATAAAGCCGGTGGTAAAAAGGGTTTTAGGACTGTTCATAATTTTCATGTTCATTGCCCGGGTTGTTTCCTTTGGCCAGGAAATAAACATTGAGGCAAAAAATACCCCATTGAATAAGTTGCTCATCGACCTGAAAACTACCTACAATATCGAATTTTCCTTTGACGACCGGTTGCTTTCGCAATACACAGTTACCCTGAAAAAAACCTTTCAAAATCCGGAACAGGCCATCCGTGAAATCATCCGCGATTTTCCGCTGGCTTTTGAAAAAAGTGGCGATGTTTTTATCATTTACCCTGTTAAAAAGCCAAAAAAGGAAACTCAGTACCGCCTTTCGGGGAAAATTCTGGATGCCGGAACCCTGGAGCCATTGCCCTATTCACACATCATCATCAACAACTTTCCTCATATTTCCGATCTGACGGGGAGTTATTTTTTCATTTCAAAAACCGACAGCATTTTTACCGTAAAAGTTTCGCAGCTTGGATATTACATTTTAGACACTATTGTTACCCCGGGTGCGGCAAAGGATTTTTTGCTTCATCCTTCGGTAATTGGACTGAAAGAAGTGGAAATTTTGGGGAAAACCATCGAAAACTCCACGCAGATCGGCGACCAGCCCGGAATGGAAAAACTCAATCATAAGGTGGCAACCCATCTTCCGGGTTATGGCGACAATTCAGTTTTTAACCTTTTACGCCTTCAGCCGGGCATTTTAGCTGCCGGCGAACAGACCAACGAACTGATCATCTGGGGGAGTTACGCCGGATTGAGTAAAGTCATGTTCGATGGTTTTACCATTTACAGCCTGAAAAACTTCAACGACAATATTTCAGCCTTCAACCCGCTGGTGGCCAACAACATCGAAATATACAAAGGAGGATACGACGCACGTTTTGGCGACCGTGCCGGAGGAATTGTAAACGTGACCGGGAAAACCGGCAATCAAGCCAAACCGGCTTTTGAATTTTCAGTGAATAATATGACGCTGAATGGTTTGGCTGAAATTCCTGTAACCAAAAAAAGCATTTTGCTTGTGGCTGTCAGGCAAACGTACTACAATTTGTACAATCCTGAAGATCTTGAATTTCCGCGGAAAAACCAGTCATCTGCCGACTCAAACCAATCGCTTATCCTGTCGGTAATTGCCGATTATGTTTTCAGGGATTTGAACCTGAAATATTCAGTGAGAGCCGGAACCAACGACTTGTTTTACGTAAGTTTATACGGCGGAAACGACAAATTTTCCTATTCTGTTGACGAGCCGTTGCGCTACGTTAACCTGTTGAAAAACACCCGCGAGGAAAACCAGCAAAAAGGAGGCTCGGTTTTCTATGGAAAAACCTGGAAAGGAGGCAATACCACGCATTTCCTGGTTTCTTATTCAGGATTAAACTCCCGTTATGAAAACGATTTGCGCACCGAACGTACCTCCAACGGGAGAATCAATCAGCTAAGGCTCGAATCGACTGAAAATGTGCTGGATGAAGCAACCGCCAGCGTGGATAACCGGTTTGCAGTTGCAAAAAACCACACTTTCGAAACAGGGGCAGGCTTTGTTTATAACCATAGCAGTCTTGTTGAAGATACTTTTCATGTAAACCGTGTCAATCTCGATGAAAAATCCAGGCATACTTTTCTGTATTTTCAGGATGTGATCAGCAACAACCGGTCGGATATCTTCAAGGCAGGTTTCAGGCTTACCCATGCGCACAATATTCAAAAAATGTATTTCGAACCCAGGTTGTCGCTTTCTGTTAATGTTGATGATGATGACCGGTGGAAAATCAACGCAGCCTGGGGAATTTACGACCAGTTTATTGCCAAAACATCAATGGTTGATGGTCAGGGTAATTACCGGTATTTATGGGCTGTGTGCGACGACCAGGAAATCCCTGTGGTTACAGCGAGCCATTTTGTGCTGGGAACATCTTATCATTATAACGATTTTACCTTCAGTGCCGAAGGTTTTTACAAAACCACCAAAGGTCTGAGCAGGTATTTTAGTTTGAAGAAATACGGTTTGGAAGGTGTATTTAAGGGAAAAGGGAAAAGTTACGGCCTCGACCTGATGCTCCGGAAAAAATACAGGAGGTACGAAGGTTGGATTGCTTACACCCTGAGCCGGACAGAGGAATTGTTTGATTACCAGCTGAAAAAAACGTACCGCAGGGCGCCGCAGGATCAGCAGCACGAGCTCAAACTGGCTGCGCTGGCTGATTTCGACCCCTTTTATTTTTCAGCAAATTACGTTTACGGATCAGGATTTCCTGCCGGCATATTTTCATTGCAGGGCATCGAAGATGACCATCCTTACAGCCGGCTCGATATTTCAGCAGTTTACAAATTCCTCGACAGGAAAGTTGTTGGCGAGGCAGGCCTTTCAATCCTGAACCTGCTGAACACCCAAAATATCAAGTACGAGAATTTTGAACGGATTCCCTCCGTCCAGGCCAACAGCATCAACATTTACTCGGAAGCAATTCCGTTTACGCCGGTGCTGTATCTGAAAATTATACTTTGAAAGCCTGGCTTTGCTGTTGGTTCATGCATTCGGCAATTACTATCTGAATTGATCCGTTGGAATGATTTTTCCGTTGTAGGAAATCGGGCTGCGGTTCATGCTGTTGATGGAAAGAGAGGCGCTGCCTTCAAAGCTCACCGTCAGGAAGAGTTGAAAAGTATCGTGACCGGTTTTTAAAACCGCCTTTACCGAATAGTTTTTCTTGTTGCGCGTGATGCTGTATTCCTGGGGTTTCCCCGAAAATTCCAGCCCACGGTCGCCTCCGTAGCCTATTCCGCTGTAACCACTCCCAAAAAAAGGCATATCACAGTGGATGGAATCGGGCAAAAACTTCACAAAATTTGGATTAGTGGTAAGGTCGATGGCGCTGAAACCCTGTGGCAGTGCGGTGCGGGCAGTAAAAACAAAGTTTCGGGCATTCATCAGCGAATCGGTGAGTTTCTGCAGTTCAAGTTTCCGCTCGGCTTTTAGTTGCTTTTTGGTTTTTTCCTGTGAAAATGAAGCCAATTGCATGGCAACCAGGATAATAAATAATAGTGTTATTTTCTTTTTCATGACAAACGTTATTTTCTTTTTTGCAACAAAATTAATACACGATTTCGGGATTTGGAAACAATATCATTTTTCGTATTCATTGCAGCAATTGTAGCCAAACTGGAGGGTAGTGTGTGAGATTTCAAACTGATTTTTCAGGATTTGTTCGGCTTTACTTTTCACCATCATCATTTCGCTGACGCTGATATTGTTCTCGAGGTTGATATGCGCCTCGAAATGGATTTGCGCATCGTTGAGCCGCCATACGTGAACATGATGAACGTTGTTCACCTCGTTTATCTTCGAAATGGTGTTTTTTATCTCCTCAATGTTGATGTTGTCGGGCGAGGCCTGCATCAGGATATCAAGGGTTTCCTTAACAACGCTGTAGGTGTGATAAATGATGTAAAAACTGATTAATGCCGAGATGAGCGGATCGATCCAGTAAATTTCGAAAAACAGCATCAGCACACCGCCAGCCACCACTGCTATTGACGACAATGTATCGCCCAACAGATGAAGGTAAGCGGCTTTTATATTCAGGTTTTCCTTTTTATGGTCGTGCAGCAGAATAATGGAAACGAGGTTGGCAAACAGCCCAAAGACAGCTATAACCAGCATTACCTGGCTCAAAACGGGTTCGGGATTAATAAATCTTTTGTATGCTTCGTAAAGAAGAAAAATGCAGATGGCAATCAAAACCGTACCGTTGAAAAGTGCAGCAAGAATTTCAACCCGCTTGTAACCGAAAGTATTGTGCCGGTCGGGTTTGCGGCGGCTGATCTTCCCGGCTATCCAGGCAATAAACAGGGCTGACGTATCGCCAAGGTTATGAAAAGCGTCAGAAAGCAACGACAGGCTGTTCGACAAAAACCCTCCGAAAATCTGTACCACCGTAATGCTCAGGTTGAGCAATGTGGCAATTAATAGTTTTTTGTTTCCCGGATGGCTCATATTGCTGCTGATATTTAAAAAAGCAGGTTATCGGGCAACTACCATTTTGTGTACCTCGTGCCTGGTTTTGGTTTTCAGGTTGAGAAAATACACACCTTCGGCCAGGTTGCCGGCGTACCAGTCGATACAATAGCTGCCCTGTATCTGATATCCTTCATAAATCACCGAAATAGTTTGCCCTGAAACGTTGTTCATTGTGAGGGAAACGAAATCATCGGTTGGTAACTGATAGGTAATTTTGGTGCTTTCGGCTACCGGATTGGGTTGATTTTGAAGCTGAAACGGAGAGACATTTTCAGTGGTTTCGAAAATTGAGGCAGAAGAAAGCGGGGGTTGACCAGCCTCTACCCAGGCTGAGTAAATGAGTTCGGCAAGGGTATGTGATGCTTCTTTAAAAAGATGAGTGGTAAAGGATTTGCTTTTTTGCCACAAGGCTTGTTTGTAGGCCGACGAATTGTAATTTCCGGATATGCTTTGGGCATAATCGTCAGCAGCTATTACCGAATCAACGTAGGTGTAGTTTTGGTAAAGGTAACCGAAAACGTACTGGTTTACATCATCAATCACTTCAACAGGTTCTCCTTCGTAAACGATCTGGCTGATGTAATTGTTGATCATGGTGGATTCGTAACGGGAATGGATGCCCGAATTGCCGGTGTACTGACCGTTGTAGTTGCGTGTTATGTGCAGCGGCATGTGGCCGTCGCCAACATAATGGCCCAGGTCGGCGGCAAAAAGAACGGCTTTAGCCATGTCATTTCTTTCAAAGCAACTCACCAGCGAATCGTAGGTTGTGAGGGTGGCCCAGGGTAATATTCCCTGGCTGTGGACGAACGTCCAACCATAAATATCAATCACCGAATCGATGGTTTGGGGAATCCGGCCGGTGTTGACAAAAACCTGGTAATTATCGATGTCGATGTAGTGACGTGCTGATTCAGCAGGGTCCCATTCCTTGCGTTCATCGGCATACGAGGCAAACTCAGCCAGCGTCGCAGTCCAGGCATTAAAGGGAATCATTTCGCCGGTAAATGATAAAGAAGCAGAATAGCTAATCTTGTAGTGACCCTGGTAGCCCCAGCAAAAAGCCGCTACGGGTAACACCAGCAGTGTCATCAAAGTTAAAATTTTGTTCATTGGTTGTTTCAAGTGTTTCAAAATTAGCCTGCAAAGATAAAGTTTGTAGTTAACTTCAGGTTGAATATTCTTTGAAAACAAAAAAGCCACCTACAAACACGTAAGTGGCTTATTTTCAGGTTGCCCGACCAGGATTCGAACCTAGACCAAGAGAACCAAAATCTCTTGTGCTGCCTTTACACCATCGGGCATTACCTTCCGGTTTTGGAGGTGCAAAAATAGTTTTATTTTGATTTTGTAAAAAAAAATCACCGTTTTTTTTACCCATATTGCAGCAAATCCCTTACAATTATTCTTTACAATTTAATTTCTGAAAATCCCTGAAAGATTGAATGAAATTTCCCGGTGTCTTGACGATGGAGCCGGAGTCATCAGTTTGATAAATCCGTCGTACAACTCCCTGCACACATCATCCATCCAGGTAAGGTAGTCGGCGTAGGTGTAACGTTTGTTTATGTCTAAATCCATCGAATCCATAATCTGATGTTTTTTAAAAAGATAGGGACATCTTTTAATTCTTTGGATTTGATATGATCAGTAAATACCAAAGACTGAAATCTGTGCTAAACATTCAACTTACTTTGAAAAATGTAATTTTGTAACAAATTGACTTTGGATTGCTTTTATCATTATCCATAATAGGCATTGTATTATCGGTAGTTCTGTTGGTATTCAACGCACGGAAGTACACCTCGTCCATTTACCTGGCGGGATTTTTCTTTGTAATCAGTTATTATGGTTTGATTCAGTATGTTATATTGTTTTCAAAGTCGGTTACACTCGTAGCCGTGGTTTTTGTAAATGTTGGGGCGCCCACGTATTTGATTGGCCCTTTTCTTTACCTGTATTTGCGCAGTGTGCTCGATGATTCAGCCAGGCTCAGCATGAAGGATTTGTGGCATTTGTTGCCAATGGTGGTTTACCTGGCAGGAAATGCTGAATATCTTTTTACTGCATGGCAAGTAAAAATGGATGTCGCCAGGATTGTGATTCATGATGGGATAAAGCAGGTTCCTTTTGTAACAGAGCTGGGTTTCTTGTATCAGAAATTACCACTTTTGGCCATTTACCTAAGTCGGCCATTGCTGGTAATGGGATATTTGTTGTGGTCGGTCGCATTGCTTATCCATTTCAGACGTTATGGCAAAGAATCGGATGTGTTTCATAAACAGCAATTTATGATTAAATGGCTTTATGTATTATTTGGCTTTTTGTTCATTTTGGTATTAAGCCATTCGCTGCAGGTAGTAGTAACTTTTGAGGAAAGAAACACGGCCATATTTAAAACCTTGAATCTTCTGCAGGCATTTTCTGCTGTTGGGCTTGCCGGATTGCTGATTTCCCCGTTTTTTTTCCCTGAAATCCTTTACGGCTTGCCGAGGCTGCCAAAGGTACCCGTCGAGGTTGAAAGCATCCATGTGGTTTTGGAACACGAACCCATAAAGCAAAAAGCATCCGTTTCAAGATTTGAAACCGAATACCTTGAACAGATCGGACAGAAGACCGAAAAGTGTATGGCTGAATACCAACCTTACCTTCAGCAGGATTTCAACCTTACACAACTTTCGGTGCTGCTTAATATCCCCATACATCATCTCGCCTCTTTCTTCAGGGAGGTGAAACAGTGTTCCTTTACCGATTATCGCAATGAATGGCGTATCCGTCATTCGAAAATGTTGATTGAAGATGGCAAAACCGCCGGTATGACCCTTGAAGCCATCGGAATGCTTTCCGGATTTTTGTCACGTAATGCTTTTTTGACGGCATTTAAAAAAGTGGAAGGCATCACACCCAGCGAATATGTGAATAAGGTAAAAACCTGATGTCAACACCCTGGTTTTGAACTGAAAAATTTCTAAATCAAATTCCACACACGTTTGACGAATGAAAAACTAATGTAAAAATAGCAGGTTGATTTTTCAAAATCTTGTAGTTAAATCCTCGGCTAAACGTGGGGATGCAGAGGCTTTAAGTGGGAGAGGAACCTCTGAGGAATCCCTTTCGGTTTGCCATTTTTCAAGTGCTTCAACTACAGCCAATCCGCTCGATGTAGTTTCTGGTACTTTTTCCCCTTCAGCAGGCTCACTTCGTTAAACTCAGTTCAACGCAGGGCATTGCTTTTTCACAGGCGCTTTTATCTTGTCCCTCAATTTAACCAATTCACATTGCCAAATCCCGAAACTTGCATCAATTTTCAAATATCAGTGCAAGGTTTTTGACCTTTACCACGCACACCCATTATTCTTTTTCAACCTTTGATGACTCAAAAAAAAGACTAACAAGGAAAGAGCTGTCATGTGTACCTGCACTGACAGCAGAACCTCAAGCATAAGGAGAAAAGAATTTTGAAAGCAATTTTACTAATTTCAGCGACGGGCATCCTGCTCTCGTTGTGGTTGTGGTTGTTTAAAGCAAAACAACTCACATCGGCCAGGTATCTGGTTGTGTTGTTTTTCCTGATTCATTTTTTGGGCCTGATTGGTGTGGTTGCCGCAGGCCAATCCGATGAAATTTCATTGCTGATTTCTGGTGTTGTTTATGGTAGCCTGGTTTGCACCGCAGGCGCGGTTCTTTTTCTGTACATCAGAGCAGTGCTAACCGATAATTACCGTTTTACGAAAAGTGAAATCCGGTTTTTTTACCCGTCACTCATTTTTCTTCTGGTCTTTTTAGCAGGCTTTTTTCTATTCACGCTGTTGGGTGTTGATAATCAGGGGCAACTCATGCATCGTGAAGTCGCCCATCAGCACACTTTTGCTGGGCAATGGCTGTTACAGTGCCTTCTTGCCTGGTTTATTCCTGGTTGTTACCTCATGTTTTTTGGTTATTTATCCTTTGCATCATTCAAATTCATCCGCTTTCTGAAGCGAAAATGCTATCAAAAAATATTATCGGGACAGAAGTTTATGGTTTATTGGCTTACCGTACTGTTTCTGTTTCTTCTGACAGGATTTCCGGTTTACCTGTTAAAGATGAATAACGCATTTCAAATGATTGATTTACCTGTCATTTTTAGTGATGATTATTTCCAGATAATGGCAACCGGGGGCACTTTGATGATGTTGGTTTCGATGATTGCTTATCCACGGGTTTTGTTAGGAATGCCCCGTTTGCCGGATGTAAAACCACAATTCTTTACTGAAAATCAGGCCGTTCAACCTGCCCTTTGCGGGAAATACAAGTACAGTTATGATTCTGAGGAGGATTATTTTGCTGCTATCGGGCAGAATCTCGATGCGTGCATGGTACAATTGAAACCCTTTCTTCAGACCCGGTTCAACCTGGCCGAACTTTCGGTACTAATGAATATTCCTGCACATCATCTTGTGTTGTTTTTTGATAAAAATGAAGAATATGATTTCAGTGAGTACCGGGACAAATGGCGGATTAAACATGCAAAGGATCTTATGGTACAGGGAAAATCCAGCGAAATGAGCATTGAAGCCATTGGCATGTTATCCGGGTTTAATTCTTACAAATCCTTTTTATCTGCTTTTCGCACAAACGAAAAAGTTGCATTGGCAAAATTTGAAACTTTAAGCAACAACCAATCCTGAGCAAGTGCCCAATTGGCACGAAAGACAATGAATTTCAGACGAATAACTACAAAAATGAATAAAAATGTGAAGTACAAAACCTTAATAATTGCTTTTTTGGCAATAAGTATAAATGCATTTGCGCAGCCCACTTCCATCACCTGGCAGGGCAAACTTTTGGATGCCAGCGGCAACGCCATCACCCAAAACAGCGTGGCCATGACCTTTGCCATGTTTGATGCAGAAACGGCCGGAAACCAGCTTTGGCCGGCCTCCGGGGTCGTAACCAAAACGGTTGACGTAATTCAGGGACTTTACTCCGTGCCATTAGGCACGGGTAATGGCGACGACATCGCCTTCACCGCCACCATGTTCAACGGCAAAACGCCCTGGCTGGAAGTGAAGGTTGGAACAGAAACCCTTCCCCGTACAGAAGTAACTAACGTTCCTTTTGCTTTGATCAGCCATGATTTAAGCGCTGCGGGTTGGGAAAACCCGGGTGAAATAGGGAAAACCACACCGAATACAGGGAAGTTTACTTCGCTGGAAACCGCAGATGTGAAAATTACTAACGGCGCATCCGAAGGCAAAGTCCTTACTTCGGATGCCGGGGGAAATGCCTCATGGCAAACCACAACACTTGCAAATGTAGCAGACAGCAGCTTTACCTATGATTCGAAAACCGGCGTCAAACTGGCTGTAAAACATCCCGATGATAATGTTGATCTTATTCTTTCGCCGAAAGGCGCCGGAGGAATTTTCACACACAAACCGGATGGAACTGCCACAGGTGGAGACAACCGGGGAACGAATGCGGTGGATTGGCAGTTGTCGAGAGGAGCATCATCACAGGTGGCCAGTGGAAATTTCTCTGTGATTGCCGGCGGATACTGGAATGAAGCAGGCAGTAATCATGCAGCAGTCGGTGGCGGAAGCGGGAATATTGCTTCAGGTTCTTATTCCTTTGTTCCTGGTGGAAAATCAAACACCGCCGAAGGGCTTGGCTCAACTGCCTTTGGCGTAAACAATGAAGCCAGAGGTATGAATTCCACAGCTTCAGGGTATTTCAATTCAGCTGACGGTGATTATACCTTTGTAACCGGGTACCACAACATTGCCAACGACTACCTTGAAACAATTTTTGGAAGATATGCTTCATTGGGGTATGGCTCCACCTCCGACTGGATTGCAACCGACAGGTTGTTTACCCTTGGCAATGGCACATCAGCCGGTGAACGGCGCAATGCACTCACTGTTTTAAAAAACGGCAACACAACCATCGGCGGAACGCTAAAAGTTAACCAGAACATTTCGATGGCCTGGTACACTTTCCCCGAAACCAGGGGTTTCCCCGGCCAGGTGATGACCACTGACGGAGATGGTCATGCAGAATGGACCACTCTGTCGAATAATGGGTACCTGTTTTCATCGGGCAACAGCCTTGGAATACCCATCAACGTGGGTACGACCGATGATAAAGGATTGAATTTCATCACAAACAGCGTAACCAGAATAACCATCAGCAATAGCGGTACGATTGCCATTCCGGCCATGACTACCAGCGGGATTCTCCACAATAACGCTTCGGGAATTTTAAGCAGTTCCCTCATTGTGAACAGCGATATTTCGGCCTCTGCAGCCATTGCCGATTCTAAACTTGCTACAATCAGCACAAGTGGCAAGATTTCCAATTCAGCCACCACAGCCTCATCTTCCAATACAGCCAGTACAATTGTTTTGCGTGATGCATCCGGAAATTTTTCAGCCGGAACCATCACTGCCTCCCTTTCGGGAAACGCCACCACAGCCACCACGGCCACACATATCGCCGGAGGCGCCCAGGGTTCCCTACCTTATCAGACTGCTTCCGGTGCAAGCACATTTCTGGCAAAAGGCGCCGCCGGGCAGGTGCTGAAAATGAATTCAGGAGCCACCGCACCTGAATGGGGAACTGTCGTTACAGACGTTACAGGAACTGCCCCCATAGTATCTTCAGGAGGCTCAACACCAGCCATTTCCATATCAGCAGCTACTACCTCCTCGGCCGGCAGCATGAGCGCTGCTGACAAAGTCAAACTGGATGGAGTTGTAAGCAGCCAGTGGACTACAAGCGGTGGGACATCCATCTATTTCAATGGCGCCAGGGTCGGCATAGGAACGTCAGAACCCACAGCCTCAGCAAAAATGGAAATCTCATCGACATCCGGAGGATTTCTTCCTCCCCGCATGAACAGAGCTCAACGGGATGCAATAACGTTACCGGCAGAAGGACTGGTCATTTATAATACCGATGAAAAAACCCTTAACATTTTTACGGGAACAAACTGGGGAAATTTAAACCCATTGGTTTGCGGACAACCCTTCGTCGATCCACGCGACCAAAAAGTGTATAACACGGTCAAAATTGGTTCTCAATGCTGGATGAAGGAAAACATGGACATTGGCACACGCATCGACAGCGCTGTTTCACAAACCAACAACAGCATCATCGAAAAGTATTGCTACCGGGATAAGGATTCTCTTTGTGATATTTATGGCGGGTTGTACCAATGGGATGAAATGATGAACTACGCATCCCAATCAAGCAGTAACCCAAGCAACCGGCAGGGAATCTGTCCAACCGGCTGGCACATCCCCAGTGACAATGAGTGGTGCCAGCTTGAAAGCTATCTGGATGAAACATCTAATTGCACCAGTCAGGCCTGGAACGGAACCAATGCGGGTGGACAACTCAAGGAGGCAGGCACGGTTCATTGGATTTCCCCGAATGGCGGCGCCACCAATGTAAGTGGATTTACCGCTTTACCGGCAGGTTATTACCGCAATGGTTATGTTTATCTTTATTCCAGAGCTATATTCTGGACCGCCTCAACGATTGGCAGTTATGGTTATTATCATTACCTTAGTTACAACAGTGCACAAGTATATAAGAATTATGATCATAAAACTACGGGTTATTCAGTAAGATGTTTAAAAGACAATAATTGAAAATTAAAAAAAAATGAAACAAATCACACCAATTCTAATTTTCCTGGTTTTGAGCTTCAGTTTGTTAGCTCAGCCCACCACCATCAGCTGGCAGGGCAAACTGCTTGATGCCAGCGGCAACGCCATCACCCAAAACAACGTCGCCATGACCTTTGCCATGTTCGATGCAGAAACGGACGGAAACCAGCTTTGGCCGGCCTCCGGCGTAGTAACCAAAACCGTAGATGTGGTGCAGGGGCTGTATTCCGTGCAGCTTGGCACGGGCATCGGCGATGATATTGCCTTCACCGCCGCCATGTTCGACAGCAAAACGCCCTGGCTGGAAGTAAAAGTAGGAACCGAAACCCTTCCCCGGACGGAAATCACCAACGTTCCCTTTGCCCTGATCAGCAACGATTTGAGCGCTTCGGGCTGGGAAAACCCCGGCGAAATCGGGAAAACCACACCGAATACAGGGAAGTTTACTTCGCTGGAAACCGGGAATTTAAAAGTTACGGATGGGGCTTCCGATGGTAAAGTGCTTACCTCGGATGCCTCAGGAAATGCAAGCTGGACAACTCCTTACACCGGACTAACCAACTTCACCGAATCCAACTACACCTACGATACAAAAACCGGAGTGAAATTCACCCCGGTTAATGCTGCTACTAATGTGGATTTTGTAATCTTCCCAAAAGGCAACGGGGCCATAATAGCCCAACAACCCGACGGTACGGCAGCCGGTGGCATAAACAGAGGAATAAATGCCGTGGATCTGCAAACGATCAGGGGCGACAGCACTCAGGTAGCAAGCGGCGAGCAGGCAGTCATCACGGGAGGATACAGCAATAAGGCATCCGGTAAACGCTCGTTTATCGGCGGGGGATATCTGAATACTGCGTCAAATCTCTATTCGGTAGTAGCCGGTGGCGATGCCAATCATTCAACCAATCAATGGTCAACTGTTGGAGGTGGCGCTTTCAACACGGCAAGTGGTCCGTATTCTGTAGTTGCAGGAGGCAATAGCAATGTGGCAAGTGGTATTGGCTCGGTCGTTGCCAGTGGGTATTCCAATACCGGAAGCGGAGCACTGTCTTTCGTAGGCAGTGGCTACTCCAACACAGCAAGTTCTCAAAGTGCAGTCATCACGGGTGGTTACTTTAATTTGGCATCGGGCATCTATTCTATGGTAGGAGGAGGATATTTGAATACTGCTTCCAACTGGTATTCGGCGGTGGCTGGTGGTGGAAACAACACCGCATCCGGAAGGTATTCGTTGGTGGGAGGATATTCGAATACTGCCCAGTCTTATGGAGAAACCGTGCTTGGAATATTTGCGACTGAGGGCTCGGGTGATCCGGATAATCTTGTAGCAACCGACCGCTTATTCGTAATGGGTAATGGAACGTCAATTTCTTCAAGGAGCAACGCCCTCACCAT
>CALFEP010000031.1 GCA_937950125.1 uncultured Bacteroidota bacterium
GGTTGAAGTCTCGAATTTGCTGTTCCGGAAAAGGATAAATCTTCTATTTGACAGGTAGTATAAATCTTGGGTTGAAACATTTGGTTTGATTTCAAAATCTTGTCTGCCTGAACCAGAGATTTACGCCAGACAGAAGCTGCCGGAAATCATTCGTTTTTATCAGAATCGTTTCTAAAAACACCAGAAAAAAAACGCTGATGTTTTTACAATCAGCGTGTTATCTGTTTTATAAATCAAATCACCACTGGCTAAAACGCATTTTGTTTCTGATTTTTATGATAAAGATCAAGGGCAACAATCATGGCCAGAAACCCCCATACGGGTACTGATGCTTTATCGGTATCAAGAAAATTATTTAAAAAACCATGCACAAAATAGGTGATGATGGATAGGATCGTGACCAGGCTCATTAATTTAACCTCTTTATCTTCAGATTTCTGATAAACTTTAATTCCGGTATAAACGCTGATGATGATCAACAGTAAAATGGTGATCAAACCTGGAAGTCCCTGTTCGGCCATCGGGCCTAAATATTCGCTGTGTGCATTACCCAAATCACCAGCATTGGTGCTGATAATGGTTTTTTCCTTACTCCTTTGAAAAGGAGCATATAAAAATTGATAAGTTCCTGGTCCCCATCCAACAACGGGCCTTTCAAGAAACATCCTGATACTTGCCTGCCAGCGGTTGATCCTTTCGAGATTGGAAGCGTCTGATGAGATGTTATAAATGGATTGAACGTGTTCAACAAAGTCAGTTGATGAATCCTGCTCATTTCGTTCCAGAACTTCGAGAATCTGGTGCTGAAAACTGTAAAACGAAATGATAATAACTACCATCACTCCAAAAATCCATTTGAATTTTATTTTAAGCAATATCACAAAATATACAAGAAGAGCAGCTGCAAGGCTTAACCAGGCTGCACGGCTGTAGGAGAGAATGATAGCAAGAATAAAAAATGCAAAAACAAATACCGAAAATATTCTGGTACGGCGACTGGAGGCGGCATTGAAAGCAAATCCGATGATAATGGGAATAAACATAGCCAGGGCTGATCCGTAGGCGGTATGATCGTTGTAAAAAGGCGTCATTACCCAATGTCCTGTTTCCTCATCAAACCCATATTGTGAATGGTTGATGATGGTATAAACACAAACAATGCTAAGTGAGATGATGTAGAGCCACGAAAACAGTTTGATGTTGTTAAATTTTCGGAATAAAACAACACCGGCAAAAAAGAAAGGTATCACAAACCATAACCTGGCAATAAAAAACTTGAGAGAAACCAGTGGAATTTCACTGGAAATGGTGGTAACAAGAATCCAGCCGAGGTTTAGCAATACAGCAATGGTCAATGGATGTCGTATGATGTTTCGGTCGTATGGAAATCCTGACAACACTTTTAAAAAAAAGATAATCAATACGCCAAACATGAGTGGTTCGGTAGGTAATGAAATACCTAATCCAGCATCAAAATTTTGAACATTTATTGCCAACGGGGTGAGGAAAGCAATGAGCAACAAAATTTTATCGAGGGCAAAAATGTAAAGCAGCAGGATCACAATAACCAGGGGGAAAAGCAACGCCCAGTAAAATTCCTTTATTACCAGTGCTATGTTCAGAACAATGAACAAAATACTGATGCCATAAACCCAATATAGTTTAATTTTTTCAGTCACCTGGTGCCTGTTTAAAAATTCCTTTTGATTGAATGATAGTTTTCAATAATCAACACCACAACAAACGAAGCAAAAAGCGTTGCTATAGCAGTTACCAAAACAATGATCCAGCGAACCGGATATGCTTTTTTATCAGATGGGAATGGCTTGGTTACATAATTGGAATAGGTAATGCTTTTGTCACGGTTCATTAAAGCCTCATCATAATCCATTTTGATTTTGCCGTATTCGTCAATTAAATCAAAATACCGGTCGTTGTAAAAGGTAAATTCACCGCCTTTTTCTTCAATATTTTTCTTCAATTCGTTAACGCCCTTCGAGTTGATATTGTTTGCAGCATTCGATCCGTCAACCGTACGCAGGTAACCCCGGGCAACTTCACGCGACTGGTTGGGGTAATCGAATATGCCATAAACCGTTCTTAAGTTGAGAAGTTTCTTTTCGATAGAGTCAATTTCGACCTTCTTTTCATTCAGCCTTTTTTCGATGAAAAAAGCTACTTCACCGTACTTTTCGCGGTGTGTTTCAAGCATTTTTTCATCATAAAACTTAACAATGTCCAAAACCATATCACATGCAACCTGTGGATCGGTATCGAAAACCTCAATTTTTACCGATTCAAAAGGCGTTTTTGATATGATTACATTTTGGCTATATTCATAAAGCAACACCGATTGGAAATATTTGTAGGTCGAATCGATCTTGTATCTTTTCGCAAGATTGTATTTCCTGATTATCTTATCCCTAATATCCTTTGATTGCAAGAATTGCAACATTTGTTCCGATTCACTTTCTTCGGAGTAAGGTTCGATGTTGGAAGGGTAAATAAGCGCGTACGATTTAAATTTCGGGGTAATGAATGTAGAGGAGGAAAATATTGCAGCAAGGATGACGCTTAAAAGTACCACCACTGCTAAATGAATCTTCCATTTGAATAGTAATTTTAGGATGTCCGTGTTTGTGAAATATCTCGCCATTTGATTTAGTGTGTTTTCTGTGTTTTCTGATTTTTTCCGATCTTCTGCTTTTATTTCTTCAGTCTGATTTTTAGGTTCATCAACTGGGTTAGGCACGCTATCAGTGTTTTGTTCCGGAATTTTCAGAATTGTTTTTTCATGGGTATCTTGATGAAACTCCTCTTTGGGTTTTGGTTTGGGAGGAGGTCTTGTTTGAAAATTATTATTGGAGGTATTGTTTTCAATATCAGATTGTTTTCCGATAAAGCTAAAGTTAAGTGCCCAGGGAAAATATTTATTGATGTTTTCAAATACCAGAATTATCATTAAAGTGAGCAGAAACGACGACACCGAAACAACCAGAACTATCAGCCAGCGTATTGGGTATGATTTTTTCTCGGCTTTGTAGGCTTCGTTGACCACAAATTTTGTGGGCAGTACTTCCTCGGCATCAGTTTTAGCTTCCTCGTATTTTGCCCTGAGCATGCTAAGTTGTTTCTTCTCATATTCGAGGGCATCGCGTATCGACACATAAGGCCCCCCATATCTGGCTAATGTTTCGAGCTTTTTCTCAATCCGTTTGATGCCTTCGGTATTGTTTTTTGCCAGTTCAATGGCTAATTGTTGGTTCATCATCTCCGATTGGGTCTCGTAGTCGTGCACGCCCAGTTCGCGCAGTTTTGTAAGCGAATCTTCCATCATTTGGATGGTGTCGCGCAGTTTGAAATACTGCCCTTTGACGATTTCGTAAGCACGAAGGGCACGTTTTTTCTGCATTTCGTTGCGCGTGGAGTCTAACAAATCGGCAATGTTGTTGGCAATATCTGCGGCCATTTGTGGATCAGTGTCAAGAACACTGATTTTTACTGCCATAAATTCGGTTCGCCTGAATGAAATATTATTGTCGTATTCGTCGTAAAGTCGTGTGTTTTTGTACGGCGAGTCGGGCTTAATCCTGTAATGCTCCGTAAGGTTGTACTTTTGAATAATTCTGTCCCTGATCCGGTTCGAATGAAGAATCTGAAGCATTTGTTCCGTTTCTTCATCTTCGCCAAATTCAAGGATGTCCTTCTGACTTCCTGGATTCTCAGTTAATAAGGCCTTCGAAATTGCACTGGTAGCAGCAGGGTAAAGCACCACAGTTGACCTGTATTTTGGTGTGATAAACCAGGGAGAAGAAAAAATTACTGAGGCCAAAACCGCAATAACTGTAACTGTTACCAACGGTTTGCGCCAGGTATGTAAAAACAACAAAATGTTTGTTGAATCAAAATTCTCGCTATCCGACGATTTTCTGAATACCATACTTTTTCGTGTCAAATAAAGGTGCAAAAATATACTTTTAATAATATCAGGGACTTTCACCCTTCACTAATCATCTGTTAATCCATCTTAAGTGCTTTTCTTCCTTGGCTTAACAAAACCTCGATTCCCTGTAACCACAGAAGCAGATGAACGGCAAAACACAGCTTTTGAATAGGCCTGGGCCTTTTTCTTTATTCTGTCTGCTGTTTTTCCCTGTTCATCAAAATCTGAACAAAAGCTTTGATGTTGAGCAATTTTAACAGGGCTGCAAGTGCCAGAGATCCAGCGCACATGATCACAAAGTTGATCATCCACTGTTCGGTCATACTTTTCGATAACCAATTGAGAACAAATACACCAGCAACAAAAACCGATAAGTTGACCAGGTATTTGTAATCAGGTTTAAACCTGAAAATGTGCTGCGCAAGCAGAACCTGAACCAAGGCTGTGGCAAACTGCGTCATAACACTTGCCCACGCTGATCCAACTGCAAGAAGTTTTGGGACAAGTACCAGATTCAGCACAAAGTTCAAGAGCATTCCACCACCAGCCACGACATTCAACATGGTTAAACTTCCGTTGGCAGTGAGCAGGGTGCCGAAAACATAAGTTGTTGAAATGGCAATGTAACCCAACATCAGCAGACTAAAAACCGATGCTGATTCCTCAACATGATCGCGATAGAGCAGCCCCATCAGTTCGCGGCTGTAAAAACTAGAACCAAAAGACACTATTACCGAAATGATTATCAGTAAAGTAAACGATAGCCTCACAATATGTACAACCGTTTCTTTCTGTTTGAGCAACCTCGAAAAAATAGGCAAAAGAAGCACAGAAAAAAGGTATGCTATCATGTTGGCCGCATCGAGAAGCCTGAACGCTGAAGCATAAATCCCAGCCTGCTGTTCTCCCAAATTTTTGGGCAAAAGCCTTTCGATCATTACCGGGTCAAGTCGGTTGTAAAAGGTCATCAGCAAAACCAGTATTGCAAACGGGAAACTTTGCTTGATGATCATCACAAAAAAAGGAAAATTCCAGTTGAGGCGCCGGAACGATGCTTTTTTTATGACAATAAGGAGTGCAGTTAAAGCAGTTAACAAGTAAGCAGCGGTTTGTGCGTAAACAAACCATTCGATCCGAAAAGGAGTGCTTGATAAATGTCCCCACAACAACACACTGCAAATTAATATCATAAGAACTCGGTCGAGGACTGATAGAAAACTATCGGTTTTAAAAAGCAACAATCCCGAAATGTTCGAGCGAAGATAAAGAATGAATGAAAGCAAAAACTGGTTGAAACATAACACAGCCAGCAATTGTAGCTGCTGACCATTGAAACCGATAATCAGCCCGGCCGAAAATGTCACCACAGTGTACAGTGCTGCCATTAATAATTTCAGGATGACTATGCTCGAAAAATGTTTGTTAAGCAATTGGTTGTGCTGAGCAATGTTCCGGTTGTTGAAATTAGTAATTCCAAAGTCGAGGAGGATGTTAAAAAGGAAGGAAAAATTGAAAACGACAAAATAAAAACCATAATCGGCTGCTCCAACTACGTTCTGCACTGTACGGTCGATGCCAAGAATCCAGAATGGCTTCACCAACAGGTTAAGAAAAAGCAGTAGCATTAAGTTGGTCAGAAACTTTTTTCTCATCGTTCACTCATTCACTCAAAAACGTTGTCAAATAACTCCTTTTAGATGGATAAGCCTGCGCAAAGGTTGCGTTACACGGGTTTTTCGTGAAACCCAAAACTTTACCTGCCATTGCGCAAAGCAAAAATTTTCCTGAATCAGGCTGTAATTTTTCTTTTCCATCATTGAGCTTTGTAAAGATTTTTTGGCAATACCCTTTACCTGAACTTTTTAACACTGGACTCATTGATTTAAATTGAAGAGTCCAGTCTAAAAACTACTTTTTTGCCACCAAAACCTTTCTGCTACAGGCAGGCACTAAAACCTGTCTGCCTGCCTTCGTACCTCTGGTAGGCAGGCCACCAGGCAGGCACA
>CALFEP010000032.1 GCA_937950125.1 uncultured Bacteroidota bacterium
CCAGCCATCACACGCTCAACACGCGGTTCGGGGATATTATCTACGACCAGTCGTCAGATGAAGAATATGGTGGCTACATTGTATCTCAGTATTTTACTGATGCAGCAAACGCCGGTTTTACCAGCGAATGTGCCGACGATTTTGTTGTGCCCGAGGGCGAAACCTGGACGGTTGGTTCTTTTGGGGTATGGGGAACCTGGTGGCCCGACAGCCCGGGTGATCCTGACAAAATCGATATTTTCCTGTATGAGGATAACAACGGGCAACCGGCTGACAATCCCATCGATTTTTATTTGGAACAAACTACTTTTTACAAAGAAGAATGGTTTACAGGTGATGAGCACGAAAGTTACTACAACTATTCATTCCCTGCGCCGCTGGTTCTTACTGCTGGGCATTACTGGATCAGTTTCCGCGTACACGACAGTTACGACAAGGTCGGACAATGGGGATGGCAGGACAAAACCAACACCAACTGGGAACCCTGGCATTGGCGCAATCCGGGCGGCGGATACCCGGGAGGTTACACCACCTGGGTACCAAGCACCACCGTAACACCTTTTGGTTATGCCAACGACAACCGGTTTGCGCTTTATGGCGAATCATACGAAAATGATATGGCAACACTTGCCATCACAAGTCCTGCGTCAGGGAACCTGACAACTTCTGAAACGGTTACCATCACCATTAAAAACCAGGGAACCAACACCCTTTCAGCATTTAATGTGGCTTACCAGGTAAATGACGGTGATTGGATTATCGAAAATGTAGGGTCAATTGAACTTGCGGCTGAAGAATCGGCCTCGTTTTCTTTTACCACAACCGCCGATTTGTCACAAACCGGATTTTATACAATTCAGGCCAAAACCATGCTTACAGGCGATGAGCAACCTGCCAACGACGCTACATCTGTGGAAGTGGTGAATTATGGCATCATTTATCCGATGATAAACAACGACACCATCGAAGTTACCACCTGTTCGGGCACATTTACCGATATGGGAGGTGTTAACGGAACCATTAACGGCGGCGACAACGGGGTGATTACTTTTTATCCCGGTGAAGCCGGCAAAAAAATCAAACTCGAATTCTTCGGAGAATGGAGCATTTCGCATACTACAAATGGAGTTAAACCTTTCCGGATTTTCGATGGTCCAGATGTAAATTCACCATTGATTGGCGAATGGACCCAGAACGACTGGAGAGATTACGGGCTTAAACCAGAGATAATCAAGGCACTTGGCCCAACAGGTGCAATCACAGTAAGGTATTTATGCCCTTCGTGGGATATTGCCAACGGATGGACTGCGCTGATTTCGTGCTACGAACAGGCAGATGATGATTTTGCAGTTACTGAATTTATCATCGATCCAACCCTGGTTTTCACCGACCGCGACATCCAGTTTACTGCTACAGTGCGCAATATTGGCGCTGTTGCCCAGGATAAAGATGTTACTTTTTATGTTGATGAAATTCCTGTTGGAATAGTTAATACAGGCACGGTCAATCCAACCGAAAGCACAATCGTAAACTATGTTTACCAGTTTACAACTCCCGGCGAAAAGGTGTTAAAGGCCGCTGTCCCCGAAGATTCAGGTGAAGGTGATGACAATTACAAAACTGTTGAAACTTTTGTTTACCAGAATGGCTGGTTTATCGAAATGTTCGATGACGGATATTTCCCACCTGAAGACTGGACCCCGGGACCTTCATGGTCAGGAGACCAATGGTCGTATCAGGGTTCAGGAGCTACCTCCTATGTTGAAACATTTATGGAAGACACCCTTATAACCCCGTTGCTTGAAATTCATGAAGGCGATATCCTGACATTTTATGCCAACACTTCGTTGTGGTGGCCCGGGAATTTAAAGGTTGTATGGAAAAGCGCAACAGGTGGTGAATGGCAATTGCTTGAATATATTGACCTGGGATTTTCTCCACAGTTCACTCAAAAACTGGTGGATGTGTCGGCAGCTGCCGGAACCAGTTATCTTGGTTTCGTTAATGTCGGCGATGTGGTGTGGTCGTGGGGTTCGCAAATCGGCATCGACAATGTGATTGGCATTGGTATCGAATTTTTCTATTTCGATTATGACATGAAAATGGTTGAATTCAATCCAAATCCAACTCCTTCGAAAAACGAGCCGGTAAACTATGAGGTTACTGTTAAAAATAATGGCCACAATGCTATGGAAGCCGGTGATTATACGGTAAAAATAATGCAGGTAACCGACGAAGGTGATGTTGAAATGGCATCAGTACCTGGGATTGCCTGTATGTCGCTGCAGGAAAAAGTTCACACCTTAAGCGTTACTTTCGACAAAATTGGTCCTGCCGAAGTTTATGCAGTAGTTGAACTTGCCGGAGATCAAAAACCTGAAAACAATGCATCGATTGTAAGGCCGGTATATGTGCAGGTGAATGGTACCACTATCGTTCAGATTGGCGAAGGCGCCGACGAATCGTGGGAAATTCCAAGCATGTTGGGACAACCACATACAGTGAGTGAAGTGATTTATTCATCCGATATTGTTAATCCCAGAGATGTTACAGGTTACATTACCGGTATGGCGTATCAGTTTAATAACTACAATACTGCACCCACCCTAGATGTTCCGATAGTGATTTATGTAGGTGAAACTGATGAAACCACACTTAGCGGAGGATTTATCAATGGCAGTACATTAACCAAAGTTGCCGAAACCCAAATTGATTTACCAATGGGTCTTAATCAGCAATTGTATATTCCATTTACCGCCCCCTATGATTATCAGGGTGGCAATCTTTGTGTGTTGTTTTACAAACCTATGGACAATAACTGGTATTCCGGTGTAAACTGGTTAGGTACAAATACCGGTCCTGACATTGATAACACAGCGGGTTACAGCACTTCATGGGATGTTCCTATTGATCCGGAAAACCTGGAAAGTTGGGAACCATATTTTGTCGCATTCATGCCAAATACTACTTTTTATATTGCTGATGTAGGTACAGTGCCATTGAATGGCTTTGTGCGCGATGAAGCTCAGGCACCCGTCGAAGGCGCTCTGGTTGAGGTGATTGGTTTCGATAACTCAACCCTTTCGCTTGCCAATGGTTCTTATCATTTGAATAACCTGTTAGCCTGGGAAACGGTGGTTCAGGCTTCAAAATACGGATACTACGATAATCCTCAGAACATCATTTTGTATTCTGGTGAAGCCAATACACTTCATTTTACCATGGCCTTACTGCCCATGGTGAATGTCACGGCAACCGTAGTTGGCAACGACGATCCGATGCACTACCTCGAAGGTGCGCAGGTTACTTTAACCGGTTATGAAAATTACAGCGCTGTAGTTGGCGCTGACGGCACATTTACACTTCCATCTGTATTTGGTGATAAAACTTATATGCTTACCATTGCAACAGAAGGATATGAAACCTATTCATCTGAAGTTGAGGTGAATCAAACAGACCTGGATCTGGGAACAATCACGCTGAATGAAGCCATGCTGATACCGTTCTACACACAAGCTGAACAAATCAATCCGGGTCAGGTAAAGGTAACCTGGAACTCTCCACTGGATGGTGTTGCAGACCTTCTTACCTACAACTATGTGATCAACAATGGTTATACTGCCGAAATAGGTGAAGAGGTGTGGTTAGGCAATGTATTTGAAATGGAACCGGGAACCATTACACAGGTTTCGATGTACTGGAAACAATATGGCGAAACTTCGGGAACAGTAAGACTGGATATCGTTGATGCCAACGGTGCTATCCTCTATTCCAGCCAGCCATTTGAAACAGTGCATAATGGTTGGGTGAACGTGGATGTCCCAAATATTACTTTTGAAGGGGGAATTTTTTATACCATGGTATATTGGGACGGAACACAAACCGAACTCACCGACTACCTGGCCGCTGATGCCTGGACTGCCGGAACGGGAATAAATTTTGGTTATATCATGTATCCCGGTGAAATGCCACATTTGGTTTCAGATTTAATTCCTGAATATGACTTCACTTTCCAGATGACCGTTGATATTGTAACCTCAGCACCAGAAACAGGCAGGTACAACAACGGATACAACATTTTCCGTGGCCCTTACACTGACATCAACAACTGGGCAACCTGGCAAAAAATCAATGACCAACCGGTAACCGGAAATGAATACACCGACGGCGACTGGCCAAAACCAGAAGTTGGATATACTTACGGTGTTCAGGCTGTTTACACAACCGGTGTTTCCGATATCAGTTTCTCAATGCCCATTGTTCATGATCCCAACATGACCTGCACCTGCCCGTGGGAATTTACCGTAACCGGGCTGGTTCATACCATAAATATCCCCTCGTCGGCCAGCCCGAACATATTTGGCGAACCATTAGGCAGTGGCGACTGGATTGGGGTTTTCTATCTTGATAACCAAGATAATGAAGTGTGCGGTGGCGCAGTAAAATGGATGGTGTTAGGCCGTGCAGTACTTCTGGCTTATGGCGACGATCCTACAACACCCGAAAAAGACGGCTTTGCTGCCGGTGAAAAATTCAACTGGAGAATACTGGATTGCAGCGAATATGAGGAATATCCTGCAGGAGCAACCTACGACCCCTCAATGCCTAACCAGGGCTACTTTGCCGACTTTGGCCTGTCGAAACTCACAAGCCTGCAGGTGATGTTCTGTCAGGATTATACCTTCGCAGCCGGATGGAACAGCATTTCATCATACATTGCTCCTTTCGACCCCGCAGTGGAAAACCTGTTTGCGCCCGTCGTTGAAAACCTCGTCATCATGAGAAACCTCACTTCGGTATATTGGCCCGAAGAACAGATCAACACCATCGGAAATTTTGACAACACCTCAGGGTATGTTCTGAAAATGAATGAAACTACTGATTTCGAAATCTGCGGATCAACTTTTGCTGACAGTGAGGTTTCGCTGGAAGCCGGATGGCACTACCTGCCGGTTCTGAGCGAATGCAGCGTTGATGCAATGGAGCTTTTTGGCGCTCACCTCGATGACATCGTCATCATTCAGGACTTGATCGGCGTTCAGGTATTCTGGCCTGCCATGGGCGTTTATACCCTCGAAACCCTCGAACCCGGCAAAGCGTATAAAATAAAAGTGATCAACCCATTCACCGTTACCTTCCCCGATTGCACTGCAAGGATCCACGGTTCCGGAATGGGTCAGGTGAACAGCATCAACACGCCATGGGGCAAACTGATCATGACTCCGTCTTCACAGGTTGTGGCGTTTAACGCAGACGCTGTCAGCCCGTTGCAACCCGGCGATTTCATTGGCGCTTTCGATCAGAACAACAGCCTCTGCGGATTTATGGAAATTCAGTCCACCGGCACCACACAGGTAATCACCCTGTTTGCCGACGACATCACAACCTCAGCAAAAGACGGCTTTACCGAAGGGGAAAACATCAGTTTCAGGCTTTACAGATCCGAAACCGGGGATGAGTTTGCCTTGGATGTTGTGTATGATCTGTCTTTCGACAATTCCACCGGAAGTTACTATTCAAACAGCCTTTCAGGAATTACAAACCTGAGCCTGAGCTTAACCGGCATCAACAACATCAACGCAGAGGGAATAACCATTTTCCCGAATCCTGCTGACGATTATGTTGTTATCACCATTTCGGAAAATGAATTCAGCGAAGGCAGTATAAGTGTGACTGACACCAAAGGCGCCGTTGTTCTGGAAAACCAGATCAGCTCTGTCAGAACAACGCTTGACATCAGTCAGCTTCAGCCCGGGATTTATGTAATTCATATCAAAACGAATTCAAAAAATGAAATCAGCAAACTGATTGTAAGGTAGCTTTTTTCATAAACGTCAGGTTAAGCCCCGCCAGGAAAATAGCGGGGCTTTTTTCGTTTGGAAGTATCTCTTGAGCTCAGTCTAAAAACTATTTTTTAGCCACTAAAACCTGTCTGCCCGCCTGCCTACCTTCGTGCAATTGGCAGGCAGGCGGCCAGGCAGTCGTGTTCTAATAAGCTTTTGAATTAATCAGGCTACATTCCACTTGATATTTCCGGAAAAATCCCGTACCTTTACGCCTCTTTTTTAAAGGAAATTATTAAAAAAGGAAAATAATGAAAACGTTGCCTCCTCTTTTGCTTTTCGTGTTAATCGCAGCAACAGCGCCTGCTTTTGCACAAAGTGAAATAGCGCCCGACACGCATTCCGGCCCGGTAGTAAAGGCTGCGGATTCTTACCTTCTCCAGTTCGAATATCCATGCGGCTTCGCCAGCGGGGAGGCTGGCATCGAAACCGATGGAAACTATATTTACACGAGCCTTTGGAACAGTACCGGATTCTGCAAATATTCACTGGACGGTTCTTATCTTGGGACATTTTCTGTTTCCGGTGCGGGATACGTGCGCGATATGGCTTATGATGGAACCTACTTTTGTGGATCGGCAGCATCCAATGTCATTTTCGTCATGGATTTTACAATCTTATGTCTGGTCAGTACTTTCACTGCTCCCACTGCAACCCGCGCCCTTGCTTTCGATGAAGTGGAAGATGCCTTTTTTGCCAACAACTGGTCAACACCAATCCTGCATTTTACCCGGGCAGGACTGGTGCTTAACACCATTCCTGTAGCCGGCGATGAAAATTATTACGGCTTTGCCTTTAATGGTAATGACCCGTATTTGTATGGTTACAGCCAGAAAAACAGAACCAGCCTGAATATGCTCAACCAGATAGAATTGCCGGGTGGTTATGTTGTTTCATCTTTCGACATGCTCACCATTCTTGAAATGCCTGTTCCCGGCGTTGACATTGCCGGCGGCTTATTCATGCAGTTTGACCTGATTCCTGGTTCGATGACATTGGGAGGCATTGTCCAGAATGTATGCATCTGGGGGGTCAACCCATATTATTGTCCGCCGCCACCTCAGAATGATGTTGGCGTAACAGCGTTTTTATCACCCACAGGAGGACCCTATCTGGGAGAGGAAATTGTTACCATCAGGGTTAAAAACTTTGGGGGTGCAACTCAAAATAATATCACGGTTTATTACACGCTGGACGGTGGAGATCCGGTTTCGGGGGTTGTTCCTGGTCCAATTGCGCCAGGTGAAACCGAAGATTTTACGTTTCCGGGAACCGTTAACCTGAGCAATCCTGGTCAAACGTATGTTTTTGTGGGATGTACAGAGCTGGAAGGTGATGATAATCCGGGAAATGACTGTAAAACAATGATGATTGTTGGCTGGCCAACCGAATATTGCGATGCCTCAACCACCAATCAGCAGGAATACATTCAACATGTCGTCTTTGGCAATATCAACCAACAAAGCGGGTGGCAGGACAGTATTGCTGATTATACTCATTTATCAACTTCCCTGCTTTCCGGTTGGTCGGAATCCATTTATCTCTCAATCGGAAATGGAAGAGTTGGTGATAGTGTAACAATGTGGATTGACTGGAACGAGGATTATTTTTTTGGTAGCGATGAGAATGAAATTTACCAAATGACTGATTATGATGGTACAGGTCAATGGTTTGATGATACCATAACAGTACCTGAAGCGACTCCACCCGGAAATTACAGAGTGAGAATCCGGCTGACCTACAATACAACGCCCGAACCCTGTGGTGTTGCTGAGTATGGTGAAATCGAAGATTACACAGTTAATGTCATCACTCAATTTGCAAACGATGTTGGTGTTGTAGCCATTTTATCCCCACAATCAGGATTTAATTTAATTGAAGACATTGTAACCATCAGAATTAAAAACTTTGGAACGATTTCCCAAAGTAATTTTTCTGTTTTTTATACCGTGGATGGCGGAACGCCGCTAACCGGAATGGTGAAAGGCCCGGTTGGAAGCGGTGCAACCTTTGATTTTACTTTTCCCGGCTTCGTTAAGTTTGGAAATTCAGGGCAAACCTTTCTTTTTCTCGGTTGTACAAGCCTTGAAGGGGACGAAGTTCCGGAAAATGACTGCAAAAGGCGATATGTGACAAATTTAGTACCCGACTATTTCGGTTGTACTACTTTAAATGAAGACGAATACATCGCAAATGTTTTGTTTGGCTATATCAACAACAGCAGTGGCTGGCAGGGTGGTGTGGCCAATTATACCGATAAGTTTACCATGATACGATCCGGAGAATCGGAAACCATTACCATAACAAATGGAAATGCCTGGGCTCTCGATAATGTATATGTTTGGGTTGACTGGAATCAGGATTTTGACCTTTTAGGCAACTTTGAGGTTGAACAATACATTCTCACCAATGTGTCGGGCTTAGGCGAGACCTTCACCGGTGAAATAGAAGTTCCTGATGGACAGGCTTGCGGCCTTTACAGAATGAGAATCAGAATGACCTATAATACAATTCCATGCCCGGGAGGAACTGATACCTGGGGAGAAGTCGAAGATTATACAATCATTGTGGTAGGTAACAGCACCCCTCAAATCCAGTTAGAACCTTCATCCTTAATATCGCAACTTGAACCCGGCCAAAATACCGACAAAACACTAACGATAACCAATTCAGGTGAAACACTTTTAACTTACAATCTCAGCCTGAATCCCGAACCAAATACTGGCCTATCAAACGCAAAGGATGATTTTCTGTTTGCCGACGATGTAGGAATCACTGCATTCTCATTATCGGAGTCTGGAATGAATCCGGGAAGCCGAATTGTGACCATTACTGTTAAAAATTTTGGAACTGCAACCCAAAGTCAAATCCCAGTGTCCTTATCTCTCGACACCGTGACGACAAGTACAGGCTTTATCCCAGATAACCTTGCAAGTGGACAATCTGTTAGCTTTACTTTTCCCGACACCATAAATTTGATTTTATTTGGTCATACAAATGCTGTTTGTGCTTGTACCGGACTTTCCAATGATCAGAACCATGATAATGATTGTAAAGGTGAATATTCTAACTACCCTTATCCCGACTATTGTCCCGCCATCACCACCACCGAAGATGAATTCATTGCCAGCGTCCTTTTCGGAAATATCAACAATTCGAGCGGCTGGCAGGACAGCATCGCCAATTTTATAAACCAATTCACAACCATCGAGGCGGGTACTTCCGAAAATATCACAGTTACCAATGGCCTGCCCTACGCCAACGACATGGTTACAGCCTGGGTGGACTGGGATAAGGATTTCGATTTCAATTCCACAGATGAAATGTACATTTTAACAAACCAAACCGGAACCGGCGAAACTTTTACAGGAGAAATTTCAGTTCCTGAAAACCAACCCACAGGAGATTACCGGCTGAGAATCAGAATGTGTTACTACACAGAACCCGTTCCCTGCGGCGGCTCCACGTATGGCGAAGTGGAAGAATATTCAATTCATGTGGTAAACAATCAAACCATTCCGTGGCTTTCTGTGGAACCGATGACAGGCGTTGTAAATCCCAATGATTCAACCTTGCTTAGTGTTACCTTCGATGCAACCGGACTGCAGAACGGGATGTATGAAGGCTCCATCATCATTAACAGCAACGACCCCGGAACACCTTTTACAACCATCCCTGTAACCCTGATTATCGGCCAATGCCCCCTGCCCCCACCCCTGAACCCTGAAGGCTTCGAAATACTTCCCAACATTGCTTATTTATCATGGGAACAGCCCGATTCTACCGGAAATTTGTTAGGCTACAACATTTTCCGGAACAATGAAATGATAAACCCGGAAATAGTTTCCGAACTATTTTATGAAGATTCGCTTCTTAATCCATCACAATATTCCTATTTCATCACGGCAGTTTACCCGGAATGCGAGGCTTCTTCTGATACGATTTCGCTGGTAATCACAAATGTTCCTGAAAAGGAAAACGACGGTGTGTTGGTTTTTCCGAACCCGGCAAAAGACTTTATTCTTGTTCAGTCAAAACAAAAAATCCTGCAGATAGAATTATCTGACAGCCATGGAAGAATTTGTTTTTATCAGGAAACAGACGAAAACCTGATATATTTAAAAACAAGTGAACTGGGAGATGGTATTTATCTTCTCAAAATACAAACAGCAACAAAACCAGTGGTGAGAAAAATTGTGATTCAGCGCTAAAAACAGGAAAAGATGTGATTTGGAAATTTCACATCCACTTCTTCATTTTGAAATAGCCAAACATAAAAGCCACCAGCATCACCATCAATCCCATCACTACATAAAAAGCCACGGGGTTGTTCTGGATGGGCAGCATCACATTCATCCCGTAAAGGCCTGTAATAAAGGTAAGAGGAAGAATGAAGGATGAAATCAAGGTGAGAATTTTCATGATCTGGTTGGTGCGGTTGGCCTGCAGTGAATCGAAAGTTTTGGAGAGGCCTTCGATGATTTCGCCGTAATCTTCGGTCATATCCCACATTTTCTGGTAGTAGTCCAGAATGTTGCCCCAGTAATCCTCCATGTTGTCGGCAAAACCTTTGATGGTACCGCTTTCGAAGCGTTGGAAAAGTGGCAGTTGGGGTTTGAAAATGGTGTTGAGAAGAATGATATTTTTCCGGGTAACGGAAATCCGCTCGATGGTTTTTTCGGCATTTTTGTTAAACAGGTCGCGGTTGAGGTATTCCACATCGCTACCGATTTTGCGCACCAGTTGAATAGTTTCCGACATCAGTTTTTCGAGGATGTGGTATAGCAGGGCATCGCTGGTTCCAATCTGAAATTCTTCCTTGCGGGCGGCCTGGTCCATGGCTTCATCAAATAGGTCTTTCACCACCCAGTGTGTGTTGCCGATGGTGATAACATAATCTTCGCCCCAGAAAATCTTTATTTCCTTGGTTTTCAGAAAGCGGTTGATGCGGTCGAATTTGGGAAAATGGAGGATGATGAAATAATAATCGTCGTAAACGTCAATCTTGGGGCGTTGGTTTATTGTACTGCGGCAGTCTTCGATGTCCAGGGGGTGAAAATAGAAGTTGTCTTTCAAGTATTGAAGGTCTTCCTCTTTCGGGTCAAGGATATGATGCCACCTTATGGTCCCGATTTTGACTGTTTCTATCATGGTACCCCTTTTTTTGCAGTAAATAAATCCGTTTTCTACATTCCTCAATTTGTTTTGAAGTGGCAAAGGTAACGAAAAATGAATGCAAAGATTTCAATTGCGGGATTTGTTTTACTTAAAAAAGTGCTCAACTGTGGATTATTCTTTGGTAAATTTTGCACTGTACTTTTTGTTGTCAAGGAAAACCATGACCACATAATTTCCTTTTTGCAACCCCGACACATTTACGTGAACCAGGTCTGAGGGGGTTAGGTTGATTCTTTTTTCAACTGCACAAATTCCTGAACCATCAAAAACAACCAGCTTGCCGTGACCCATTGTGCCTGAAGGCAGCCTGACGTTGAGCGTATTGAGGGTTGGGTTTGGAAAAACATGCAAATTATGTTCTTCATTCTCCTTGATAAACAGACAAGGCTCCATCGGATAAAATGCTGTAAACAATCCCCTGCCATGGGTGGCCGCCAGCACAGTGTTATCTTGCTTCCGCAGTTTCAGCATATCGACCCTTACATTGGCCATTCCGACAATTTCCTGTTCCCATGTTACTTCGGTGCTTGTTAAAACATTTGTTGACCAAACTCCCAATTCAGTGGCGAGTAGCGCCTGGTTTTCGTTGTCAGGGTGTAAAATTGCCCAACGAACAGGAATATCGGGCAGATCGCCTTCAACATTTGTCCATGATGAGCCTCCGTCCGAAGTCAGCCAAACCGATGCAACACCATAGTTTGAAAAGGTTACCAACAATTGTTCTTCCGATTGTCCCACTTCAATACACGACACGTAGGCTGTTGGAAAATTATCACTTGTAATTTCAGTCACAACCGGATATTGGTTGGCATTGTCAACCCGGTAAACACGACCTGACTGGGTTCCGATGAACAATGTTGTTGAACCCTCGGGCGACCAGGGAGATACTTTTATGTGAGAAAAATACACATTTGTGCCTGTGGATAAAGTCACATAATTTCCGATTGGATTTTCAGGGATATCTTTAATTCGTAATATGCGGTTTTGTGACCCACCATAAAAATCAACTGCGTTGGCAAACAGGGTATTATTTCTTGAATCGAAATCAGCAGGATTAATAAAAATGCCGCTGTAATAATCCAGAAAATCAGTTTGATTTCCATCAATAAAAACCCTGTACCGGTTGTAATAGGTTGAGGTTAACCACAGGTTTGGGTCATTTTCGTCGAAGAAACAAAAAGCGCCATCTCCTTCATCAATCATGTTGTTGATTGAAAGCGGGGCGCCATCAAACAACAATGTTCCATTGTCCTGTAACCCGCCCAGGTACATTGACGTGCCGGTTGACGGGTGAATGTCGCAGGTATAAAACTGCAGCGTATTGAATCCCTGATTTTTCTCAATGAAATCGGGATGATTGTTTCCTGCAGTTGTGGTGTAAAATACCCCGCCATCACCACATTCTAAAAAAACATCCGGATTTCCCGGTTTAAATTCGATGGAATGATGGTCGCAATGAAGGTAATCGTCGCCTCCGCCTGAATACATCAACGTCCAGTCGGATATCTGGCTCCAACTCGAACCACTGTTGTTTGAAAGCCACATGTCCTTTCCACCGGCAAAAATCCGGTTCGGTTCTTCCGGATCGACCTTAATGACCATTGCATGCCATGCAATGGGCGCCCACTCCGAATCCGGAATGTCTTTCTGACTCCATGAAGCTCCTTTGTTGCTTGATTTGAGGATATAACGCCCAATGTAACGATTGAAACCAGCAACATAACCTGCAGCAATGGCAGCATACACAATGTTGGAATTTGAGGGAGCGCAGCTTAGAACCACCCGTCCGGGGATGTTGTAGTAAGGCTGATTTTGTATTATTCCGACATATTGATTATAAACGGTCCATGTACCTGCCAGTCCTTGATCTGAGTAAAGTATGGTTGCGCCTCCTTTAATGTTCACATTTTGCATGGTGCCCAGGTAAATTCTTCCATCGGCGCCAATTTCAATATCTGAAATGGAATAAGGCTGATTATAACCCGGGATATTTGGCAAAACCTGTTCCCAGCTCAAACCGCCGTCATCAGAGCGGAACAGCCCATCCGAAGGTTCGCTGGTGTGGGTTGTGCCTTTGTAAATTCCAGAAGTAACCCCGGCGTAGATGACACTGTTGCCATTTTCGTTCCTGACCCTGATGTCGGTTACGTACTCAAAACCAAAAGTACTTTCGAGTAAGAACCATGTAATTCCTCCATCGGACGATTTCCAAATCCCATCGCCCACTCCTGACGATTCGCGGTAAATAACCAACGCCGTTTGCGCTTCTCCGGTTCCAACATAAAATGTCAAAGGGTCGTTTGGATCGTAGGTCATGCAACTGATGTTGAGCGAAGGCCAGAAATTATTCACAGGTTGCCACTGTGCCGAATTGCTTGTGATGTTGTTTCGAAACCATAAGCCGCCGGTAACACTTCCCGCCCACACTTTTTTGCCTGTTGCGTCATTCGGATCCCACATGATTGCCCGTGTGCGGCCACCCATGTTTGCCGAAGTGCCTGACCATTGTAATATTGGATTGGATTTGCGTCTGATGGATTGGTTTTGAATTTCCAGGTACGATTTTAAAAGCCTTTCACGGGGAACATAACCCAGGGCAGGATCAAGGGTCATTAAAACATCGTGAAAGGCAGCCATTTCAGGCTGACCGGCTTCATTGCCGGTTTTAAGTACTTCACCCTGAGAGAATGAATTCAGCACCATGATTTCCGTCAGAAACTGCTCATAATTCGCCCTTTTTCCGGAATCTAAAAACACATTTCGTGATACTTGCGCTATGGCCAGAAGGGCGATTATCAAAATTAATAATCTCGCACCCCGCCGGTAAAATCGAAGTTTTGGATTAGTTGGTAGTACAATATTCATTCAATGCTTCATCTGATCAGTTTACACCCTGAAAATGGCGCTAAAATTAAAAGAATTTTAAAGTTAGACCGGAACGGTTTTATTAAAATGAGGGTTTATTGTCCCGGATCTGGCTTTTTCCAAATTCTCATCATTTTACCTTCCGAAGGATTCAAAATCCTGTAAAGGTTGCAGTTCAAGGCTTAAATAAAGCCTGAAACAGGCGTTGATTGCAATTTTAAAAAAAATAGTGTCACGGCGTTACAGGGGATTTCAGCTAAAGAACTTTTTGGTTGAGAAATAAAATCAGCCCTGGCTTGCAGTCTTCCTCCACCACTATGGCATACCCCAAAATATTCCTGCCATTTATTACCATCCTGTTTGCCTGAAAATGATGGTTTATCATAAAAAGTTTTAAAAACTTTGAACCTTTACAATTTTGCGTGTACAAATGGTTTTTAACACTGGCCATGGAACAGATTAACATATCGAAAAAAGCACTTTTCAGCGGAATAATTTTATTGGTCGCCGGATTTGTTTTGATGGCAACGGGGAATGAAACATACAGTTTTACCAAAATCACGCTGGCGCCTGTTGTTATCCTCACATCTTTTGGGTTGATTGCTTTTTCGGTAATGGGTAAAAAACGAAATCATAATGTTTAAATTCAGGCAACCAGATCAATCAAAACGCTCAGATGAGCAGCTGGTTCGTGCTATCATGAATGGTGATGCCCAAGCTTTTAATGAAATTTACACCAGGTACAGCGAGCGGTTGCTTTACTATTTTTACCGGATGCTGGGCAAAGACCGCGAGCTATCGCAGGATTTTCTGCAAGACCTTTTTATGAAAATCATCGACAAACCGCACCTTTTTGACATCAACCGGAAATTCTCGACATGGATTTACAGCATTGCCTACAACATGTGTAAAAATGAATACCGAAGCCGCAATATCCGGGGTATTCCCGAAAAAATTGATAACCCCGACCAGTTTCCACAGGATGAATTTACTGATGAAGAAATGCCTTGCCAGATTGAAGATATTTTTGACTGCCTTGAGGAATTTGATGAAATGCACCGGACTGCCTTCCTGCTCAAATACCGTGAAGGCCTGAGCATTGACGAAATAAGTGCTGTTCTCGATCTGCCAAAAGGTACCGTAAAATCGAGACTTTTTTATACAAGAAAAAAAATCCGCGAAAAAGTACAAATCATCGAACGATAATAATAAACAACATGGATAATTTTGAAAAAAATATCAGCAAACTTTTACAAAACGACAAACTGCCTTTTGGCGCCGATCCCGGAATTCATAGCCGGTTGATGTACCTCATGCAGTTGAAATCGGCCCATTCAGCCGTGCGTAAAAACGAGATTCTGCCGTCGTTAAGCGCACTATTTACCTCAAAATTGATTGGCTGGAAAGTTGGTATTGCCGCACTTTTTCTGATATCATTCATGGGCTACAGACAATTCAACCACCTTCCTGCCATTACACACGTTGCTGACACCGTGCAGGTTGTCCGTACCATCGATACCACAAATTTCATTTTGGATGATTCGGCATCCATCCATTAGTTCAAAGCGCTACTTGTCAACAGCTTTTGTTTGATTCAGGAACTATCCGTTCAGACAATAAAATTCATTCTGGTTTTCTACATCGCTGAATCATGAAAAAGTCTTAAATCATCTGATTTTTCCGATAATCAGCACAGTCATCCTTTTTTTTAAGGCAAAGAGCCAATTTTTTTGGAGTTTATTCTAATTGGGTCTGCGGCAGTCAACGCTATAAATCAGCCATTTGAATTGCATCTGGCCGCACTCTTTAATAATATTTCTCGTAAGCCGCCACAAGTTTATCTTTCAAATGCCTGTTGTATTTTCCCGTTAAGCGGGTTATTTCCTGCATCAGAAAAACCTGCAACTGTGCATCACTGTTCAGGGTGTTCTTGTTGAAGTCACTTCCCTGCATAAAATATTCCAGGTTTTGGTCAGCCGATCTGAAAATATCCTCAGCAAGCGAATCGCCTTTAACGTCAGCCCCCATTTTATAATAACAGCGGGCTAATTCAACCGAAAAATAATCATACGGAAATTTTTCTTCAGGAAAAATGCTGATTGCCAGATCAATTAATGCCCCGGCCTTATTGTTCTCCCCCAAATCGATTAATTCGTCAGCCAGTTGCGAAAACATTTGCCTGAACCGGAATGACCCTGCCATTTGCCTGATGGTATAATCTGGGTAAACATCAGGGTCATTCACGTTTCCCCATACAAACTGTTGGGTTATCAGGTTAAACTGGTTGAGGGCAAAGGCTTTCCGGTTGTGCAGTACATTGGTGTTTTTGTAAGGAAGCAGCCGGTACAACATCCCCTCACGATGCAAATAATCAGCAAGGCCGATTTCCTGAAAAACTAATGGATGAATTGTATAAACCGGGCGTTTCCAGTTGTTGTTTGCCAGAATATCCAATATCAACAGTTCATCGCGTGACAGGTAGTTTTTGCTGATTGAAAAACTGATGGCTGAAGGGACACTATCCGGGTCAATTTCAGGCAAATTGTTCCCTGAAATGAAGTTTTCTTTATCGACGGCAAGTGCAAGGTATTTACCGGGTAAATAGTTTAGAATTTCCCCATCCTGGGTTTGAATCTTTGTTCTTGGGTCAGGATTTTTAATAAACTGAACCAGCTCTTTCACGTCAATGGAACTGTCGATACGGGGCAGTACAGGAAAATACTGGTTTTGTTTCATCAGCAGTTCATCACCTTTAAATGAAACCGGCGCCATGCCACAGCCTTCATACGTGTGATTCATCTGGTTGCCGTACCAGTCGATGGAAAGAAAAGTGGTAAGTACCTGGCGCACATCAGGCCTGAAATTTTCGACCTGCTGCAAATACCAGATCGGGTAAGTGTCGTTGTCGGCGGTAGTAAAGAGTATTGCATTTTTTTCGCAGGAGCTCAGCATGTTTTTCCCAAAATCGCGGGCTGCAAACCTGCCCGACCGGTTGTGGTCGTCAAAATTTTCGGATAACAATAAGCCAGGAACACTCGCTAACATCAGCAATGCCAAAATCCATTTGCCTACATTTTCCCTGGTGCGATTTAACCATGTTTGCACAATTGCCCCTGCACCCAATCCAACCCAAATGGCAAAAACCATAAATGAGCCAACATGCACATAATCGCGCTCGCGGGGAGTTATGGGTACTTCGTTGAGGTAAATGACAATGGCCAGGCCAGTAAAAAAGAACAAAACAAAAGCCACCAGAAAATTCCGTTTGTCATTTTTCAGATGGAATATCAGGCCAAACAACCCCAAAAGCAAGGGCAAAAGATAATACCTGTTGCGGGATTTATGATTTGCGAGCGTCTCTGGCATTTGATCCTGATTTCCCAGTCGCCAGTTGTCAATCAAAGGTATGCCCGAAATCCAGTTGCCCGAAAACCTGCCACCATCACCCTGAATATCATTTTGCCTTCCGGCAAAATTCCACATAAAATACCGCAGGTACATGTATCCAACCTGATACTTCAGAAAAAACCTGAAATTGTCAGCAAAGGTGGGAACAATCAGGGTTTTAGCATTTCCATCCGCATCAGTGGTTTTAACTTTACGGCCCTTGATATTAACCCATTGCTTATAGGCTTCGGCATGACGGTTTTCCTGACTGGCCATGCGTGGGAACAAGGTAAGGGTGTTGGGATCGTACGCATAACGGGGGTTTAGCTCATCTTCAAAATATTTCTGGTCATAAAGTTTGTAGGTGTATCGTTTGTTGGCAGCGGTGATGGGCGAATTGTAATTATTGCCATAAAACAAAGGCCTTTGGGGGTACTGCTCTCGGTTTAAATAATCAACCAGCCCAAACACATTTTCCACATTGTTAATATTAACAAAAGGGTTGTCAGCCGACCGGATTACCAGAACAGTGAAGCACGAGTAGCCAATTAGCCAGTACGAAAAAAGCAAAACCCCAAACCGTAAAATGTATTTTTTGTTTTTGGTTGAAAAACGCAGCAACCAAACAATGGCAGCAACCAGCAGAAAAACAAATGCCAACGCCCCCGTATAAACCGGAAAGCTTAACACATTAACGAAAACCATGTCAAAAAAGGCGGCAGTTTTGGCAACACCGGGAATGAATCCGTAAATAAAGAGCACGATCAGGAATACTGACAGCAAAAAAGTTACAAGCAACTTTTTGGTTGAGTGTTTGTAATGCTTAAAATATATAACCAAAGCAAGGGCGGGTAAAGCCAATAAATTTAACAGATGAATTCCCACCGACAATCCCAGGAGAAAGAAAATCAGCACCAGCCAGCGGTTTTCCGGCCAGCCGTTGGGTTCCTGCTCGTATTTAATAATGCACCACACCACCAGCGCCGAAAAAAGCGATGAGGTGGCATAAACTTCTGCCTCCACAGCCGAAAACCAGAAACTATCCGTAAAAGCATAGCACAGAGCCCCCGTCAATGAGGAAACTATGGCGATAAAATGCACCTTCTGTTCTGTGATTGCCGGATTTACTTTTGACGAAAGTTTAACCGAAAACCAATAAATAATGTGGAACAGAAGCATCACAGTCAGCGCACTGGCCGCTGCCGACAATGTGTTGATGGCCAGGGCTGCATATTGTGTGTTTCCGGCGGCAAACAAGGCAAATACACGTCCCAGCAAAAGATACAGGGGTGCGCCGGGAGCATGGCCAACCTCGAGTTTGTAGGCACAGGCAATAAACTCGCTGCAATCCCAGAAGCTGGCTGTTGGCTCAATGGTCAGTAAATAGATTATTAAAGAAAAAACAAACACAGTTCCGCCGGAAATACGTTGCTGAAGTCGTGTATTCATGGATTGTTGTTTTAAAAATATCCCTCTAATACACGCTGAAAGAAAAAGGTTCAAAAACCTTTAAGAATTGTTTTGCATGATAGTACTTTACCGGGATTAACAGCAACGGCATCGCTTTGCGCGAACTTTCAGCTAATCCTACCAGTATGGACGTGATAATGAATTAAACCGCGTCATTTTTTCATTTCACAATGCTATTTTTGCAAAAAACATCTTCAAAAAAACTGGTGGAGCTATGACAAACCTTCAAAACGAAAAAATCGTCAACTATCTGGTTATGTGCGATAAGCCAGGCCGTAAGTTTACTTCGGAACCAGATAACCGGTGGGGAGGGCTTTTGGAGCCCGATTCGTCGGAAAATCCGGATAAAAAGGATTCCGGTTTCAGGGTAGCAATCTTTGCAAGCTGGGATTTCGGCTACCTCGTTTTGGAAACGCTGAAAGAATTTGAAAAAGAATTTCCGGGAGAATTGAATATTGTTGGGCTGGTTACAGATGATCCACTAAATCCGGATGCGAAAATCTCGGTCAGGAAACGAATCTGGAGTCAACTCGATCAGCCTTCCCGTGTTATCGACGAAACTTTCGCCATCGAATCAGCACTTAGCGATGGCATTCCGGTTTATACCGGCGAAATTAAAATTGAATCATTTCACCGTTTGATCGAAAAATGGAACCCCGAGGCAATCCTTGTCTGCGTTTTCGGTCAGGTCATCGATTCGTTCATCATACATTTTCCGGCTTATGGCATTTACAATTTTCACCCGTCAGACCTGTCACAGCATCATGGAGCCGGACCTGCACCCTACGACGACCTGGCTGCCCGTCATGCAGGAACTACAGTATGGTCGGTTCATCAACTCACCGAAGAAATCGACAGTGGAGAGGTGGTGGGAACCTCACCACCCGTTAACGTTCTCGATGAAAAGGGTGAACTTCCTTTAAATCCTTTGGTTGTTTATGATAAACTTGCCGAAGCGCTAAGCCCGCTTGCATTTTTTCTGGTAAAAGAACTGGAACGGAATTTTGAATTGAAAAAACACTGCCGCATCGACCATATAGATTTTGATAGAATGATATCGGAAAAAGAAAAGTCGAAATTGCTGCAACCCGTTACCCGTGGCTTTTGGACCGATGTTTTATCAATTCCGGATGATTTTCTATTTAAGCTTCGGTAAAATAAATCGGTAGGTAAAAAAGGCGCTCACCGCTGAAATGCTAAGCGAGAGCAGCGTTCCAAAATACAGGCCTGTTGATGGTAACAGGTACCTGAGCCCGATAGCAAAAACGGCGATTGTAATCATACCAGTTACCATCAATGGTTTGGTCAATGCCCTCGAAAATTCGATTCCCTGCGACTTGTACGTCACTGTTAGTGTTGAAATGAACATGGCCGGAAAACCTGCGAAAAGTCCACCAACCAAGGGTCCTGCCGTTCTTTCGATAATCACCGTTAAGGTAACGATTGCGCCACCATAAACCGACCGTAAGGCAAGCTGTTTTGCCGATGACATGATGTTCTTGTGAACCACCGACCTGACCCTTAAATACTTTTCAAGCATCAAAAAAGCGAAAAACATGACCACGGCATAAATGATCAGGTTGATCATAAAATTGTCGGAGCTGAAAAACAAAAAAGCAGCTGACAAAAGAAACCAGAAACCTACACCTGATGCCAGCGCCAACATGAATCCTTTTCGGGCCAACGTGGCAAAAACAACCAGAAATAAACCTGAAAATGAAATGGCAAGTGGAAACGCAGTAGTGGCTTTTGATGCGATTTCGGGAGATTGGGTAAATCCAATAAAAAAGAATGCAAGTAATGCCGTTGACGGAAGCCCTCCAACAAATCCGCCTGTTTTGCTGCCAAACTTTTGACTAACAAAAATGGTGATAAAAATCCAACAACTTTCCACCAAAAATGTTAGTAAAACTTCAAAAAGAAAGACAGTAGTTATCATCCCGTTTATTTACATTTCGGGCAAAATTATGAAACAATCTCCTGAGCTTGGCAGAGAAGAAAAATTATAAGGAAATATCACACTTTTTCTCCCTTTTAGGGCTGCCTGCCTAAGTCAGTCAGGGTATGCCAGCCCCGATCAAGGGGATGCCAGCCCCGATCAAGGGGATGCCAGCCCCGATCTAGGGGATGGCAGCCCTGATCAAGGGGATG
>CALFEP010000033.1 GCA_937950125.1 uncultured Bacteroidota bacterium
TGATCGAAGCCTTTTGGGAAAATGATCGAAGCCTTTTGGGTAATAGCCCGACACTATTTTAAAAATGCACACCGGGTGGTTGTAAAATGCAGGTGTTGGAGCTGAAAGAGGGTACCTTTGCCGAAGGTGAAACCTTTAAATTACCCGCTAATTGAATTTTGAAAATGCTGGAACCCGATGAAAAATCTGGATTGCCCCCAGGCTGAAAGCCTGCAACATCAAAGGACGATGGTTCCCCGATTCTTCAATACACCCAGAAGGGGTGGCACAAACCGAAATCCGGAATTTTCTTCCATCCCTTCAGGCTGGCCGGATTGTAAGGCATGGCTGGTAAGAATGGGCGTTGCCCATTCCTGAATGTTGCAGCCTTTCAGGCTGAAATGGAATATCGGGAACAATAAGGGAATAAGGTTGTTTGGGTTGGTAGGGCTGAGTTTTATACTAAGGTTTGGTTTGAAAATAAGGTTTTCGATATCCAAAATGATTTTTCTGCCCAAAAAAACCTTATCTATCGTCCTCAACCTCAGTAGAATAATGCCTCACTCACATACCATAACCTTATTCCCTTATTCATCCATCTGAAGAGCGGCAACCCCGTATGAGACAGGACAGTCGCCGCGAAATCTTTGCAATTCAATGCAGTTATTATTATTCAGAGGTGCGCTTGTATGACTGACAAGGCAGGCTGCAACTTCATTTCACCCAATGAATCCCCAGGCTGAAAGCCTGCAATATCAAAGAAAAGGGTTCCTCGGATTTTCAAATCACCCTGAAGGGGTGGTACAAACTGAAAACCGGCAATTTTCTATCAGCTTTTCAGGCTGGCGTTGCATTTCGTGGGGTTTAGCTTAATCAACGAGCGTTGTCTGTTATTCATAATATGTCAGCATTTTCGACTAATGAAAGTTTATAACTTGACATAAGCCGATGAAGATGCTGATAAACAGAGGGTAGCAACTCATTGGTGGAACAAGCGTACCAGAATATTCTAACAAGGAGAGAAATATTGCGATGCTTTGCACCTATCATGGTGGTTTGGCTGTTTTTTGTATTTTGACATAATATCATATTGTAAATTATTGATTTAGTTGAATTAAACAAACATTAATGCAAAAGTTATTAGATTAAGCGTTTCAAAAACAGTATTTATTCCGTCTTTTATTGAACTTAAATGTACACTAAATCCAGATTTTAATGATAATTCACCTGATCGGTCAATCGGAAAACGAAATGCAGTAGCATATTTATCATACTCGTTTAATTCAATTATGTATGAATCCAGGATTTTGAAAGAGTTTTCAGAAAGGGCAATTTTAAAAGGGCTTTCTTTTGCATCCAAGTTTACGAATAACACTTCTTTATTTAAAGTTTTGACTTTATTCCAAAGAGTAAGTAAATTATGTGTTTTTGGAATCTCAATGCGTTTTCCCGATAATGTGGCATATTCTGCAATAATTTGTTTTAACAATAATTCGGTAAAATGCCTGTAAAGAAAAAAGATCGGAAAGATGAGTTCATTTGATATTTCAGAATTTGAATTCAACAAATTATCAGTAATTAGTAGTGCAGCATTTTTGTATCCAATAGCGTATCGATACCAATTGGAGTTTTGGTATTCCTTTTGGCGGTCATGTGTGAATTTCTTGTCCATTTATTTTTTTGGTTTTCCAAATCAAAATATAATAATATCTAATGCAGTTAAAAAAAGACTCGTAATCTCCCATTTTCATGAAAATGGAATACAATGTCACTACAACATCAAATATTCATCGAAACTATTAAAAGTTTAATTTCCAATTCTAAATATCTCCAATATCCAATTTTACCTAATCTGGCTAAAACCTGAATCATTAGAAGTATTAAGACTTTTGAAGACTATCCATTTTACGAAGTAGGTAACATCAAATAAATCAATAATTTTTTATACAGCGAACTGCATAACCAAATGCTTTACTTGCACCAACCCCATTTACTCCCGCTGAATCATAAAATAATAAAAAACCACTTCCAAAAGTGTAATTAAGAAAATCTGGTGATGAGGAATAAAAATATGCATTTTTACGGATGTAATTGAATATCCCAGATAGATTACGATACCCACTGCCATATGCAGTGAACCCACTAATATTTGTAGCGCCTGTGTTAGGTGAATCCCAATGGTTTGTACCAAATTCCTTCAGTTTCCCTCCAGCTTGGCCATATCCTTCCAGAAAAAATAGCAAAACACCCCACTCATTTTCGCTTGGGAGATGCCATCCTTCAAAACAAATTCCCTGCACGCCGACAACGGTGGTGTAATCCATCATTTCATCCCACTGGTAAAGTCCCCCGTAAACATCACAATTGCTTTCCAGGTTGTTATAGCAGTACTTTTCAATAGTTCCATTGTTTTGCTGGTTCTGGCCACCATTTATTTTTGTCCCAACATTCAGGTTTTCAGCCAACCAGCATTGGGTGCCAATTTGCACGGTATTGTATTCCTTCCCGTCCCTTTCATCTATCATTACATTACCACATTGCCAAGGCTCATCCATAGTTGTAAAACTCCAAACCTCACCCTCAGTGCTGTTTCCTTGATCATCATGAGCAACTATTTTCCAGTAGTAGGTTGTGTTGTAGTCCAAAGTTCCCGGAGTGTAAAAAGTATCTGCAATGGCCGTGGCAACCTGGGTGGGTGGGTTTTCGGTTCCGAAAAAGATGTCATAAGATAAAGGGTCATTCTCAGGATCAGAGCATGACCAAGTCAAGCTGGGAGTAAGAGATATTTCAGTTGATCCGTTTTGAGGGAAAAAAATAAAAGGGGCTAAAGGTGGTTCATTGGTTAGATTTGTCTCATCTTTTATGCATCTAACACTGTGTCCCATGATTTTACCACTGTTGTTTCTAAAGACATTTGCATAATTGTACGATAACGAGTAACTGTATGCCAAATTGGAAAATGCATCTTTTGATGACCACCACCATCCGTGACCTCCTACGGGGTTGAAATTTCCATTTTCAGAGTACCCTCCAGGGAGTCCTGTAAAACCACTAGTGTTTGTTGCTCCAGTATTTGGCTGAGACCAATGTGTAAAACCAATTTCTTTCATTTTTCCACCCGCGTTTAAATAGCCATCTAATAATTGTATTAGTTGTATCCATTCATTATCTGTCGCAATGTGCCAATTTTCAAAACAAATACCTTTATTTGAACCTGATGAAGCATATTGAATCATTTCATCCCATTGATACAATCCACCATAAATATTGCAATTAATTTCAGAATTCCAATTACAGTACTTTTCAATTAATCCATTGTCTTGTTGGTTCTGGCTACCATTAATTTTTGTACCAATATTCAGGTTTTCCGCCATCCAGCACTGTGTTCCAATTTGCACTGTGTTGTAATCCTGTCCGTCCCTTTCATCAATCAATGCATCACCACATTGCCAGCTTTCTTTGGTCGTAAAACTCCAAACTTCTCCCTCCGTGCTATTTCCATGGTCGTCGTGGGCAATTATTTTCCAAAAGTAGGTTGTATTTAGGTTCAAAGTTCCAGGAGTGTAGAAAGTTACAGAAATGGCTGTAGCAACCTGTGTAGGTGGGTTATCGGTTCCAAAAAAGACATCGTAGGTTAATGGGTCGTTTTCTGGATCGGAGCATGACCAGGATAAAATCACCGATAAAGATTGATTTTGACTCCCGTCTTCAGGCATTGGAGAGAAGGGTGCAACAGGTGGGAGATTAGGCAATGTTGTAAAAGTAAGCTGGTTCCCGTACGAAGTTCCCAAACTGTTGGTGGCATAAGCACGGACGTAATATTGGGTATTGTTGGCAAGTCCGGTGAGTTGGCTTACAAAAGTTCCGTTGCCGGAGCCATCGGTGGTTTTATTGTTGGCTACGGTGGGATAAGGGGCGGTGTTCCAGCAAACGCCGCGGGCGATAACGGGTGAGCCGCCGTTGAGGGTGATGTTGCCGCCGCTTTGGGCTGTGGTGGTGGTGATGTTACTCACCGCCATGGTGCTCAGCGTGATGTTACCGGCGGTGGTGTAAAAGGTCATGTCCTGGCCGTAGCTGGTACCGGCGCTGTTGGTGGCAAAGGCGCGGACAAAATACTGGGTGCTCGATTCGAGGCCGGTCATCTGTGCAAGGAAGTTGCCGGAGCCACTGCCGGCAGTTATTTTAAAATTGCTGGTGGTGGGTGCGGGTGAAGTGTTCCAGCAGATGCCGCGGCTAATGACAGGTGAGCCGCCGTCGCTGGCAATGGTTCCGCCAGAGTACGCCGTAAAAGCGGTGATGTTGGTCACAGCTGAGGTATTGAGGATGGGCAGGTGCACGCCGCCCCAGGTTGGAACACCATCGGAAAATATCAGGAACTGCCCGTTCTGTCCGGCTGCCACCTTTAACCATTGTGTGCCGTTCCAGTAAAGCATATCGCCCGGAGTCTGGCCATCGGGCACGCCGTTATCGGAAAAAAGTGAGTATGGAACGCTGAGCAGTTGGCTGGTTCCTATAAACACAAAGTCATCGCCGCCAGTGGTGTCCATTTCAATTTTTATGAAAATCGCATCAACTCCCCAGGCAATTTCCCCGAAACTTCCGGTCACTACGGTTCCGTTTCCAACTTCGAGGTTGACAAGCCCAAGGGTTGTGGTTACCGTCTGATGCACTTCGCTATAAAGTACTGTCCCTTCGGGGCTTCCGGAGAGGATGGAGATTTTTACGGCAATTTCCTGGTTTATCACCGGATTGCCGTTCATATCGCGGGCTATAGCCTGGTATTTAAAGGCTTGCGGAGCCTGCGCCGTTGTTTGGATTGCTGCTAAAAAGAGGATTAGCACGGGTAAAAATTTCTTCATTGGAAAAAGGTTTAAGTTTTATTTTTTTGAACAGGCTAAAGTAAAGATTTTTATCAAACCACAGTAAAGACAAAATCAAGAATATAGAAGCTTTATTTTGCTTTAACTTAATTGCGCGACAATGACAAC
>CALFEP010000034.1 GCA_937950125.1 uncultured Bacteroidota bacterium
CCATTTCATCCGCTAGCCATGATAAATTAAATTGTGTGTTTTCAATATTTTCGAGGAGGATTTTCTCGACGGTTTCAAGCCATTTGATATCGGCCCGGGAAAGTGTTCCGGGGGTGGATTCAGCCACAGAAGAACCATCAGGGTTTTCGGCAACTGCCCTGTTTCGCCTGTAGGTAAGAAGATTTATAACACGTGCCTGCAGTTCGGCTTCCCGGAAGGGCTTCACCATATAGTCATCCACACCGATGCGCAGGGCCTCAAGTTTGGTTTCCATGTTTTGCCTTGCAGTTAACATGATAACGGGAATGTGCCGGTAAAAATCATTTTCCCTGAGGCTTTTCAGCAATTCCAGCCCGTCCATCACGGGCATCATAATATCGGAAATGATCAGGTTCACCGCTGGGTTTTCGGATAACCTGTCCAGCGCTTCCTTACCATTGGTTGCCGAAATAACCTGGTAGTCCTCGAGGATGATCTTCATATAATCCAGCAGGTTCAGATTATCTTCCACCACAAGGATCGTTTCACCTGTGTCATTTGGCACGGAAACTTCCGGAGCAGTAATACTGATCTGAACATCTTCAATATTTTTTTCCGGCAAGGGCGCAAAAAATTCTTCATAGGGGATTTCCATAAAAAAGACAGATCCCTTACCAACCTCACTTTCCACCCATACTCGGCCATTCATCAGGATGGTAAATTCACGGACCAGGGCAAGACCAATTCCGGTTCCGCCGGCTTGTTCATGATGAGATGATTTGTAATACCTGTCGAACACCTTTTCGAGATCCTCTTCGTGTATGCCGGGACCTGAATCGGCCACACTCATGTGTAAATATTCCTTAAACCTGGTCAGTTTAACACCGATATGACCATTGGCGGGGGTAAATTTCACGGCATTGGATAAAAAATTGGCGAGTACGCTTTCAAATTTGTTCTGATCGATAAGCAATTGAACACCCGGGTTGAGTTCGTTTTGCAGGCTAAGCATTATATTCTTAATTGCTGCAGCACTTTCAAATTCGGAAATGATCTTTTTAACCAAAGGATTAATGAGGACGGGCTGTTGATGAAGTTCCATCTTTTTGGCATCAAGTCTCGAAAGGTCAAGCAGTTCGTTGATCCGCTTAAGCAGTTGCCGGCCATTTTGAAGTATCATCGATAACAACCTCTGATCACGCTTTTCGAGATGGTCTCTTTTCAGTACATTTTCCAGCGGACCAAGTATGAGTGTCAGCGGCGTTCTGAGTTCGTGCGATATGTTGGCAAAAAACCGCGACTTCATTTCATCCAGTTCACGGAGTTGATCGGCCTGCATTTTAATGGTCTCCTTGTCTTTCAATATTTTTTTTGTACGGTCGGCAACTGTTTTTTCCAGCATGACCTGCCGTTTTTTCAGGGTTTGCACCCGCCATAAATAAATATGAGCCAGACTGATCAGCACTGCGGCGACAAATACATGAATAAACCACCATTGCAGGTAAAAAGGTTTTTGAGACACAATCCTGATTTCAGGTTGTGAGGTGGAAATACGATTCCCAAACCCCTTGGCCCGGACCCTTAGGATATAGTCACCATATGGGATTCCGCTCAGTTGAAGGGTGTTTGAACTGATCTCAGTCCAGGAATCATTTAATCCTTCAATCATATAGCTGTATTTCACCCGGTTGGAATAGAAATAATCCTGAAGCGATAACCTGATGGTTATGAATTTGTCCCCCGGCCTGTAAACAATTTCTTTGTTTTTCAACACAGACCATGTGATATCCTTTAAGCTGTCGGTTTCACCTGAAAAGATTTTTATAGCTGCCCAGGTTAAAGGCACATTGTATGATTCAGGTTCAGTAAAGTCTTTGGGGTCAAATGCAGTTACCCCGTTTAAACCACCAAAATAAATACGTCCCGATGATGATTGAAAATAAGAAAGCCTGTTAAATTCGTTGTTAGTGATGCCTTGTTCTTCATAAAACACGTCCAGTAATCCACTTTTTTCGTCATACCGGATCAAACCATTGGCGCTGCTTATCCAGAAAAAGCCAAAATCATCTTTATAAATGGCGTACAATTCGTTGCTTGGCAAACCGAGTCCACGGGTCAGGTGTTTGAGCAGATGTATATTTCCGGCAGAATCCAAAGCAACCTTTATCAAACCTGCATCCCCCGTAGCCAGCCAGTAAGCACCATCCCTGTCTTTGTAAATGTTGTGAAACTGATTGGCAGGCAAATAGTGCCTGTCCGGTTCCTGCATGCCATATCTGGAAACGATACCCTTTTGGTAGTCCATAAAATAAAGCCCGTTTTGTGCGGCTATCCACATGCCGTTATCCTCTTCGACGAATTGCCATTTTTCCGCCATTTTCAGCGTTTCGAAACCATTATACCTGGTAAAAAGCTGAGGCTCGTTCTGGTCAGCAGCATCGTAATGGTAAATAAACTCCCGGCCTACACCCATCCACCAGGTATCATTCCTGTCCTGTAAAAATGACCAGATACGCATTTGTTCATCAAGAGGCATCTTAATTACCTGCACAATTTTTCCGCTGCTGTCAAGTTGATTGAGACAATCGTTTGCCGTCCAGAGTTCTCCATTTTTGGTGACAATCATTGGGAAACATTTGTTGAATTTAAATCTTGGATACCCTTCGGTGTAAGAGTACAAGGTATTTGTCTTCAGATCAAGATAACTGCCGTCAATGCTGGAATTAACAAAAAGGTACCTTCCATACTCAGCAATCCCGCGCACAGGATACAATCCGTCATTTTCATTTTTCAGGTATTGTATAAACCTTCTTGGCTGAAAATCGAACATCCAGAATCCATCCCTGTGACCATACCAGATCACACCGTTGCGGTCTGCGGCAAAACATTTACCTAACTGAAACGGATTTTCCTCAAGTATAGTTGGATTGTGATAACTGACATTTAGGTTGTTGTCGACTTCAAAAACCTCAACATTATGAAAGATCAGCGTAGCGTTATCCTGTTTGAAAGGAACAAGCGTTATTTCGTTTGGATTATTGAGTCCGGCATCAGTCAACACGGGTATAAAAACATCTCCCGACACCACATAAATACGGGCATTTTCGTACAAAGTCTTCTTGTTTTCATTTTCTTCACCCGTAATCAACCATATCCGATCATGATTATCCCTGTAAAGCGTCCTGGCAATTTCATTTGTTTTCATTGGCAGGGACTGAATTATTTCACCCTCGATGTTAAGACGTAGCAATTCATTGCCTGTCGTTCCCCATACAGAGTCATTGGCCAATGCCAAAAGTATATTTATGTTCTCATTAAAAGGAAGCCGTATAAATTGTTCATTGAGTGAATAAAGGTAATGGTCCGAGTTTTTCAGTGAAAAGATAAATCTGCCATCTGGCATGTTGGTCAGGTTGCGGATTTCTGAAAATTTAAATGGAAGATTTTCATTCATCCCATTCCCGAATTGTTTGATTTCAAAAGTAACGGAATGTATCAGGTCGATGGTAAAGAAAGTTTCGGCACCAAACTTTTCTTCGGCATTGATGAGCCAAAGCCAATCCCCTTCTCCCTGAAAAACCTTACTGATGTAATTGGATTGTAAGCCATTCTGTTCTCTGGTAAACCACAGGAAGTCATGGCCGTCATAGCGGTTTAGGCCATATTTGGTGCCCATCCACATAAAACCATTTAAATCCTGATGAATACATAAAACCTGTTTGTGAGAAATGCCGTCAGCTTCATTGAGGTGGCGGACATTAACAACATAGTCGTCTGCACAAACGCTGCTAGAATAATACAAAAAAGTAAAAAAAAACAAAACCAATTTCAAAATATTAAATTCCTCCCCCTTAACAAAAACCTTTACCAGATATGGCTTTTGCTTAATCATAAGCTGATTGAGAAATTCCTTATCACGAAACCTATGATGCATTTTGATCTTATTCAGTACGATGTGCTTGGGCACTAAGTTTTTGTTAAAACATCAAAATTAGCAATATTATTAAAAATTGAATCTGTGAAACATGAAATTTCAGGATTTTCACTTATCAAACCGGATTTTCATTTTTACTTCCCACTTTTCTGATTCTGACGAATTTTGTAGAAACCACCGCCAACCTAATTACTTAAGAATCAATACTTGTAACTTACGACTTATGACTTATGACTTAAGACTATTAACCCCTTTCTCCTACTTTTCTCACCATTTCATCTTTCCAGGAAGAAAAGGTTCCTTCTAAAATTTTTTGCCTTGCAGTTTTGACAAGCCATAGGTAAAAAGCCAGGTTGTGCAGGCTGGCAATCATGGGGGCAAGATATTCGCCCGAAATAAAAAGATGTCTCAGAAAGGCTTTTGAATAGGCCGTATCAACAAACGAATGGCCATTTGGATCAATGGGAGAGAAGTCGTTTTTCCATTTTTCATTTTTCATGTTCAGGATGCCCTCGCTTGTAAAAAGCCAGCCATTGCGGCCATTGCGGGTGGGCATAACACAGTCGAACATGTCGATGCCCAGGGCGATGCTTTCAAGAATGTTCGCTGGTGTGCCAACGCCCATCAGGTAGCGGGGTTTGTCCTGTGGGAGGATTCCACACACCAGTGAGGTCATTTCGTACATCATCTCTGCCGGCTCGCCCACCGAAAGTCCGCCAATGGCGTTGCCTTCAGCATTGCGTTGCGCAATAAACTCAGCCGACTGCTTCCTTAATTCTGGAAACGTACTCCCCTGAACAATGGGAAAAAGTGCCTGGCTGTGGCCGTATTTTGGTTCCACTTTTTGCAGATGGCCGATGCAGCGGTCTAACCAGAGATGGGTCAGGTCAAGTGATTTTCTGGCATACTGAAAATCGCACGGCCAGGGTGTACATTCGTCAAAAGCCATGATGATGTCGGCGCCGATGGTTCGTTGGATTTCCATCACACTTTCGGGAGAAAAAAGGTGTTTTGATCCGTCGATGTGCGAACGGAAATGCGCTCCTTCTTCGGTAAGTTTGCGTTGTGCCGAAAGCGAGAACACCTGGTAACCACCGCTGTCGGTAAGGATGGGCTTGTTCCACCCGTTGAATTTGTGCAGTCCGCCCGCTTCTTCAAGCACTTTCAATCCGGGTCGCAGGTACAGGTGGTAAGTATTGCCCAGAATGATCTGTGCTTTCACATCTTCCTCAATATCCCTGAAATGGACCGCTTTTACCGTTCCTGCCGTTCCGACCGGCATAAAAATGGGCGTTTCAATCATCCCGTGATCGGTTTTTATGGTTCCGGC
>CALFEP010000035.1 GCA_937950125.1 uncultured Bacteroidota bacterium
TTTCAGGCGACAGGGAGAAATCAATCTCAGCAGGTTGCAATGACTATATTTCAAAACCAGTAAAAAAAGAAGATTTAGCGTTAATTCTTCTAAAGCACTTTGAAAATTATAAAAGTTAAACAACAAACTGACTTAAAAAGAACAAAGCACATGGCTATAACAAACTGATTATGTCTTAGCCGGTTTTGCATGTAATCGCAGGATCATCACCGGCATTTACTTTGTCTCGGTTTGACAGGTAAGTAGCCCGCAATCAGCTACGCCACTTACAGGTGACCGGTGGTTGAACCCTTCAAAAGGTTAAATGGAGAAAAAGAAGGGTTCCGATCCCTTTGGAGGGATCGGAACCCAATTGATTAAAACCTGTAAGCCAGCGAAAACTTTTGTTTAAAACTTGGATTCAGGTTCAGCGACAAGGCATTAAGTTTCCGGGTGTACTTGGCTTTTTTCGATCCGCCGATGGCCCAGAGTGTGATACCACCTCCGATCATGATTACACCCACTTCTGTTACAACAGCACCCAACATGATCTGATCGTATGATTCATCTTCATACGTGTCCCAATCATCTTCCGGTGCACCGGCAATTACACCAATTCCAATGGCTGTCATCACTACTCCGCCAATGGTTAACCCTATCCCTGCACCCTTCATGTTAGAGTACGATTTGATTTTTTTCTGATAAAGTGCTTTTTGATCTATCTGTGCAAAACCACACATCTGAATTGCCAAAATGCCAATTACGAATAAAAAGAGTACTTTTTTCATGACAATTAAATTTTGAGTCTATAGTAAAACATTTATTATCAATTAATTATTTCAGATTTTCGATGGGAATAGCCATTTCTGGAGTGATTTTACCGTAAGGATATTTTTGTTTCCATTCTGTGTTGTACATATTCAGCTTTTCGGCGATAAAGTCTTTCAATTCAAGGTTTCTTTCAGATATCTTTTCTTCCGGTATTACAACAGGCGCTTTTTTCAGTACCAAAGCCTTTATCCTTGAAAATTCTTCGGTACTTTTTTGTGTTATGGGTGTTAATGAAACACGAACCAACCATACGCCCATATCATTCTCAATCATGACAATGTAAATACCGCCAGCCTTCAAATCGGCATCAATAAACTCCTTGTTTTCTGAAGAAGCCCAAAAAAGTTGTTTGCCGGGATCACATTCGTAACGGAGGAAATTTTTCCCCTTCACAAATCCAATGTACTTGTCGTTGTGAAAAAATTCAAAACCCCCAGCTTTTTTAAGAGGGGCAAAATACACCACAGCCTTCCCTTCGGCAGGTGGCTGAAATCCTTGTGAACTAAGGGTTTCAGTTGACAGCATCAACATTAAAAATAAAAAGGCAATGTTTTTAAACATAAATTTTGAGTGTTAAAAATTGCTTACTCTTTTCAGGATTTTCAGCATCCTCCTGTCTTGAATAGCGAACAAGACCAAAATTTTTTACAATATACAGCCCGAAAGGATGAAATTGGATGTACCTTCTCTGTTTTTACGGACACAATTTTTGACTACCCCATTTAATCACATGATTAATAATATTTTTGCCATCAAAAATTTTTTAAAATTATTGCATGACAGTTGAAATATGCATTTCAGGAATGGGTTTGATTTCAGCAATTGGCAACACGGTTGAAGAGAACTTCCAATCGCTGGTGCAGCGAAAATCGGGCATTCGCCCGGTGGAGTTGCTTTCGGGGAAAGGCGCCAACGGTTTTGTGGCTGGCGAAATCAAGCTTACCAACCCACAATTAGCCGAAATGGCCGGTTTTCCGGCTGCCGCCGACCTTCCCCGTTCTGCCTTGCTGGCTTTGATTGCTGTAAAAGAGGCGCTCCTGAATGCTGGTTTTACCGACTTTGATCCCTGGCGCACCGGAATCATCCTCGGAAACACCGTCGGGGGAATGGACCTGACCGAGCAATTTTACCACAAGAACACCGGGAACGACACCTTCATCAAAAGCCACAGTTGCGGGTTTGTGACTGAACAGGTGGCTGAATTGATTGGGATAAAGGGTTTTGCCACAACCATTTCCACAGCCTGTTCGTCGGGCGCCAATGCCATCATGCTTGGGGCGAGGCTGATAAAAAACGGAATTGTCGACAGGGTGATAGCGGGAGGTACGGATGCCCTGTCGATGTTTACCTACAATGGTTTCAAATCGCTGATGGTGGTTGACCCGGAACCCTGCCGGCCTTTCGACCGAAATCGTGCAGGCATGAACCTGGGCGAAGGCGCCGGAATCATCATCCTCGAAAAAACAGAAGCCGCGCAGGAAAGAGGTAAAATCCCGCTGGCCATCCTTTCGGGATACGCCAACGCCAACGACGCTTTTCATCCAACCGCAACATCACCGGATGGAACCGGACCCTGGCTCTCGATGTCGAAAGCCATCGAAAATGCAGGAATTTCGCCCGGAGAGATTGACTACATCAATGTTCACGGCACCGGTACCGAAAACAACGACATTACCGAGGCCGTTGCCATGAAGCGGGTTTTTGGTGAAAACCTACCTCCGTTCAGCTCCACAAAATCGTACTTCGGGCATACATTGGGCGCCGCCGGCGGTGTGGAAGCGGTGGTTTCGGTGCTTTCGCTTACGCGGAAAGTAATTTTCCCAAACTTGTTTTTTCAACAGCCCATGGAAGATATGCCCGTTGTTCCGGTAACGGAAATAGTGACTGACAGACCGGTCCGGCATGTTTTATCCAATTCGTTTGGTTTCGGGGGCAACAATACTTCGCTGGTTTTTTCGGGAGCCGGATTATAAAATGATGTCGGAAAGAGATGGGTAAAATTATTTGAATTGAAATGTTTTAGCAATTAAAAATGCCTGATATTTGAGAGATTACAGAATATCTCTCGATTTTAAACAACAGAGAATCAGGAATCATTTATGAGTAAGGCAAAAATATCCATACGTTTTTTTGACGACCGTGAAGTGCGTGCCGTTTGGGACGAGCAAAACGCCAAATGGTGGTTTAGTGTGCTGGATATTGTAGCCGTGCTTAGCGGCCAGGACGACTACTCCAAAACACGCAACTATTGGAAATATCTTAAAGCCAAATTGAAAAAGGAAAAAAGTGAGGTGGTTAGTGCCACTACCCAACTGAAGCTTTTAGCAAGTGACGGCAAAAGATATTTAACCGATATGTTGGATTACAACGGCATCATTGCCTTAGGCAAAGAATTCCCTGGCAAAAAGGCAAACCGTTTTATCGAATGGTTCACTTTCAGCGATGAAAGCATCGATGGAAAAAGCAAAACAAAAGCGTATGCCTTGTTTGACAGTTCTTTTATCGGCAGCATCGAAGTTGGCACATCCAAAGGGTTGCAACAAATACACGCCTATTTGTTTGGCGGATTGTACGATTTTGCGGGGCAAATCAGACAAAAAAATATTTCAAAAGGCGGTTTTCAATTTGCTGTATCACGCTTTTTGGGCGAAACTTTACAGCAAATAGAAGCAATGCCCGAAAGTACATTTGACGAAATCGTTGACAAATATGTTGAAATGAACATTGCACACCCTTTTATGGAAGGCAACGGCAGAAGCGCCAGAATATGGCTGGACTCAATGCTGAAAAAGCACTTAAAAAAATGCGTGGATTGGAGTAAAATAAGCAAGCGGGATTACATGAACGCAATGATGCGGAGTCCAATGAACAGCAGTATTTTAAAAATGCTTTTGGAAAATGCGCTCACTGGCAAAATAAACGACCGTGAAATGTTCATGAAAGGGATTGACTATTCTTATTATTACGAAGAAAATGATTCGTGAGTCCAGTCTAAAAAGGTCCGAAATGCTGATTTTTAGTGTTTTTAGCCCCTGTCCCTAAAGGGAGAAACACTAAAAATCAGCAAGTTGCAAAAGTCCCCTTTAGGGCCTGCCTGCTGCAGGCAGGGATTTAGGGGTTAAATACCTTTTTAGACTTAGCTCATTAGTAAAAAAAACACGGAAAAGTAGCCGAACATAACGAAAAATGAAAATCTACATAACAGCAGCACAGGCGCTTTCGGCGCACGATACATTTCTGAAAAATGAGGCGCCGGCACAGGTCGAAACGTTTGGTTCGATCATGAAATTCAGGGCGCCGGATTACAAAAAATATTTCGACCCGTTGCAGCGCCGTCGGATGAGCAACCTGGTGAAAGCCAGCGGCGTTTGTTCAACGGAATGTGTGAACGAAGCCGGTATCGAAAAACCCGATGCCATCATTGTAGCCACAAGCCTTGGTAACGTGGAGGAGTCGGAAAAGTTCCTGAATAAAATGATCGACGAAAATGTTGAATTCCTCACCCCGACCAATTTTATCCAGTCGAACCACAACTCGTTAGGCGCTCAAATTGCCCTCAATTACAGGTGCAACGGCTACAACGTGGTGTATTCGCACAAAACAGCCTCTTTCGAGAGCGCTTTGCTTGACGCTTTTATGCAGATTTCGGAAGGCCAGGCTCAAAATGTGCTGGTTGGCGGCATCGACGAAATTACCCCTGAAAACTGCGAACTGAAAAAAAACCTTGGCCTCTGGAAACAGGAACCCTGGTCGAACCTGGACATGCTGAAAAGTGAATCACCGGGCAGCGTCCCCGGCGAAGGTGTTTCGTTTTTTATGCTGTCTTCGCAGAAAAATGAGGGTTTAAACATCCGCTTAACAGGAATTTCGATGTTCCCTTTTTCTGACAAGCCGGAGGAAGTAAGTGAAAAAATTTCACGTTTTTTATCCCAAAACGGCAAAAAACCTCACGAAATTGATCTTGTGCTCACCGGCAACAACGGCGACCAGGTTTACGATAATTTTACAAAAGAGGTATTGACCTCAACTTTTCCGGGATCGGTGCATGCTTCGTACAAGCACCTCTGCGGGCAGTTCGACACGGCTGCCGGCTTTGGCCTGTGGGTGGCCACACGGATATTAAAAACCGGTACAATTCCGGATCATTTGCGGATGAACAGGATTGAAAGAAACCTAAACACTGTTTTGCTTTACCATCACGACAACTGCCGGAATCATTCAATGGTGTTGATAGAAAAGGATTAATTATCGTTGTTTTTGGATAACTTTGCTCCATTGAATTTTTCTATGAAAACCCATCACAAAATAATAACCGGCGACAGCCGGAAAATGATCGAACTAACCAATGAGTCGGTTCATCTCATCATTACTTCTCCTCCCTATTGGCAATTAAAAGATTACGGCACCGAAAACCAGATTGGGTTTCACGATACTTACGAAAATTACATCAACAATTTAAACCTTGTCTGGAAGGAATGTTACCGTGTTTTGCACAAAGGCTGCAGGCTTTGCATAAACATTGGCGACCAGTTTGCCCGTTCGGTTTATTATGGCCGCTACAAGGTAATTCCTATCCGAGAGGAAATCATCAGGTTTTGCGAGACAATTGGTTTCGATTACATGGGAGCCATCATCTGGCAAAAAGTAACTACCTCAAATACAACGGGTGGCGGTGTGCAAATGGGTTCTTATCCTTATCCACGTAATGGTATTTTAAAACTTGATTACGAATTTATTCTCATCTTTAAAAAATTGGGAGATGCCCCAAAACCTACGAAGGAGCAGAAAGACCTTTCGGTGATGACGCCTGAAGAATGGAACACTTATTTTGCTGGTCACTGGAATTTTGCAGGAGCAAGGCAAAACAGCCATATCGCAGTTTTTCCGGAAGAATTGCCGGCAAGGTTGATTAAAATGTTCTCGTTTGTGGGGGAAATTATTCTGGACCCGTTTGCCGGAAGCGGAACCACTTCGTTTGCAGCCAGAACCCTTGATCGCAACTCAATTGGTTATGAAATCAACAATGATTTTATCCCGATTATTAAGGAAAAACTGGGTGTAAATCAGCAGGACATCCAGGGAACAACTTATGAATTTGTTGATCAGGAACTAGTTGAAACCGATTTTGATGCTGAAATTGCAAAACTTCCCTACGTTTTTAAAGATCCGCATAGCCTGGATAAAAAGATTGATGTGAAAAAATTGCAGTTTGGCTCCCGGATCGACCAGGAATCACCTTCAAAGAGGGAAGAATTATTTACTGTGAAAGAAATTATCAGCCCGGAAACATTGTTACTTGGTAATGGATTAATTATTAAATTATTAGGGGTTAAAGAACGTGATCAGACAAACGGAAAAGCCAGGTCTTTTTTAATGGAAAGAACAAAAGGGAAACGCGTTTTTTTAAAATACGACAATGTTAAGTACGATGCAGAAAAAAACCTGTTGTGTTATCTTTATCTCGAAAACAAAACCTTCCTCAATGCTCACCTCATCAAAAACGGCCTGGCCGAAGTTGATACCTCAATTGATTTTAAATATAAAGACAAGTTTTTAACCCTTTCGAAACTTGCTATGTAATCAACACTTAATCAGACAAAAAAGATTTTGCAACAAAACCTAATTTTGAAAACAAGAATATGATGGAAAAAGATTGGCTAACAGGTGTTGAAGGTGAAAACCTGAAATTCAAAAGAGAAACGCTTTTAAATTACGGAATGAATCGTTGGGGATTAAACAAAGCAAGTAGTGTTGGTTCTACATCTGAGCTTATTCGTAATTGTGCCCCGAAAAGCTATGAAGAATGGGAGAAGTTTTATTTTGCTAAAGCTTTCCAGAAGAAGAGAGATGGGATGAAAATATCTGCTGAATATTTAACCGGTTTGGGTCAGAAGCTTTACATAAAATTATCGGAAGTGGTTCAGAATGAACTAAATTCAATTACTGAAGAAGAGTGTATTGATTATGCATGGAACCTTGTTTTAAACCGAACGTATGAAGGATACAAAACTGAAATTGATACCATTTATGGTCAGTTGGAAGGTGCTTTGGGATGGAAAATTGAACCCGCACCTGATAAATGGGACCGGAACTACTGTGTTGATTTTTTCGTTAATGTCAACGGTAAATTCATTGGAATTCAAATAAAACCAATTGCCTCGGGGCAATCACTGAATCAGTACCAATGGAATGAAATGCACCGGATAAATCACGAGAAATTTGAGAAGGATTTTGGAGGGAAAGTTTTCTTCGTTTACTCAATTAAAGGTAGTTCTGGAAAAAAAAGAATATTCAATCAGGAAGTCATAGAGAGTATTCAGGAAGAAATCAGCCGGTTAAGTAGCTTATTATAAATTGCTCACGCTAAATTTTTTACCAGGTTGTTATGTTCAAAGTCCAAAAAATCAGTTTCATCATCATTCTAATTTCTGTATTCCTGACTTCGTGCATTGGTTTAAAGGATTTTCACAAAACATCCCACGATGAACCAATAACCAAGATTTCCCCACCCATCTCCTCCCAATTTCAAAAAGCCCTCTTCAAAGCCCAGATGGACGCTTTCGGCAGGCACTTTTCCGGTATTTTTCTGATAAAACCTGTTCCCGAAGACACGTCATTTCGGGTAGTTCTGCTTTCGGAATTCGGTTTGAACCTCCTGGATTTGTCGATCACGAAAAACAGCTATCAGGTGATCAACTGCCAGGATTTTTTAAACCGGAAAATCGTGATACAAACCCTTGAAAAAGATTTGAGAATGTTGCTTTTTATTCCCGAAAAGGTAAAGAAAATCAAAGCCTTTCAAAACCCTGAAACCGGAGATTTGGTTTACAAAATGAAATTTAAAAATGGAAGAGTTTATTTCTCAACAACCGAATCGGGTTTGATGAAAAGAATTGAACTCCGGACCGGCCTCTGGAACCGGCTTGCAGCAGATTTAGTGTGGGAGAATCAACCTTTTCCTTCAACAATTGTTTTCAGTAGCAAACCGGTGAAACACACAATGAAACTTACGTTACTAAATATCGAAAATTAATGCTTGCAGGCGATTTTTTTACCATTGAACAAACAGAAATCAGCATTGGTCACGTGTCGGCAGTAATCCGGCTAAATCCTGATCATGCAGTTTATGATGGGCATTTCCCCGGGAATCCCGTGGTTCCGGGTGTTTGTCAGGTTGGTATGGTTAAGGAAATTTTGAATTCTGCCCTTCAGGGGGATTTTTTACTTTCCGACAGCAAAATGTGCAAATTTATCAACATGATCAACCCAAAAGTAGTAACTGGTTTAAAATGTGATATTTCCTTTGCGGAAACGCCGGCTGGGGAGATTTCTTTTTCAGGCGAACTGGCTGATGCCGAAAGAACCTATTTGAAAATGAAAGGAATACTTAAAAGAGATAAAATGCCACAAAACCACGAAAACACTAAATTAGTCAGTGATTAGATTATACAATATGATGTACTTATTAATAAGGAGAACTGGACTGGTTTTTACTGAACATGGCTTGTTAATTAAAAACCTAACAGGTCTTAAAGACCTGTTAGGTTTCCACCTTCTGTCAAATTCCTGAATATATTTTTTTGTGTTTTTGTGTTTTCGTGGCAAAAGAAAGAGGAAAACTAAATTGGAGAATACTTTTCAAATACCTGATAATCCAAACTTTTGTGTGATTATTCCCACTTACAACAATCACAGGACAGTAGCGGGCGTAATCAGGGATGTGCTGGTTTTTACACCGGATGTGATTGTTGTAAACGATGGCTCAACCGATGGAACTGACGAGGTTTTGAAGCAGTTTCCTGAAATTGCTGTGCTGAACAATGATAAAAACCGCGGCAAAGGATTTTCATTGCGGAAAGCTTTTGCTTTTGCCCTCGAAAAAGGTTTCGATTACGCCATTACTTTGGATTCTGATGGGCAACATTTAGCCAAAGACATCCCTGTTTTTCTGGAAAAAATAAAAAATGAGCCTGATTCGCTCATCATCGGCGCCCGCAACATGAACGTTGACAACGTTCCAGCCAAAAGTTCGTTTGGGAAAAAATTCTCAAACTTCTGGATTACGGTTACCACTGGATTAAAATTGTCTGACACCCAGTCGGGTTTCCGGCTTTACCCCATCCGCAAAATGGCAGGTACAAGATATCTGTCGCACCGGTTTGAATTTGAGGTGGAAGCAATTGTAAAGGCCGCCTGGCAAGGGATACCGGTTACTTCGGTGCCCGTCACTGTGTTTTATCCTCCAAAAAACGAACGGATTTCGCATTACCGCCCGCTGACCGACTTTCTGCGGATTTCGCTGTTGAATTACCTGCTTGTTAACATTGCCATTTTTGTTTACTGGCCAAAAAAAGCCTTGGGTCACCATCACAAGAAAAGTTTCAAAGAAATTTTCAGAGAAGAGATATTACAGGCCACGGACTCCAATTTCCTGATTGCCGCTTCTATTGGTTTTGGAATTTTTATGGGAATAACTCCGATTTGGGGTTACCAACTGCTGGTAGGTTTTACGCTGGCACATTTTCTGAAGCTGAACAAAGCCATCTTTTTCATTGCTGCCAACATCAGCATTCCACCCATGATTCCGGTTATCCTGTTTATGAGTTTCTACACAGGCGGTTTTTTTATGGGAAAACAGGCCGATTTTTCATTTTCGATGCAGGAGATGAGCCTCGATGTGGCGTTTTCTCACCTTACACAATACGTTCTTGGTGCATTTATCTTCGCTACAATTGCCGGAACTGTGGTATTTTTGGCCAGTTATTTTTTATTGGCTTTGTTTCGGAAGGCTAAAACCAAGTAAGTATGTCGGGATTTTTTATCGGAATCAGTGAGTTTCTTCACCGCCGCCCTTTCTTTTTTATGATGACGGTTGGCCTGATCATCCTTTTTATTGCCTGGTTTTCTTCAGGGATAAGGTTTTCGGAAAATATCGCCTCGATGATTCCCAACGATGAACGGATCGAAAAAATCAACTCAGTCCTCAACCAATCCAAATTTGCCGACCAACTGGTTTTTAACATTTATGCCGATTCTTCTGCCGGAATAAGCCCCGATTCGCTCATTGGCATTGCCGGCAGACTATTTTCTGAAATTGCCGCCGACACGCTACTTGTCAGAGAAATTGTTTTTGAGATCGACGACAACCAGTATGCTTCGATGTACGATTTTTTTTACGGGCATCTTCCATTTTATCTGGACAGCAACGCTTATGCGCGGATCGAAAAGTTGCTGGCGCCGGATGAAATGAGGTCAACGCTTGGAAAGAATTTCAAAATGCTGATTTCGCCAGCCGGAATCGCCGTGAAAAACCAGCTGATCAGCGATCCTTTGCACCTCGTGCCGATTGCTTTGGAGGGCCTCAAAAATTTTCAGTTCGACGATAATTTTTCCATTTATCAATCCCACATCTTTACAAAAGATAAACGGCATTTGCTGGCCTTTCTCGAACCGGTAAATTCATCAGGCAACAATCCGGCAGGCAAAAAACTGATTTCAAACATCAACAGAATCATCAGCAATCATCAAACGTCATCAGTAAAAATTGAATATTATGGCGGAACGGCCGTAGCAGTGGCCAATGCCCAGCGGATTACCAATGATATCATCCTCACGGTTTCGGTGGCGATGGTGCTGTTGCTGCTGCTGTTTGTGTTTGTTTACAAGAAAAAGCGGGTGATATTCTTTATATTTTTCAGTGTGATGCTGGCTGCAGGCATCGCGCTGGCCATCCTGGTGATTACCGAAGGCACCATTTCGGCTATGGCGCTGGGAATGTGTGCTATGGTGCTTGGCATTCTGGTGAATTATCCGATACATTTTTACAGCCATTACCGCATCACAGGCGACATGAACGGTACTTTCCGCGATATTGCCGAACCCTTTATCATGAGCGCACTTTCAACGGCTATCGGATTTTTGTGCCTTTACCTGGTGAGGTCGGAGGCGCTCAACCAGCTGGGCTTGTTTGCTGCGTTGAGCATTTTCCTCAATTCGCTGATTGTACTCACCATTTTTGCCTACCTGCTCCGAAGATTTTATCCTGCGACATCTTTTACAGAGGCTCCATTCAAAGCTTTCGACAGGATAACCCACTACCCGTATGAAAAAAGCCGGATACTGATCGCCACAGTAGTAATCGTTTCGGTCATTTTTCTGTTTTTACCGCAAAAAGTGAGGTTTAATGCCGATCTGAGCACCCTCAACTACATGCCCGATGAGCTGAAAACTGCAGAAAAAAACCTGCTTTCCATCAGCACGCAAACCATGAGCAACCTTTACCTGATGACTTCGGGAAGTAGCCTGGAGGAAGCCTTAAATATTTCAGAAAAATCGCAGCCTTTGCTCGAATCATTTATAGACGAGGGTTTGGCAAGACGAAAATCGTCGGCCACCGACCTGATTTTGTCTGAGAAAAAGCAGCAGGAAAAAATTGAGGAATGGAACCGTTTCTGGGACAGGATGGATCGCCCAAAAGTGAAGGGAAACCTGATAATGGCAGGAAAGGAAAGTTATTTTAAAGGGGATGCATTTCAGCCTTTTTTCGATTTGATAAACAAAGATTTCGATGTTGCGCCACACGAAGATTTTGATCGCCTGAAGTCGATGTTTTTAAAGAACTATCTCACCGAAAATGACGGCAAAGTAATGGCAATCACCATGTTGAAAGTGGAACCCGGCCAAAAACCGGCGTTGCTTGAAAAATTATCCCAACATCCTGACCTGATGGTTTTTGACAAACAGGTTTTCATCAACCGTTTTTTCGACATTTTGCAGGAAGATTTCAATATCCTGCTGACAGCCTCCATGGCGTTGGTATTCATTATTTTAATGGTTGTTTTTGGCCGTATCGAGCTTGCGCTGATCACGATGCTTCCACTGTTGCTGAGCTGGGTTTGGACGCTGGGTTTCATGAAGATTTTCGGTCTGGAGTTCAACATTTTCAATGTAATTATTTCGACCTACATTTTTGGCCTGGGCGACGATTACAGTATTTTTATGGCGCAAGGTTCGATGAACAACTATAAATATGGCAAACATGGATTGTCGCCCTACCGCTTTTCGATTTTGCTTGCGGCCATCACCACCCTTTTCGGAATAGCGGTGCTTTTTTTAGCCCAACATCCCGCCCTGCGGTCGATTGCGGCGGTTTCGGTGATCGGGATTTTGTCGGCGGTGGTTATTTCGGTAACCATAGTTCCGGTTTTGTTTTCAGCCCTGGTTTACTCGAAAGGTCAGCGGCGGGTTGAGCCCGTCACCCTGACAAGCTTTCTGGTTTCCATTTTTGCATTTTTGTTGTTTCTGGCAGGGTCGGTTTTGCTCACGGTTCTTATCCCGGTCATGATGATTTTGCCCATCGGGCGTCGCAGGGTGAAATATATTTTCCACAGTTTGCTTTCGTTGTTCCTGCGGTTTGTGGTTTACTCCATTTTTCCGATAAGGAAAGTGATCGAAACCAAAGGCAAAGTGAATTTCGACCAGCCTTCAGTAATTGTATGCAATCACCAGTCGCACCTCGATCTGTCGATCATACTGATGCTTCACCCAAAAATCATCGTCCTCACCAACAAGTGGGTCTGGAACAACCCATTTTATGGTTTTGTAGTTCGATTTGCAGAGTTTTACCCGATTTTCAAGGGCATCGACGACAGCCTGGTTGTTCGCTTGCGCAAAAAAGTTGACGAAGGCTACTCCATCCTCGTTTTCCCGGAAGGAACGCGCACCGAAGACGGCCGCATCAACCGTTTTCATCAGGGCGCTTTCTGGCTTGCCGACCGGCTGAACCTCGAAATCCAACCTCTTTTGCTTCATGGCGCCAATCATTGCATGATCAAACGTGAGTTTTTCCTGAGACCCGGAAGAATCACCCTCCGCGCCCTCGGAAAAGTCAGGGTTGAACCGCCGGTTGACGGCGAGTCGTATCGTCCGCAGGCTAAAGCGCTCAGGCAGGTTTACATCCGTGAACTGGAAAAAATGAGCCGTGAACTTGAAACGCCGGATTATTTCCGGAAAATGCTGGTAAGCCAGTTTTTGTACAAAGGCCCTGTGTTGGAGTGGTACGCAAAAATCAAGGTTGGAATGGAAAAAAACTACACCTGGTTCAATGCTGCAATTCCGCATGATGCCAGCATTGTGGACGTTGGCTGTGGTTACGGGTTTTTGGCGCACATGCTTTGCATGGTTTCCGATAAAAGGAGGATTCTGGGGATTGATTACGACGGTGAAAAAATTGCTGTTGCCAGCCAGATTTCTACTTCTATGCAAAATGTCAGGTTCGAAGAAGCCGACATTCTGCACTATGAACTTCCCGTGGCTGATGTTTTCCTGCTGCTGGACGTTTTGCACTACCTGCCTTCGGAGCATCACCAGCCGGTGATCGAAAAATGTATGGAAAAACTGAATGCAGGCGGAATGATCATACTTCGCGATGCCGACTCCGACCTTGCTTCGGGGATTTGGAGTACCAAACTCAGAGAATTCAACTCAACACGGTTTTTCAGGTTCAACAAAACCAACTACCCGGGACTTTCCTACACATCAGGCACCAAAATTTCGGAGATTGCCCGCAGGAATAATTTCAAGGTGGAACGGGTTGAAAATCCATCGAATAAAACGGATGTGATTTTTATTTTAAAACCTGAAAAATCATGAATCATACATCCGGTAGTTACGACATCGTCATCATCGGCGCCGGACTTGGAGGCCTGCTTTGCGCCAATATCCTGAGTCGTGAAGGATTGAAGGTGTGTGTGTTGGAAAAAAATAACCGCATCGGCGGAAGCATTCAGTCGTTTGCCCGAAATGGCGTGGTTTTTAACACCGGATTGAATTTTACCGAAAGCTTGGGCGAAGGCGAAACACTCAACCGCTACTTCAAATATTTCGGCATAATGGACAGGTTGAAAATCCGCAGGATGGATATGGATGCTTTTGAAAAGATTTCCTTTTCGGGCGATACACTGGAATATCCGATGGCACAGGGAAAAGAAAATTTTGTCGAAAAATTGTCTGTCTTTTTTCCTGAAGAACGCAACAACCTGGTGAATTACGTGCAAATGATGGAAAAAGTATGCAACTCGTTTCCGTTGTATGCGCTCGATCAGGAGCTTGACGAATCGGCCAAAAGCCAGTATCTTTCCATCAGCGCCTTCAATTATCTGAAACAAACAACGGCCAATCCGAAACTCAGGCAAATTCTGGCCGGGATAAACTCGCTTTACGCCGGCGACCATGAAATGACGCCGTTATATGTTCATGCCCTCATCATGTTTTCTTTCATGAAGAGCGCCTGGCGGCTGGTTGACGGAAGTTCGCAACTTGCCATTGAAATTGCCCGGAGGGTTGCCGAAAACGGAGGTGAAATTTTTCGCAGTACGGAAGTGGATCACTTGGGCGCCGAAAACAAAACGATTTCATGGGCAAGACTGAAAGACGGAACAAAAATTTCAGGGAAATCTTTTATTTCAAATTTGCATCCATCGGTGACCATTGACCTGGTTGCTGATTCGTTGACCAAAAACGCACACCGCCATCGTTTGCACAGCATGAAAAATACCGTTGGGATGTTTACCCTGTACGCTGTTTTGAAGAAAAACACTTTTCCTTACCTCAATTTTAACCATCACCATTTTTCAGAGATAAATGCCTGGACATCAGATTATAAAGCTGATTCCTGGCCAACGCATTTCATGTTTTACACACCAGCCGTTTCGTCATCAGAAACCTGGGCCGAAAGCGCCATTGTGATCACCTACATGCATTTTGAAGAGGTTGCACGATGGACTGACACAACAGTTGAAAACCGTGGCGACGATTACCGCAGCTTTAAGAACCGGAAAGCTGAAAAACTGATTGCTTTTGTAAACCAGAAATTGCCTGGATTTAAAGATGCCATCGAAACATATTACACCTCAACGCCTTTAACTTACCGCGATTATACCGCAACACCGGAGGGTTCGGCTTACGGGATTCTGAAAAACTGGCAGGACCCGTTGTCCACTTTCATCTCGCCCCGATCCCGGATTCCAAATTTGTTTTACACCGGTCAAAACCTCAACATGCACGGCATACTTGGTGTTTCGATCGGGTCGTTGTTGACCTGCTCCGAAATGGTGGGTCTGGATTATCTCGTTAATAAACTAAAAACCTATTAAAGTGCAATCGACGGAAAAATATGATGTTGTCGTCATTGGCGGAGGATTGGGCGGATTGGTTTGTGCCAACATTTTAGCCCTTAACGGGAAAAAAGTTTGCATCCTCGAAAAAGAGCCGAAGCCTGGGGGTAACCTGCAGACTTTCAAGCGCGACGGATGCCTCTTCGATACCGGGATGCACTACATTGGATCGTACGAAAAAGGGCAACCGCTCTACCAGATTTTCAAATACCTTGGTCTGGTGGATAAATTCAAGGTACAACGCTTACGCGATGAAGGCTACGATGTGATTTCTATTGGCGACCGGGAATTTAACCTTGTTGCTGGATACGAAAATTTTTCCTCGGCGCTGAAGGCTTATTTTCCTGATGAAGCGCAGGCCATTCACACTTTCGTTCAAACCATAAGCACTATTACCGAAAGGGTGAACAGCCTCAACATTTTCATGTCGGAAGCCGAAAGGGAGGCATATTTTTTTAATTATAATCAATCGGCGTTCGATTTCATCAACAGCCTCACCGAAAACAAATTACTCAGGGCTGTCCTTGCCGGGAACAATGGTTTGTACTGTGGAAATTCGCAAAAAACCCCGCTCGTCATTCTGGCCAACACCAACAATTTTTATTTGCGGGGCGCCTGGCGGATGGTTGGTGGCGGTCACGAACTGGTTTCTGCGCTGGTTTCAAACATCCGGTCACTGGGAGGGGTTGTCCTGAGTAGGAAAAAAGTTGTAACACTGGGCTTTCAGGAAAAAAACGTAGTTTTCGCCGAAACAGAGGATGGTGAAAGGTTTGAGGCTGATCATTTTATTTCAGGCACACATCCGGCAGTGAGCTTAGACTGGATTGAGCCTGGAAGATTTTCGAGGGTTTATTCCGACCGTCTCCGAAACCTCGAAAACACCATCGGGGCCTTTGTGTTGTACCTGGTGGTGGAAAAAGGAAAAATCAGACATCGCAACGGAAACTTGTATTATTCAACGGATGAAAATGTGTGGGACATCAACCGCAACCCCGAAATCCCCTGGCCTCAAGGCTACATGCTTTACACCACCCAGGAAGGCGATACTGGTTTTGCGCAAAGCATTACCGCTGTTACCATGATGGATTTTAATCTGTTGAAAAAATGGGAAAACACCGCTGTCGGGCGCCGTGGCGCTGATTACGAAGGATTCAAAAAACAAAGGATGGAGGATTTGCTGACGCTGATATTGAAAAAGCTTCCCGAACTCGATGGTCGGGTAAAAGCCATGTATGCCGCCACACCCCTCACTTTCCGCGACTACACAGGAACTGTAAACGGATCTATGTATGGAATTGAGCGGGATTGCCGGAATCCTTACAAAACGTTTGTTTCACCCAAAACCCGGATACCAAATTTTTACTTTACCGGTCAGAACATCAACAATCACGGGATGTTGGGCGTCTCCATCGGCGCGCTGATTACAGCCAGCTATTTGACAGACATTCACCCGGTTATCGAAAAAATTAAAAGTGCCTGACCATGAAAAAACTACTCACATCCAGACTTTTCCGGGTACTTATCATTATTGTGCTTTTGCTTGCTGCCTTGATGATTTATTATTTTCAGGCTGTTAAGCTTGATCCGCCAAAAATCGAAAATGCTAAAGCAATTAATCTTACCAAAGACAGCGTTGCACCTGGTGTTTACAGTTGCAAAACCAGTTGGCTCAGGAAAAACAGGGCAGGTCTTTACGAGATGTACCTTGAGGGAAAACCCTTTGAAATGGGGCGAATCAACGGGGTGCTTTCGCAGGATTTACTCAATTACCAGGAACAGGTTTTTGTGGATCGCTTGCGCGAAATGGTTCCAAGCCCCGGTTACCTGAATATGCTGAAATATTTTGTGGCCTGGTTCAACCGCGACATGGACAAATATGTGCCCCTTGAATTCCAGCAGGAAATTTACGGTATTTCGATGGCTGCATCGGAGGATTTTAATTTCATCGCCCACAACTACCAGCGCATCCTCAATTACCACGGCGCCCACGACATCGGGCACGCCATGCAAAACCTCAACCTGGTGGCCTGCACGGCCTTTGCCGCCTGGGATGAAGCTACCGCTGACAGTTCGCTCATCATTGGCCGAAACTTCGATTTTTACATGGGTGAAGATTTTGCCCGGAATAAAATCGTCACCTTTTTACACCCTGAAAATGGCTATCGTCTGATGATGATCACCTGGGGCGGGATGACGGGCGTGGTTTCGGGCATGAACGAAAAAGGGCTGACAGTGACGCTCAATGCTGCCAAATCATCCATCCCGACAAAGGCAAAAATTCCGGTATCGCTGTTAGCCAGGCTCATTTTGCAGTACGCTTCCAGCATTGATGAAGCCGTTAAAATAGCCGGCGAGCACGAAACCTTTGTTTCCGAATCGTTTTTAATCGGATCAGCATCCGATAAAAAGGCGGTTTTGATTGAAAAATCACCCGAAAAAACTGGAATATTTTATCCTGAAAAATCAACCCTTGTTGTCACAAACCATTTTCAGAGCCAAACTTTTGCCAACGATGAACGCAACCTCGAAGGCATGGCCGAGGGCGCCTCGGTTTACCGCCTTCAGCGGATGCAGGAGTTGTTGGACAGCCATCCAGGTATCAACCCTGAAAAAGCTGCAGCCATTTTAAGGGATAAAAAAGGCTTAAAAGACACTGACATTGGCCTTGGCAACGAAAAGGCAGTGGATCAGCTAATTGCACATCATTCCATCATTTTTAAGCCGGAACAGTTGTTGGTCTGGGTTTCCACCCAGCCTTACCAGGAGGGCGAATTTTTGTGCTATGATTTGAATGAAATTTTCTTCGGAAACCCTGACTTTACCCATGAAATTGACGAACCAGGTCTGGCGATTCCGGCGGATACTTTCCTGCTGTCCACCGAATGGACCGACTTTCTGGAATATCGCCAACTCACTGATCAAATCAAAAATAGGCTTGACAAGGGTGAAAAGGGATTCCTTTCGGAACAAGAAATCGAACATTACCTCAGCCTGAATCCCGGTTATTATTACCCGCATTTCCTTATCGGGAAATATTATCAAACCCTTGGAAACACTGAAAAAGCGGAAATTGAATTAAAAACGGCGCTTCAGAAGGAAATACCGCGAAAGGTGGATAGGGAGGAGGTGGAGGAGGTGTTGAATATTTTGGAGAAATGAAACTTGCCCGGTTGGGTTTTATTGATTTGTAACCAGCCACTAACCCCATAAATACACCGTCATTAGTAGCCATTAGTCCGCGGAAAAAAGGGGAACTCAAGGTGTTATGACAAGGGGATTTCTCACATTAAAATCACGCTTCGCTGATTTTAATGTTCGAAATGACCGTTTGTATTTTCTGGGAGATGGGGGAAAAGCGGGCGCTTTGCGCCCGCTTTTCCCCCATCCAATATCTCAATCGACATCGTCATTCCGACCGACTTGTATTGAGCTTAGTCGAAATAAGGGAGGAATCCCTACCAATTTTATTTTCACTTTTTAACATAAGCCCCACACCTGAATTCTTCATCATTTCTTTGGTCGTATCTTGATAAATCGCACATAAATTGCTCTGCAGGATTGTCGTCTTTTGCACAAATCAGGCACAACGAAGGCTTTTTTATCAACTCCGGGATAATCTCGTAACCGTCATCATCAAATATCCCGGCGATTTTGGTAGGGTCCATGTCGTCAATATGTCGCCGCCCTTTTTTGTCTTCGTATTTCCGCAAGGCTGAATCAATTTCGTAATCTTCAGTAGGGTAACTCTCACCGGTGATGCAGGTAAAACAAGCATTTCCGGCGGACGCTGAGCCGATTACCCAAAGGTCGTTACCGCAGGAGCATTTTACGCCGTTTTTGAAATTATTTAACGCTTTTTTCAGGCGTCTTCTTAAATCGTCTTCATTCTCTTCCGGATTGTTTGCCAGATGTTTGGCAACATAATCATCGATAGAAATTGGTACAAATCCCATTTTATGTTGTTTCAGGTTTTATGACTGTTTTTTTCTGTCAAAGTATTGTTTATCAAAGATAAAAACAATTTCCTGACGTGTTTTTCAGTGTATAAAAAATTCAATCGCCGCCACATTTTCTCTTTCATGTGGAAGTTTATCAAGTTTAAAATGTGGTGCAGTTTGTCCCATATTTTAATAATTTGTACCAAAAATGATTTTTTTGGGACAAGTAGCGAAAATCTCATGGTGATTTTTAAATGAAGGCAAATCAGACGCTATTGGTATTTACCTTTGTTAGGAGAGCGCTTTCATTCTTACCAATCTGTTCCGGTACAAATCTGTACCTTCAGTCAGGCATGACCTTACGCTGTAATCTCCGCCACCTCTTCTTTCGTTAGCTGAAAATCCCATCCATGACTGATCCCATCCACCTGAGCCGCGCTTCGGCCACCTACAATGGCTGCTGTCACAGCAGGATTGAGCAAAGTCCAGGCGATGGCCACTTCTCCGGCAGAACGCCCGTATTTTTTCCCGATTTCTCTGAGTTTTTCAGCAAGGGCAAGGTTTTTCGTCAGGGCAGGTTCGTTGAAGTAAGGGCTGTTGCGGCGCCAGTCGTCGGAAGGCATGGCGGCGATACGTTCGCGGGTCATTGATCCAGTGAGCAGGCCTGAACCCATCGGCGAATACACGATGACCCCGATGTTGTTTTTCAGGCAGAAGGGCAGGATTTCCTTTTCATAATCGCGGCTGATGAGCGAATAGGGTGGTTGAAGTGACGAAACCGGCGCAATGGCCTGGCATTTTTTTAGTTGCTGAACATTAAAATTCGATACCCCGATGAAGCGGACTTTCCCTTCCTGCTTCAGTTTGGCCATCATTTCCCAGGCCTCTTCTATGTCAGCCTCCACCGGCCAGTGAATCTGGTAAAGGTCGATCACATCCACATCCATGCGGCGCAGACTGTTTTCACACTCCCGGCGGATGGATTCAGCTTTCAGGTTTTGGCTGGTTTGGCGCTTGTCATCCCAAACCAACCCGCATTTTGTGAAAATGTATGGCTTGGTTTTCATGCCATTTAGGGCTTTTCCAACCAATTCTTCAGAGTGGCCAAGCCCATACACAGCGGCGGTGTCGATCCAGTTCATGCCATTTTCGACAGCCCTGCGAATGGCTGCAATGGCTTCATTATCATCCTGTGGCCCCCATCCAAATGACCAGTTTCCGCCACCAATTGCCCACGCGCCAAAGCCGATGCGGGTAATTTGCATATCCGTATTTCCAAATTGTCGTGATTTCATAATTTGTTGTGATTTATTTTTTTACGAAAATAGAAATTTTCCAGTGAATGTTATGGTGGGATGAAGCGAAATTTCAGATGACATGAAATGATCTGTTAATGGGGTGATTGGAAAAAAGAAGGTAAAAAAAATGCCGGGTGACCTATTGAATGATCACCCGGCTGTTACAAAACTTCACTTATGAACAAAAAACAATGTAATTATTAGTCAAACTGTCGGATCAGGGCAACTGTTAGTACCCCGGATTTTGTTGCATATACTTGTTATTACGCAATTCGTCAAGCGGGATGGGAAATAGTTCATGTTTGTTTGCTACAAAACCTTTGACAGCCAAAACTTCAGCAGCTTTTCCCCACCGGATAAGATCGAGGAATCGTACACCTTCAAATGCAAGTTCGAGCCTGCGTTCGAGAACAATTGCATCGAAAAGTGCCGCACCTGATGCAGTGATATCAGGAAGTTGAGCGCGTTCTCTTACTTTGTTAAGTTCAATAATGGCACCGCTCTCATCGCCATTGCGGTATTTGGCTTCTGCTGCCATCAATAACACATCAGCAAAGCGCATGAGCCTTAAGTTAGTACCATAGTTTACTTCGGGTACCGATCCGTTTTCACCGTTTGTTTCGCTCAGGCGTGTTCCATATTTTATGCGGATACATCCATCCCAGCCCCATGCCTGCGGATTACTCCAGCTACCGCCAACAGCTTCAAGTTCGGTCGTGCTCCAAACGGTGTTGTTTCTTCTGTAAACATCGCCAGCATCAACAAATGCCTCATAAAGTCCCATTTGCGGGTAGTTAAATCCCCAGCCGCCAATGAGTCCGCTTGTGCCAGGATTAAAATAATCACCTCTTGGTCCGCACAATTGCCAATGTATGTTGCTTTCCATGGCACGGTTGCCGCCCCATTGGAAGGTTCCCCAGTTGTAGCCTTCGGTTTCAACAAACATAACTTCAAAAACAGATTCAACGCCAAGTTCCTGGTCTTTAAGGAATAAAGTGCTGTAATCGTCACTTAGCTGATATTCATTTGAAGCGATTACCTGATCGAAGATACTTGCGGCATCACTCCATTTTTCCTGATACAAGTATGCTTTTCCGAGCAATGATTTTGCAGCTCCTTTTGTAGCTCTCATCACATCTTGGGCTGCCCAGCCACTTTTTTCGGGAAGTCCAGCAATAGCAGTGGTAAGATCGGTTTCAATCTGTGCCCAGATAGCAGCCACAGAAGCCGGAGGTTGCTGATATTCGCTGGGGGCAAGTTCAACCAGGTTCAAAGGAACAGCGCCAAACATGGATACAAGTTCAAAGTAAAAATAGGCTCTGAGGAAATGTGCCTCGGCAATGATGGTTTTTCTAACATCGGTTTCGGGCATTACGTTATTAATGACCAGGTTAGCCCTGTACACACCGTAAAAATTTGATTCGTAAACAGCTTTAATGGCCTCGTTACCCGCAGAGTAAGTAAACACATCCAGTTCCTGATATTTTGGCTGGTCGCCGGCATCACCACCACCGGTGAGCGATTCGTCTGAAGGGAACGTTTTCACAAGGTAAGCGCTGTTCCAGTCGCGTGCATACATCCATTGCAGGATATCATAGGTAGCCATTATTGCTTTCAGGGCATCTTCATCGGTTTTGTAAAAAGTGCTAACAGCAGCTTTTCCCATCGGATCTGTTTCCAGAAAATCTTTCGAGCATGCGCTCATCGCTGTGATAATGAATAGGATGCCGAATATTTTAAAATATTTTTTATAGTTCATATTTGTAATTTTTATCGTTAATAATTAAATTTTTATCCACTATAATGAAATTTGTAAGCCCATCATGAATTTTTTCGGAATGGGATAAACTCCACGGTCAATACCCTGGCTGTTGTCATCATTACTTCCTGCTTCAACATCCATTCCCGGATATTTGGTAAAAGTAAAATAGTCGTCCAACGACAGGTAAAAGCGAACATTATCAATATTAATATCATTGGTTATTCTATCAGGAAGGGTGTAACCGAGCTGTATTTGCTTAATTCTCATGTAACTTCCGTCAAAAACCATAAAATCGCTGTTGTAAGCATATGGATTGGAAGGATCGGCCCTGAACCAGTCGTTGGTGCTGCCTTCACCTGTCCAGCGGTCTTCGAAGAAAAACTCAGGCCTGTTGGAGGTTGAGCGGTCGGTTCTGTTCCATCCCATCAGAATGTCGTTTCCAAGGGTTCCCTGCAGGAAAAGATTCAGGTCGAATTGTTTGTAGAAGAAATTGAAATTTGCGCCGAACAATACATCCGGATGTGGGTCGCCAATGTAGGTTTGGTCGTCTTCATTTATCACGTTATCACCGTTGGTATTTACTACAATAGGATCACCGGGAACCGGGGCATAACCCTGAAGCCCGTTATCAGCAACATACTGGTCAATTTGCGCCTGGTTTTGGAAGATTCCGTCGGTTTGATAACCTCTGAAATACCATATTGGCTGCCCTTCTTCAAAATAGGTAGCCGTCCAGCCGGTACCAACTGCCGATCCTGATACTCGTTCGAGAAGCGGATTCAGGTAAGTTACCTCATTTTTGAGTGTAGTGAGGTTAAGGCCAATGTTATATTTGAAATCACCTTTACCTTCAAGCCAGTCAACTTCAAACTCAAAACCTTTATTAACCACATCACCGGCATTCACAAAAGGAGCTTTGTTTCCTACTGATAATGGAGGTGATCCGGGAGTGAGCAGATCTTTGGTTTTCTTGTTGTAGTAATCAGCTGAGAATGCTAATTTTCCTTTAAGAAAACGTATATCAAAGCCCAGGTCAATCTGTTCTGAGGTTTCCCATGTTAATTCAGGGTTTGCCAGCAGTTCAGGTTCAGCCCCGGTGTAGAAACCGCCGCCAGGCTTCGGATATTTAATCCCTGCAGTGGTAATCAATGATCGGAACTGATCGGGTCCCAGGTTCGACAAACTACCGTTTTGTCCCCAGCTTGCCCTTAGCTTTAAAAAGTCAATTAAACCTGAACTGAAGAATTTTTCTTCTGTCACAATCCAGCCAGCTGCCACTGATGGGAAATAGCCCCATTTTTTATCTTTTGCAAACAACGACGAACCATCGGCACGCAAAGCCACATCGAGGAGGTATTTACCACCGAAGTTGTACGAAACCCTTCCAAAATAAGAATTAAGGTTTTTTATTTCCTTGGTCCCGCTTAGTTTGCCATCGATTTCAACACTTCCATGCTGTGCATAATTATCATCTTCAACAAACATTGGCCCCGAAAGGGTATTCAAATAGTTGTGTGAGTATGATTGTGCCGATGTACCGGCAAGCAATGAAAGATTGTGTTTGTTGAATTTCAACTCGTAGGTGGCAAAATTTTCCCAAAGCCAGGTGTACCAGGTATCCATGTTATCGCGTGTGTTGGGCGAACTGTTTTGCCTTTCTGACGAGAACCAGAATGTTGGATACCAGGTTTCGAAATGTTGCTCCGAATAGTCGATACCGACTCTTGAGGTAAAACTAAAATTCTTGACAGGTTTTAGTTTTGCATAAACATTTCCAAACAGGTTGTTTACTTTGGTTTTGCCTCTTTGAACGGCAAGTTCGGCAACAGGGTTGGCAATTTCACCTTTCACATAGTCCGACAAACCGTAGTAATTTCCATTTCCATCCTGAATCAGGTTATTTCCTGCATTCTGGGCTTCCTGAGCAAATTCAGGGAGGGTACCATTGGGGAAAACCACTGGTGTGGTTGGGTCCATAAGAAGAGCATCCAGGATGAGCCCGTTAAATTCATCATCTTCTGCTACAGCCTCGCGGTTTGTATGCGTATAAGCGAGGTTATTTCCCACTTCCAGCCAGGGTTTCACATCATGATTTGAATTAAACCGCAGGGTCAGTCTTTCGTAATTCGATTTTTCCTTGCCTACAATACCGTCCTGATTCACGTATGAACCCGAAACCAGATAGCGTGATTTATCATTACCACCGGTAAATGACAAGTAATGTTTTTGCATTGGTGCGGTGCTGGTTATTTCATCTAACCATACTGTATTATTTTGTGGATTCTCGGGAACAGAAACACCAACATTGGCTTCGTTAATCCAGGTAGTCCATTGGTTGGCATCCATTACAGCAGTTAGTTTTCCCGGAGTTTGCAGGCCGTACTGAAAATCATAGTTTATTTTTCCTTTACCGGCTTTGCCCGATTTGGTCGTAATCATGATTACCCCGTTGGCAGCTTCAGCCCCGTAAATGGCTGCTGATGCAGCATCTTTCAGAATTTCAACCGACTCTATGTCCGATGGCTCCAATCTGGAGATGTCGCCCGATCTCATTCCATCAACAATATAGAGAGGATCGGATTTGCCATTGGTGCCGGTACCACGGATTCTTACCTTTAGTGCCGAACCCGGCGAACCAGAATTTGGAAGCACGTTTACACCTGCTATGCGGCCCTGAATAGCCTGATTAACATTGGTTGAAGGCAGGCTTTGCAATTGCTTCGATTCAACTTTTGAAATGGCACCTGTAATCAGGCTTCTTCGTTGGGTACCGTAACCAATAACCATCACTTCCTGCAAGGCAACCACATTTTCCTCAAGAATTACCTCAAGAATTTCGCCTCCTTTGGCCTGTACCTGCTTTGGTAAAAAGCCAACAAATGAAAATGTTAATGTACTGGCCGGATTGCTTGACTCAAGTTTAAAAGTACCGTCAATGGCAGTAGTTGTTCCATACGTAGTACCTTCTTCATACACGTTAACACCCGGCAAGGTTTCGCCATCCGAATCTTTGACAATTCCGGAATAGATGTAAATGGTCTGAGAATAAATCCCGGAAGCCAATCCAATTAAAAGAAATCCCAAAAGCAAAAGCCGCTTGTGCCAATGGGTTTTTGTGATCGATGATGTGTAAAGTTTTTTCATCATAAATAATTTATTAGTTAATAATAAGACATGTTATTAAAACTCAACTTAGGCTAACTGTTATGTTTAGTTATTCCCGATAAAATGTAAATTTTACATTAATTAATTTTTTAGTTTATTTTATTCATTGTTTATCAGCGCATAAATAAAAGTGTACATAATACACTGACAAAAATACACAATTTTTTTAATGACCAAATTAATTGCAAAAAAAATTTAATTATTTTTCTTTGCAGATCCTCTCTATTATAATAAGGTGTTGTAATGATTTGAAATGTAATAAAATAAAAAACTCTTATTTTTTATTGCGAAACATTTTGACAAATAAAAAATGTTGTACATTTGCAATGTGTAAAAAGTACACAAACAAACCATGAACAAACTAATTCCAAATTTATCGGTTGACTGTGTGGTGTTCGGTTTTGACAAGCAGAATTTGAATGTGCTTTTGAAAAAGCGACAATTAAAATCTGCAGAAACCGGTGAGATGCTGGTGGATGATTACACCCTTACCGGCTACCATGTTTTTGAGGGTGAAGATTTGGATACCGCAGCGCAACGCACCCTTTACAATGTTACTGGTTTAAAGGATATTTATCTGGAGCAGTTTTTTACTTTTGGAAATACTGACCGGCTGACCGCTGAAACAGATAAAAATTGGATCAACAGCCTCGATTTTGAAATTGCTGAGCACGTAATATCTGTTGGATATTTGGCGCTGGTGGACAGCACCAAGGTGAAGCCCGACAGCGAACATCCGGAAGTTTTCTGGATGCCGGTGAGTAATTTGCCAGCGCTGGGCTTTGATCATAAAAACATCCTGGATAAGGCACTTGAACGCCTTCGCATGAAAGTAAGACTCGAACCCATTGGTTTCGAATTATTACCTGATAAATTCACGTTGCGCGAAATGCAGGAGATGTATGAATGTATTTTAGGGATAACTTTCGACAAGCGTAATTTTCGTAAAAAAGTGTCGCAAATGAAATACGTGATTCAACTTGACGAAAAGCAACATGGTGTCGCGCATAAACCTGCCCAGAAGTTTATCTTTAGCCGGGACGTTTACGATCGCACCAGAACTGAGAAACTCAACTTGTTTATCTGATATGTCCTTTGTTCCGGATGAATTGTAACACCCGGAGGAGCTTGAATGATTTCGTGTTTTGAAGACAAATTGTGCTCTTTTTGCACAGGTTGTTTTTTTGCGCGTTCTTTTTAGCGTGCCCTCCCGGGTGAGTCCACTGAACAAACTTTCATCGTATGACACTTCAACTTATCGATTTTCTCATCATTGGCTTTTTCTTAGCCATAACCGTCTTCATGGGTGCATTTTTGAGGAAACGGGCTCAAAAAAGTAAAAACTCCTACCTCCTGGGCGGCAATGATCTGCCCTGGTATGCACTCGGGCTTTCCAATGCTTCAGGGATGTTCGACATTTCCGGCACCATGTGGCTTGTAACCCTTGGCTTTACATATGGCCTGAAGAGTATTTGGATTCCCTGGCTCTGGCCGGTTTTCAATCAGGTTTTCCTCATGGTTTTTCTTTCTGCCTGGTTGCGCAGATCGAATGTAACAACCGGAGCAGAGTGGATAAAAACCAGGTTTGGCGATGGTAGGGGAGCATCGCTTTCACACAACATTGTTGTAGTTTATGCCCTGATCAGTTGTCTGGGATTCCTGGCATACGGCTTTATTGGCTTAGGCAAATTCATGCTCATCTTTATCCCGTGGGAATTTGTGTGTAACCTTACTGGAATTCCTGCTGATGCCATTGCACCTGAGTATATTCCACATTTTTACGGCGTAGTGTTTACACTCTTTGCCACCTTTTATGCTGTAATGGGGGGCATGATAAGCATTGTTTGGACTGATGTAATTCAGTATGTTATAATGACATTCGCTTCGCTGATAATCGGAATTATTGCCATCAATGCACTGGCTGTCAACCCACTGATTGTTCCCGAAGGCTGGTTGTCGCCGTGGTTTGGCTGGCAACTCAACCTCGATTGGTCGGCCATTATTCCTGAAATTAACCGCAAAATTGCCGATGATGGTTTTTCACTTTTCACCATTTTTTTCATGATGATGCTGTTTAAAGGATTTCTGGTTAGCGCTGCCGGGCCTGCACCCAATTACGATATGCAAAAGATATTGGCTACCCGTTCACCAAAGGATGCTGCCAAAATGAGCGGTTTCGTATCAGTTGTTTTGAACCCTGTAAGGTACTTTATGATTACCGGGTTTGTGGTGTTGGCCATTTTGTATTACGATAAGCTAAACCTGGTTGTTGGCGGCCGGATTGATTTTGAACAAATACTTCCATCGGCCATCCACGAATTTGTTCCGGCAGGGCTCACAGGGCTGCTGTTGGCCGGGTTGCTTGCTGCATTTATGTCAACTTTTGCGGGCACACTCAATGCTGCACAGGCCTACATTGTAAACGATATTTATTTAAAAGCCAGACCAAATACCGGAAACACCAGTTTGAAACGGATGAACTACCTTGTTGGAGTGGTTGTGGTGGCGGTGAGTATTGTGATTGGCATTTATGCGAAAGATGTAAACAGCCTGCTTCAATGGATTGTATCGGCATTGTGGGGGAGCTACGTGGCTTCCAATGTGCTGAAATGGTATTGGTGGCGGTTCAATGGATACGGATATTTTTTGGGTATGGTGGCCGGATTGGTCCCGGCGCTCGTTTTCCCCCTCATTTTTCAGGAAACCCTCGAATTGTATTATTTCCCGCTGCTGCTTCTGATTTCTTTGGTAGGATGTATCATTGGCACGTATCTTCGACCTCCCACCAATGAAGCTTCTTTGAAAGCATTTTACAAAAATGTTAAACCCTGGGGATTCTGGAAACCAGTGAAGGAAAAAGTGATTGCTGAAGACCCGCACTTTCGTGAAAACAAAAACTTTAGCATTGATTTATTAAATATTTTCGTTGGAATAGCCTGGCAAACTGCTTTGGTTGCATTACCTGTTTTTTTGGTATTAAGGCAATGGGGGCCGGCGGCTGTTTCTGGCATTATCATCCTGATAACCTCGGTAATACTAAAATTTTTCTGGTGGAATAAACTATCTAATCTTTAAAAACTTAAAATTAATAAAAATGAAATTCGGATATTTTGATGACAATAACCGCGAATATGTTATAACCGAACCTAAAACGCCATACCCCTGGATAAACTACCTGGGGAATACCGATTTTTTCAGCCTGATATCGAACACAGGCGGCGGGTACAGTTTTTACAGGGATGCCCGTTACAGACGGCTTACCCGTTACCGTTACAACAATGTACCCCTGGATGATGGTGGAAAATATTTTTACATCAACGATGGTGGAACTGTTTGGTCGCCGGGATGGAAGCCGGTTAAGGCAAAGCCTGATTTTTATGAGTGTCGCCACGGCATGGGCTACACAATCATTTCAGGTAGAAAAAACGATTTGTTTGCTAAGTTGCGCTGTTTTGTGCCACTCAATTTTGCTGGTGAAATACAACAATTGACTCTGAAAAACGAATCGGAGAAGTTGAAAAAAATAAAACTCTATTCCTTTGTTGAATGGTGCCTGTGGGATGCACACACCGATAACACAAATTTCCAGCGGAATTTCTCGGTTGGTGAGGTCGAAATAGAAGGCAGCGCAATTTATCATAAAACAGAGTACCGCGAACGCAGGAATCATTATGCCTTTTTTTGGGTAAATCACCCCCTTGAGGGATTTGATACCGACAGGGAAGCCTTTTTAGGAATTTATAATGGTCTTGAAGCGCCCGACCGGGTTTTCTCCGGAGAATTTGGAAACTCAATAGCGCACGGGTGGTCGCCGGTTGCATCGCACCAAATGCTCATTTCGCTTAATCCCGGCGAGGAAATCCCGCTGATATTCATTCTGGGTTATGCTGAAAATGAAAACGAACAAAAGTTTATTGCTCCCAATGTGTTGAATAAAGCCAAGGCCGTGCAGATGATGAGCGATTTTGACACCCATCAAAAAGCTGAAAATGCATTTTTGGAGTTGAAATCATACTGGGATTTACTTCTTGGAAATTTTCGTGTACAAAGTCCGGATGCCAGGCTCGATCGCATGGTAAATATCTGGAATCAGTACCAGTGCATGATTACTTTTCTGTTTTCACGATCGGCCTCCTATTTCGAGTCGGGGATTGGACGAGGCATGGGCTTCCGCGACTCTAATCAGGACCTGATCGGAGTAATGCACCTTATCCCCGAAAGGGCAAAAGAACGAATCATCGATCTGGCCTCCACGCAAATGGAGGATGGCAGCGCATACCACCAATATCAACCCCTGACCAAAAAAGGAAACCATGAAATCGGAGGAAATTTTAATGATGACCCGTTGTGGCTTATTTTAGCTGTTTCATCATACATAAAAGAAACCGGCGATTATGGCATCCTTGATGAAGTTGCTCCTTTTGACAATAACCCAAATTCAATGGCTTCCATTTTCGACCATCTAACCCGGTCGTTCAACCATGTAATAAACAACCTGGGTCCCCATGATTTACCTTTGATTGGTCGGGCAGACTGGAACGATTGCCTGAATTTGAATTGTTTCTCAGAACAACCGGATGAATCGTTTCAAACAACCGGAAATAAGACCGGCGGTCAGGCCGAGTCGCTTATGATTGCCGGTTTGTTTGTTTTGTACGGTGGCGAATATGCTGAGATTTGCCGGCGTATCGGAAAAAATGACGAGGCAAGGAGGGTGCAAAATCACATCGAAAAAATGATTGTGGCCATCGACCAGCATGGCTGGGACGGAAACTGGTTTCTGAGGGCTTACGATTATTATGGAAATAAGGTTGGAAGCCACGAAAATGAAGAAGGGAAAATATTCATCGAATCGCAGGGATTTTGTGTGATGGCTGGTATAGGACACCACGATGGCCGGGCCGGGAGGGCGCTCGAATCGGTAAAAAAATTACTCGATTGCCAATATGGACTTTGTCTTAACGCTCCTCCTTTCACCAAATACCACATCCATCTTGGCGAAATCTCAACCTATCCCCCGGGGTATAAGGAAAATGCAGGAATATTTTGCCACAACAACCCGTGGATAATCATTTCGGAAGCTATGCTCAACAACAAACAGCAAGCCTGGGAATATTACAGGAAAATTGCTCCGGCCTGGCTCGAAGAAATCAGTGAAATTCACAAAACCGAACCTTATGTTTATGCCCAGATGATTGCCGGGGATGCTGCCTCAAAACCTGGAGAAGCCAAAAACTCGTGGCTGACAGGTACTGCTGCATGGAATTTTTATGCCGTTACCCAATATCTTCTGGGAATCCGACCCGATTGGGACGGCCTGCGTGTTGACCCGAAAATCCCAGCCGATATCCCCCAATTTTCAGTAACCCGCAAATTCAGAGGTGAGGTTTATCAGATTTTGGTCATAAATAAAGGAACCGGTGGAAAGAATATTTTGTGCGATGGAAGAGAAGTTTCGGGTGATTTGTTGCCCTTATCTGGTAAAGGTATGGTACACCAGGTAAAGGTTAACCTCTAAACGGTGATGGTAAAACGTAATTTCGACAATGAATTTTAAATATTTATACTGATGAAAAACATAAATTCAAGTATTTTAAAAAGGATATTTTTCCTGCTGATTGCAGGTTTGATGATGGTTTTGGTTAACGCTTGTACCGGAAATAAAGCACCTGACGGTGACGAAAGCGGCTTTGGTGAAAAGGCCGAAACACTCCTTCAACAAATGACGCTCGACGAAAAACTCAATCTGATTCATGCCAGTTCTTCTTTCACCTCAGGAGGTGTTAAGAGGCTGGTTATTCCTGAGCTGGTTATGTCAGATGGCCCTCACGGCGTGCGTCCTGAACATGGCCGGGGTTGGTCAGCATTGAAAGATGCCGATGACAAATCAACGTACCTGCCTGTTGGAATTTGTCTTTCTTCAACCTGGAACAAAAATCTGGGTTATGCGTTTGGCAAGGTACTGGGCAGCGAAGCCAAAGAGAGGGGGAAGAACGTCATTCTTGGTCCCGGTGTGAACATCATCCGAAGCCCTTTAAATGGTCGAAACTTTGAATATCTGAGCGAAGATCCGTTTCTGGCGTCTGCTATGGCTGTTGGTTATATCAAAGGTGTACAGGAGCAGGGTGTTGCAGCCTGTGTGAAGCATTTTGCCGCCAATAATCAGGAAACCGATCGCAATACGATTGATGTTATTGTGAGCAGGCGCGCCCTGCACGAAATATACTTCCCTGCTTTTAAAGCTGCTGTAAAAGAAGCTGGCGTCTGGAGTTTAATGGGTTCTTACAATAAAATTAACGGCCAGCATACTACGCACCATCAATACCTGAACAATGAAATACTGAAAGGCGAATGGGGTTTTGATGGAGTTGTGATCAGCGACTGGGGTTCGGTGAACGATACCCGCGAAGCACTCCTGTATGGTACAGATATCGAAATGGGCACTGAGCTTATAAAATCGTTCGATCATCCTGATTATGACGATTTTTATCTTGCCCGACATGCCAAAAAGATGATAGAATCAGGCGAAATCGACATAAGCTTTATTGATGATAAAGTGCGGCGTATTTTAAAATTGATGTATCGGACAACAGCTTTAGGCCAACACAGCCCTGGCGAACGGAACACGGCCGAACATCAACAACTTGCCTTAAGCGTGGCTCAGGAAGGAATTGTACTGCTTAAAAACGATGGTTTGCTGCCATTCAGCAAAAAGGAAATCAAAACACTTGCTGTCATTGGAAATAATGCAACCCAGGTGTTTGCCAATGCCGGAGGCAGCTCTCAGGTTAAACCCTTGTATGAAATCACACCTTTGGAAGGAATTAAAAATCTGGTTGGGAAAGAAGTTGAGGTGATATATGCTGAAGGTTATGAACCCTATTATGACGAAAGTCTTTTCAGAGGAAAATCAACAGAATCGGCATCACAATCAAGGTCAAACACCAGTGAAGTTGAAGTTGCCAGAATTGCAAATGAAAAACTGGCGGAGGAAGCAATTGCTTTGGCAAAAAAAGCCGATGCTGTTGTTTTTGTTGGAGGTTGGATTCATGGTCACCAGGGAATGCCCTGGGGAGAAGGCACCTATGATTCAGAAGCCCGTGACAAACTGAACATCAAACTTCTTTTTGGTCAGGAACAGCTGATCAAGGAAATTGTTAAAGCAAACAAAAACACCGCAGTAGTGCTGTTGGGGGGGAGCAATGTAGAGATGAACAACTGGCTGCCCGATACGCGTGCTTACCTGCATGCCTGGTATCCAGGCATGGAAGGTGGAACTGCCATAGCACAGATTCTATTTGGCGAGATAAACCCTTCGGGCAAGCTGCCCATGACCTTCGCAAATTCGCACCTGGATTATCCTTCGCATTCAGTAGGTGAATTTCCTGGTAAAAATACAGTTAAGTACACCGAAGATATTTATGTGGGTTACCGATATTTCGATTCAAAAAACACTGATGTGGTGTTCCCGTTTGGTTATGGGCTTTCATATACGACCTTCAGATTTTCTGATTTGAATGTAACCAAAAAGGATAAGAAGGTAATTGCCCAATGCACCGTTACCAACACCGGAAGCCTTACAGGCGCCGAGGTTGTCCAGGTTTATGTTCATCAAAAGCAATGTTCGGTTGACCGTCCTGTAAAGGAACTTAAAGGTTTTGAAAAGGTTAACCTTAATCCGGAGGAATCAAAAGTAATAACCGTTGAACTTGATGAATCAGCTTTTAGTTTTTACCATCCCGAAAAATTAAAATGGGTACTTGAACCCGGAATGTTTGAAATATTTATCGGCTCAGCATCGAATAATCTGCCACTTAAGGGTGAGGTCGAGATAGAAAATTAACTGAAATAGTCCATTCTTGGGCAATTTTTTACAGGAGGTTGAGAAAAGGTTCTTACCTCCTGTTTTTTTAAACACATTTTATTGATTATACCAGACGAATTATTGCCTCATGGACAAAAGGCTGACAGGTTTTTGAAAACAGAACCAATAGGTCAGAAAAATGCATTTCAATCCCAATAATTGCCCGGTAACCTATTGTTTGAATATCATTGATAGGAAATGGAAGCCGTTATTTTCTTTTTATTACGAAATGGAGCTAACCGTTTTAGCATTTTACAGAAAGCAATACCCGACATTGGTAAGCAAATGTTGGTAAATCAGTAACGTGAAGCGGAAAGCGACGGAATGATCACCCTGAATATTTTTCATGAAATACCACCACAGGTAGAAAACAGTACTACTGAACCCGGGAAATCGCATTCTCCAATAATTGATGCCATGAGCGAGTGGGGGATGGCCAGGATGGGTGAAGTTTCTTGTTATCAGTAAATCAGCATGTCAAACTATTGAAGCTGCTTTCGTGAATAATTGTACTTTTGCCAGCTTGATCGACTTGAAAAAATAATGTCTGAAACGTTTATTCCAAAAATAGAGATGGCCGGAAGTGACGAAATCATCCGGTATCAGGAAGTGAAATTGCAGGAAATGCTTGGCTACCTGCAGCTTAGGTCGCCATTTTACAAACGGCTTTTTGCACGCCATAAAATTGACATTTCCAAAATAAAAACCCTTGCTGACCTTGGCCATATTCCTACCACCGACAAGGAAAACCTGCAGGAGAGCAACATGGATTTTCTGTGTGTGGAACCCGGGAAAATCATCGACTACATCACCACCTCCGGAACACTGGGATCACCCATCACTTTTGCGGTAACCGAAAATGACCTCGAAAGGCTTGCCTACAACGAATTTCTGTCGTTTACCACTGCCGGTGGAACTCCCTCCGACATCTACCAGTTGATGGTTACAATGGACAGGCGTTTTATGGCTGGGCTGGCTTATTTTTTAGGAATTCGAAAATTGGGAGCCGCTGCGGTCAGGGTAGGTCCAGGAAATCCTGAATTGCAGATCGATTCTTTTAAAAGATTTAAACCTACCGCGTTGGTTACGGTTCCGTCGTTTTTGCTCAAACTCATCGAATATGCGGGCGAAAATGGCTACGACCTGAACCAAAGCTCCGTAAAATCGGCAGTTTGTATCGGTGAACCTTTGCGTAATGGCGGTTTTGAACTGAACACACTGGGCAAACAAATCGTCAGAAACTGGAATATACAGCTTTTCTCAACTTACGCCTCCACCGAAATGGCAGCCGCATTTACCGATTGTCAGCACGGCTGTGGCGGACACCATCATCCCGAATTACTGATTGTGGAATTTCTGGATGAAGACGAAAACCCTGTAAATCCAGGAGAACCAGGCGAGTTGACCTTTACCACGCTTGGCGTGGAAGGAATGCCCCTGCTGCGGTTCAAAAGTGGCGACATTTGCGTGCATTACACCGAACCCTGTCAGTGTGGACGTAACACCCTGAGAATTGGCGGGCTGATTGGCCGGAAAAAGCAAATGATCAAATACAAGGGTACAACCATTTACCCTCCGGCATTGTACGATATTCTGAACGATATAAAAGGTGTTGAAAACTACGTTGTTGAAGTGTTTTCAAACGAAATCGACACCGACGAAATCCTCATCAGGGTTGGAACCCATTTAAAAAATCCTGAATTTGAAAAGACCATCAAAGATCATTTCAGGGCAAAACTAAGGGTGGCGCCACGGATTGAATTTTCTGATCCATTGCTTTTGGACAGGTTGCAACACCCGCAATCATCACGAAAACCAACAATATTTTTTGACAGGAGAAAAAACCAGATATGACCAAAATTAATTACGCTGAAGAGTTTGAAAAAATGCGTCCTTACCGCGACCACGAAGTGAATGATGCTATCCGGAGGTTGATCGGTTACCCGGAATTTAATGTGGTTCTGTCGTGGTTGTTTCCGGACGTTCCAGTGGAAAAATCGAAGCAGGAACTGCTGCAAATCGATGGTGTGGAAGAATTTCAGGTGAAATTTATGCATAAGGTGGTAAACACCATTATAAAGAAAACCTCTTCAGGCCTCACTGTGAGCGGAATGGAAAATCTCACTCCCGGAACGGCGTATCTGTTTGTGTCGAATCATCGGGATATAGTACTGGATGCCGCAATTTTACAGGTTATTCTGCTTGATTACGGGCATAAGACATCGCAGATCACTTTTGGCAACAACCTGATGAGTTCGCCCATGATTGTGGATTTTGGAAAACTGAACCGGATGTTTACTTTTTACCGGGGCGGAAGCAAGGTGGAGATGTACCACCATGCCCTGCTTCATTCCGCCTATATCAGAGACT
>CALFEP010000036.1 GCA_937950125.1 uncultured Bacteroidota bacterium
GCATAAATTGGCGCACCGTAGCATGATCGTCGGGGTGAATGGCCTCAAGGATGTTTCGGTTAATGATTTCATCGAATTCGTATCCGATCATTTTTACCAGCGCCGGATTCAAATCCTGAACAATGCCACTTTTATGAATCAGGATTCCTTCCATGGTAACCTCGGAGAGCAGCCGGTTGCGTTCTTCACTTTTAACCAGCGATTCTTCCACCCGTTTGCGTTCGGTAATATCACGCGTAATGGTAACCAGGCACTGTTCCCCTTTAAGCGTCAACAACCTGGCTGAAATTAATCCGGTGATGATTGTTTTGTTTTTGGTATTGAACCTTGCCTCAAGACTATCGACTGAGCCATTTTGTTTAAGCCCTTCTATCAGTTTCATCCTGTCGTCGGGATTTTCCCAAAGGTTGAAATCCTTGTAGGTGCGTCCAACCGCCTCATCGGCTGTCCATCCTAACAATCGGGTGAATTCCAGGTTAATTTTCAGGCAAACATTGTCGGACAACCTGACCACCGTTACCGGATCGGGCACCGTTTGTAAAATTAAATCAAGAAAACTCTGGTTTTCACTAAGTAATTCCTCTGCCTTCTTACGCTCTGTAATATCTCTGACAAAGGCCAGCACCTTGTCGTCGCCCAAAGGCACGCCCCTCGATTCGTAAAACTTTGTTTCTCCGTTTATTTCAAGGCTATAGGTATTAAATTCACTATTTCCTGTCTTCAGGATGTACTCAACTTTTTCGCGGGTTGATTTTGCCACGTCGGGGGGCAACACATCTTCAGGTTTTTTTCCCAGAAAAACATCAGGCGAAACATACACATTTTCAAACGATTGTGCATGAAAATCGACGAATGTACAGGTTTTATCGAAAACAAACATCACATCGGGGTTTGCATCAAGCAGTGCTCTGTTATAGGCATAATTGCGCTTGATGGTTTCCTCGGAGCGTACCTTTTCGGAAATATCACGAGCAGTGGCAATCAGCACATCTTTACCAAAATACTTTCCCTTGTTGACGATGACCTCTTTTGGGAAGGCTTCACCATTGTTGCGCAGCGCCCAAAAATCGAATTGAGCAGGTTTTCCTGTTTCAAAAACTTCTTTTGATTTTTGCCAGATGTATTCCAGATCATTCATTTCCGGGGCTGCAATAGTAAAAGGAGTTTGCCCCACAATTTCATCACGACTTTTTCCGTACATTTTTTCGGCGCCCTGGTTGACATCAATAAAAGCGCCCGTATCAGGGTCCTGAATATAAATGGCTTCGTTTACCGAATTAAAAATGTTAAGATACGTTTCGTTGGCTTGCAGGAGTTCGGCTTCACTTTTTTTTCTGGCTTCGTTTTCTTTTTTCAATTCATCCAAGATTCTGAGGGTAGCCTCGTTGGCTAAAGTCAGATCGTGTGTCCGCATTTCAACGAGCTTTGCAAGACGTTGTGTTTCAGTACTTTTTTGAACATTTGCGGCTTTAATTTTAACCATGGCTTTTATTTGTGCCGTAAGTTCGGAAGGATCGACCGGTTTAGCCAGAAAAGCCTCCGCACCGGCTTCCAGCGCCCTGATTCTGCTTTCGCGGTCGCCCTTCAGGGCAGTAATAAAAATCACGGGAATAATGCTCAGTGACCTATCGGCCTTTAGCTTCCGGCAAACTTCGTAACCATCCATGCCGGGCATGACAATATCGAGCAGAACCACATCAGGGTCTTCGGTTTTTGCCAGCTCCAGCCCACTGGTTCCACTTAAAGCCAATAAAGTGGTCAATCCCGGGAAAGCTTCTGAAATCAGCGCCTTCAGACTTATCAGGTTATCCTGGTTGTCGTCGATGGCCAATATTTTCACTTTACTATTTTCCATAAAGTGTGCGGTTTAACGTTGTAAAAAATTCTTTTTCATCAATAGGTTTTGGGATGTAGGCATTGAATCCATGGGCAAGAATTACCTCTCGGTCGCTTGTCATTGCGCTTGCTGTGAGGGCAATGATGGGGATATGTTGCATCCTGGGATCTTTTCTGATGACTTTAAAGGCCTGTATTCCATCCATTTCGGGCAAGGCAATGTCCATAAGAATTAGGTGAGGCATAAACTGACGGGAAAGCGCCACTGCCTCGTTTCCGTTAACGGCTTCAATAATCTTAAAATCACTTTCGAGCAGGGCTTTTACAGTGAGCATATTATCAGGATTGTCTTCGACCACCAACACCACCGGTTTTCCTTCAATGTGTGGCGGTACAGGTGTACTTTCCTTTGTTTTTTGATCTTTCTCGGGATTGGTCATGGCAAAAACTGCCTGCAGCAACTCATCCCGTTTTACATCTCCTTTTTGAATTAGCTGAAAAATTTCATTCCCCTTCAGCACTTTGAGGTCTTCTTTTGTTATATGCTTTGCTGTAAGGATTAACACAGGTGTCGCGGCTGTTTGGGGCATACTCCGCAGGCTTTTCAACACTTCAAACCCATCGATGCCTGGCATCATCAAATCGAGGATAATGGCATCGGGTGTAAAACCGCGGAGCTTTTCCAAAGCCTCATTTCCGCTGGTGGCCACCATGATCGTAAAGTTGTTTTCTTCGAGGATATCTTTCATCTGAACGATGGCCGGCTCGCTGTCTTCGACCAGGAGGACTGACTTTGTCAAACCGGTAGCTTCGGACTGTTCAGGCATTTTTATTCTCGAAAACCTTGACAAAGAATCCAGGACGGTATCGCTGGCTTTACTCTCTTCCGTAAGTTTCACGGGCAAAACAAGCACAAATTCAGACCCCTGGCCGGGTTCACTTTTTACGGAAATGTTTCCACCCAGCAGATTGGCATACTTTTTTGCAATGGCTAAGCCAAGTCCTGTGCCTCCAAATCGTCGCGAAGTACTGCCATCGGCCTGCCTGAACTCGTCGAAAATATGCGGCAGATTTTCTTTTTCGATGCCGATACCGGTATCCTTTACTTTGATTTTCAGCAGCTTTCCAACCTGTTCAGCATCAACTTTAACAAATCCTTTTTCGGTAAATTTAACTGCGTTGCCAATAATATTAACCAAAATATGGGTTAGTTTACCCGAATCGCTGGTAATGATAAGGTTTGAACCTGCTCCTTCATGAAAAAGCTTTATCTGTTTTTCGTTGGCCTGTGGCTGAATGATCTCAACAACCCCTTCAATCAGCCGGTTGATATCAAACTGTGTGACTTCAATTTCTTCGCGACCGGCTTCGATGCGCGAAATATCGAGAATATCGTTGATGAGCGAGAGTAAATGTTTACCGTTGCGTTCAATGACTTCGATGTAGCTGTATTCGTCTGCCGGAATATTGCCTTCCAAACGGCGGTTGAGAACCCCTGAAAGGGCAATCACGCTATTGAGTGGGGTGCGCAGCTCATGGCTCATGTTCGAGAGGAAATTGGTTTTCAACCGGTTGGCCTCATCCAATTGCAATTTCTGCTGTTCAAGTTCGCTGTTTTGTTGTATCAGCTCGTTCGACTGAGTGGTCAATTCGTTTTTCTGTGCTTCGAGCTCCGCATTTTGCTGTCCAAGCATCACCGAAAATTCTTTCATTTTGCGGTAAGCCATAATTCCCGCTACACGGGTACAGAGTGTGACATAAATTTTATCGAGAAAGCTTAAAACCTCAGGTGTAAAACCATTAATGCCTGCAATTGAAATCACTGCAAGAATATCATTGCCTGCAATGACAGGGATGGTAACGATTTCTCTGGGTACAAATTTACCACTCACGGCCAGGTACGCAAACCGGGTATCGACGGGTATGTTTTTAATTACCTGAATTTTGCGGCTTGCAATGGCGGGGCCGAACTCGCCCTGAAAATCGTTTACATCAAAGGGTTGAAGCATGTTTCTATCCAAACCAATGGACTCGAAATGCTGGTAAGACCGTTGGTCGTCCGAAAGCAAAAATACAGCCGCCATTTGCGACCCCGTTAGCGAAGCGAGCGAATGAAGCATTTTATGGAAAAACTTTTGGGCATCATCTTCACTGATCATGGTGGCCGAAATTTCCTGTATCATGCTGTTTAGCCTGAGATTACGCTGAATGCTGTCGGCAAGCGAATTGAACACCTGTGCCAGTTGCCCCATTTCGCTTTTCGACTGATACTGGTTTCTCACATTGTAATTCCCATCCCTGAATAGCAGTGCAGTGCCTGTAAGTTCGGCCAATGGCTTGCGGATATTTCTGAGAAGCACAAAATAGATCACCAAAGTTAACATAACCAGTAGGCCAACAATCAGCGCCAACCTTTGATTTAGGCTGTCATTCAGCCTTTGCGATTCCTGAACAAAAGAAAAGGCCTTGTTGTTGGCGAAATCCATGATGGTCTTAATGTTGTTCAGCACCTTGTTCACCTGTTTACCGGCAATCCCTGAATTGCTGCGCCGCATTTGCGCCTCCTCATACCTGCCTTCCTGAATGAGTTGAATGGTTTTTATACGAATCGAGTTCCAACGTGCAAAATTATCGTGCAGTGAATCAACATTACTTAGCGGACCAAGGTATTGCTGATAAAGAACATCAATTTGTTTTTCAACGTCAAGTTTGTATCCTTCAATATCAGAAAGTGTTTTTGAAATTTTTTCGTCGTCTGCTGTCGGAAACAAGTCCAACATTTTGTTTCTGATAAGAAAAACACCGGTTGTTATTTTTGTTAAGGTTTGCTGCACTGTGACGGGATGTTCCAGAATTTTTTCGTTTTGGGTGTGAATCTGGTCCGATTGCTTGTACGACACGAAACCAAGCACGATCACAAAAAGTACTACCAACGTATTGCTGATAATCAGCAACGAGCCTATTTTCATATCTTTCAACTTCATATAGCGTAGTTTTACAAATGTTGTTTTTTCTTTTAACCTTATGACTTACAATGACGAAAATTGCTTTTTCCCTTTTCTGAAAATTGCAGCATGGGGGAGTATTTCGGTGAAATGGTGAAACCTGAAAATGCTTCTTTCCGATTCGCCGGTCATGATGTAACCACCTTTTGCCAGCGATTTTTCAAGCTTTCCCACAAATAGTTTCTGAGCCTGCTGGTTGTAATAAAAAAAAATGTTGGCACATAAAACCAGATCAAAATCACCATAAATGCTCCCGGGCGGGTAACAATAATTTTTATCGAAGAGATCGAAAACCAGGAATTCAATGTTTTTCCGCAAGGCGGGTTTTATTTCAAAATTGTCGCCAACCCGGTCAAACCAGGTATGAAACCTTTTCATGGTTACTTTCTGGAGCGCGGTTTCCTGATAAATTCCTTTGGTGGCTTCGAGAATGAGCGGCTGGCTGGCATCTGAGGCAAAAATGCGCCAGTTGAAATTTTGCGACGATTGATGTTGCAACTCATGCAACAATATGGCCAGCGAGTAAACCTCGTGTCCTGCCGCACAGGCAGCCGACCAGATGCGGATTTCCCTTCGGCCTGAAGTAACCAGCCGTTTCAAAAGACCCGGAAGAATGATGTGTTCGAGTGCCGAAAAACTTAAAGGATTTCTGAAAAATTCGCTAAAGCCGTTGTTGAGCGAATCGGCGAGTTGCAATACCTCACCAGGGTCGTTTTTCAAAATCATCAGGTATTCGTCCGCGCTCATGCATTGTTTTTCAGCAAGGCGCTTTTTCATGGCGTTCACCACAAAATCAATGGACAAAGATTCATAATGTTTACCAATCCCAAAACGGCCTGCTAAAGCTATAAGCTCCGCAAAATCAATGTTTTTCATGTGATCCGAAACATCCACCATAACAAAATCAACGGTCTGACTATCAATTTATAAATTTGGGCGTAACCACCTGACATGATACAAAGTTCCAAAATTATGGGAATTATGACAATCAGATTAAAATAATTTAAAAAAACTTAACTACAAAAGAATGAAGCAGGTAAGGCTTCTGTTTGGCAGGCAAGTTTTCGGCTGGCAAAAGCTGAACGACAGCCTGATTATTTATTGAAGCTGAAAATATTTTGAAATTGTTTTGAGCAGTGTTTCACGCTTGATAGGCTTTGCCAGATAATCGTTGCAACCGGCCTCAAGCGCACTTTCGCGGTCGCCGGTAAGGGCGTACGCCGTCTGGGCAATAATTATCACCTTCTGATTGAACTGTCTGATGAGTTTCACAGCCTGATAGCCATCCATTTCGGGCATTTTAATGTCGATAAGGATAAGGTCGATGCCAGGGTTGTTTTTGCAAACTTCAACAGCCTGCGTACCCGTTTTGACATGAAATATTGTCCTGCAATATTTTTTAATAACCTGAGTAAGGTAAAAATCAGAATGTTCGGTATCTTCAGCAATCAAAACGCTGAGTGAGGTACTTGTTCCCGGGGTCATTTTGTAAAGCATTTCTTTTTCGGTTAAAACATTGGTTAGTGATTCGGTTGAAGGAATGGTAAAATAAAACTTTGAACCAGCATCGGGTTTGGATTCAACCCATATTCTGCCACCCAGAATTTCAACATATGCCCGGGCAATGGCAAGCCCCAGCCCGGCGCCTTCGTAGGGTTTCGAAATGGTTAGATCGGCTTGTACAAACCGTTCAAAAATCATTTCGAGCTTATCGTTGGCGATTCCAATTCCGGTGTCGCTGACATAGAATTCATAATCGTTTCCATTTTTCGAAAACCCGAATTCGATGGCGCCCTGATGGGTAAATTTTATGGCATTTTTAATCAGGTTGGCAAGTATGGCAAAAAGTTTCTCCCGATCGGTAAACAGCAGATTTTCAGCTTCCGGATTTTGAATGACCAGCTTGAACCGGATTGATTTTGATTCGGCGTCAGGTTTAAAAAATCTGTAGATGCTCAGCATTTCGTTGTTCAGGTTGAGGTTTGACTTGTTCACCTCAACCTGACCTGATTCGATCAGCGAAATATCGAGCAGGTCGTTGATAATGTTCAACATCCGTTCACCACTCGATTTAATGATCTGAATATATTCGAGCTGCAAATCGGGAGTAATTTCAGGATCGATTAAAAGCTCGGTAAATCCGAGGATTCCATTCATGGGTGTCCGTATTTCGTGACTCATGTTTTGGAGGAAGGCTGTTTTGAGGTTGTTGTACTCCTCGGCTTTTTCTTTGGCTATTTTCAGCTCTATTTCGGAACGGCGTCTGATAATGGCCATTCCAATGGTGAGGGTAAACGATTTTAAAATCAGGCTTTCGGCTTCTGTCCAGTTATCTTCTGATGTGCAATTGTCGATACCAACAAAACCCCAGCATATCGAATTCACAATAACCGGCATCACCAGTATCGAAACAATATCCTGTGCCTCTAAGGCAACGCGTTCAGAAGCCGGAAAATCCCTGATATTTCCTTTTAATGTTTGTCCTGCCGACAAAATTTCCCACCACCTTGGAGCGATATCAAAAACCGGCACATTCTGCAGTTCGGGGTTATTAATCTGAACACTCACCCCGTTGCGCACCCACTCGTAACGCTGGCTCATCAGCAACATACCCGTCTCGGGCTCGTGGTGAAATTCAAAAACGTACACCCGGTCGCGCTCAACTGCCCTTCCAATCGTTTCAAGCGCCTGTGCTACAATGATATCGAGTGGTTTGTCGTCAAAAAGGTACTGACTTGCTCGGGCAGAAGCTTCCAACAGAACGTCCTTCCGGCGCAAGGCCAGCTCCGACTGCTTACGCTCCGAAATATCAATCATACTTACAATTGCCCGGCCATCGTCAAGGAAACTAACCATGAATTCGATATCCTTGCTTGATCCATCTTTGCATTTTATGGTGAATTCCCTGACAGCATCGCTGTACTTCGCCGAATTGAGCCATTCATCAACCACCATCCGGCGGTATTCCGGATCGGGATATACCAATGTGAGCCAATCTTCACGGGTTTTAATTTCATCAGCCTGATAACCCGTAAGTTTGAACATTGTTTTATTGGCTTTTACGAGGTTACCGTTGTTGTCCCAAACCACAACACCAATCAGCAAATTATCCAGCAATCCCTGCATGAGGTTTCGGTCGTTGCTTAACATCACCTCGTACATTTTCCTTTCTGTAATGTCCTGAACTACCGAGCCGAATAACAAACCGGTTTTTGTTTTCACGGGAAAAACCGAGGTTTGTACAATTCGCGTTGTACCATCACTACGTTGCAGGTCATATTCATTATATGTACTCAGCCAGCTTATGGTTCCTGTTGCCAGCGTTTGCAATACTTTATTTTTTGTGGATTCGTACAATTCGGGGCTTTTTTTATCATCAGGCGTCATTTTGAAGGTAATATCCCAGGTATCGCGACCAACAGCCTCATTAGCGGGTATTCCTGAAATTTTCTCCATCCCTTTGTTCCATGCAATGATAACACCCCTCGAGTCGGTCAAACGGATTCCGTCCTGCGATTGCTCGAAAAAATTCCTGAACTTTTCTTCGCTGATATCCAGTGCCTCTTCCGCCTCCTTTTTGTCGGTGATGTCGGTGGCAATAAACAAAACAGTGGTTTCTGATTTTAAGGAAGCCCGCCCTTCGAACCAGTATTTTTTTTCATTTATTTCCAGCGGATATTCAATGGTTTGGGTTGTCTTCCTGTCGAAACAACGCCGGATAAAGTTAAGGAACAAATCAGCCTGTGCCTGTGGGAAAATGTCGTGCAGGGTTCTTCCGATGGCCGATTCAGGAGCCAGGTACATCAAACCGGGCGCTGTGGGTGCAATGTTGAGGTAAGTCCCGTTGTAATCGATCTCAAACACGATTTCCTTCATCGAATTGAAAAGCGAACGCAGGTTTATCTCCGATTCCGAAAGCTTTATTTCAACCTGCTTGCGCGTAGTTATATCATTGATGATTCCAATGAGATTTTCGTCGGGAGAACCTTTATAAAATGAAATCTCGAGGAATTTTTTCTGGTATTCAAATTCGACAGGCTGGATGGTGTTTCCGTGCAACATATTGTTCACTACACAAATAATCTTCGTCCTGTTTTTGCGGGAAACCAGGTTATTGATAAAATCATGAACGGATAACCCAATAACCATCTGCCTTTTCATCCCTGTAATGGTTATAAATGCCTGATTTACATCAGCCACCCGATGGTTTTTGTCGAACAAAACCATGCCGTTGCCCGATTCTTCAAAAAAGAACATAAAATCGTAATCCTCTTTCCTGATCAACGACAACTTATTCTCAAGGTCTGTAATCTTTTGTTCAAGCTCATCAATTTTTTTGCTGCGGTTCTCATTTGCTGCAGACAACGGGCTATATGGAGCATCTTCATTCAACATCTTTTGTTTTTTTTGGAGAACCAAAAGTAATGAATCCTTAAGACAACAATAAAACTTTTAAATTCCGGAATAAAAAAAAGAGGACCGCCTGTTATGACGTAATCCTCTTTTTGTCTATGTGGATGCCGCTGGTTTATTGAACAACAAATCTGAGCGTGCCGGCACTTTGGGGATTGTCGTCGCCAAGCCAGATGAGCGTTGACGAATTTTCCACAATCAACCAGTCGTCACTGATTTCGGTCATTTGGTAGTTTCCGGTGGCGTTCAGGTAAAATCTGTTGGAACCCGTCGAATTTGAAATGTTCCATGCGCCTTCAAAAGCCCCGTCGGGCGAACTTATGGCTACTACATTTTCTGGAAGAAACCTGAAAGTATAACCATTGAATTTATGGGTTTCGTCTTCTCCCCTTTCGCCAAAATAATCTACTTTCCATACCTTGCCGGTTATCTGTGAATTGCCGGAGTTGTTGTTTTGCGAAGGTTGTACATCGTCCTGATTTTTGCATGCTGATAATCCAGCAACAATTGCAATTACCCAAATTTTAACTGTTGTTTTCATTGTGATTATTTTAAATTGTTTTAAATGATGTTTACCTGAGCAAAGTAATGGGATTGACACCCCTTTATGCAAAAGAAACCACCTCAACCGGCATTTAGGTTTCCCGAACCGGAAAACCACCGTGTTGTGCTGATTTTTTTTGCCCGCCGCAACAGGTTTCCAAAACCCCTGCCCGACAAATTCTTTTAGCAAAAATGCTTTCACCATATTTGTGCGTATTTTTGAAACATTTAATCAAAAAAAACATGGATAAAAGCAGGCGCCAATTTTCAGTCAGAAAGCGTTTGCGGAGCTTTATCTTCGCAATCAAAGGGGTTAAATGGCTGTTAAAAACACAACACAACGCATGGATTCATCTTTTTGCAACTGTTGTTGTAATTGCAGCTGGTTTTTGGTTTTCACTCACGGCTGTCGAGTGGGCACTGGTGGCGTTGGCCATTGGATTTGTTTTTGCCGCCGAAACCTTCAATACCGCCATTGAAATGCTGGTTGACAAAATTTCGCCCGATTACGATGCAATGGCCGGAAGAATCAAAGACCTGGCAGCAGGCGCGGTATTGCTGGCCGCCCTCACAGCCGTGGTTGTGGGAATCATGGTTTTTGGAAGAAAAATTTGGTCATAAAAAAGCGCACAGAGCGCTACTTACGACTTACGACTTACGACTTA
>CALFEP010000037.1 GCA_937950125.1 uncultured Bacteroidota bacterium
TCAATTTCCTTTTCCAAATTACCCGGTTCCGGGTTTTTCAGATTTGGCCTGCATTTTTTATCAATTCCATTATTGTCCGCCATAGCATCATTATTACGCTGGCGAAAGTACAGGCAGCGGCAGGCGAAATACAAAAAACCGACCTTATCAAAAATCGGAGGGCACCTTAACTACACCTTAACCGGAAAGTTAACGGATTGATTAAGTGATGTTTGAAGAAGTGGTTTTTTCACCTCTAAAGAAGGATAGGCTGTTTTGGTTTCGCTGTTCCGGATTTCTGGTTCATGGTTTCGGGTCGAGCCCTCAGTTCCGCTCCTGCGGAATCGAAGGGCGGGTTCCAATCCTTGGGCAAGGCGGCTTAATCTTACCGCAGTTTATATTCCTGAAATGTACTCGGTGAGGCTCTGAAAATGTTCAAGCCCGATTTTTTTGCGGATTCTGGAGCGGGTTACCTCAACGGTAGCAGGTGTAGAAAGCAATAAGGCGGCAATTTCCTTTGTGTTCATGTTCATCTTTAGGAAAGTGCATATTTTCTTCTCCGTGGGCGTCAGTTCGGGATGCTTCTCATCCAGCCGTTCATAAAAATCGGTATGCACATCTTTGAATTGGGCTTCGAAAATATTCAAAAAATCATTTTCGTAGTTCGACTTATTACTGATGATGATATTCCTGATGATCTCCATTCCCTCTTTATTCATGTAAGGGATAAGCCTTTTCATTTCAATCAGCAGTTCTTCGTTTCTTTTCTGATAATTGGCCAGGTGCAGGGCCGCAATAGCAAGTTCTTTTTTATGATGGTCGAGTTCGGCACGTAAGCGGTCTTCTTCCTGTTTCCGAATGGTTTTGTTGGCTGCCGAAATCCTGAGCATGGTTTTTGTCCTGGCCAATAATTCCGTTTTTTCAATGGGTTTACGAATGTAGTCAACCGCTCCCACCGACATGGCCGTTCTTAGGTCGTGGGGCGATAACATGAAACCCGTTACCATAATCACCGGGATATCGCGAAAGGCTTCGGTTGACTGCATTTTCCCAATAAACTGAAGGCCGTCCATCACTGGCATTTCCCAATCGGTAAGCACCAGGTCGGGAAGTACTTTTTGAACAATCTGAAATGCCATTTCACCATTCAACGCCTGAAACAGTTCGAACGGTTCGCGTGATTCGATGTAGCATGTTACGATGCTTTCGAGGGCTGCGGGATCGTCGTCAACAATCAGAATTTTTTGTTTGTCCATTTTCTGCGAGCTTTATTAATCTGTCGAATAATTCTGCATTTTGAATGTAAATAGCGCTAAAAAGAAGTGAAATCCAATCATTCACCGCACTACCTGATGTCTCCCGAATCGGGTCCAATACTTCATGAAAACGCGAAATCTCATAAATTTCAAACTCCTTCATCTGTTTCACTGTTGTTTTCAACATTTCCCTATCGGAGTCAGAAAGCCGGATTTCAGGCTGAACATCGTGTGCAGTATTATGATTTTCATTCTTTTCATCTGTTTTTGAAATAAACGGGATGGTAAACCAGAAGTTAGTACCTTCCTCCGGATTGCTGTGGACGCCAATTTTCCCGCCATGTGCTTCTACAGCCATTTTGCAAAAGGTGAGTCCAAGGCCGGTCGTGCGGTATGTTCGGCCTTCGTTTTTACCAAACTGCCTGTATTTGTCGAAGATATATGGCAAAATTTCTTGGTTAATGGATTCTCCGTAATTTCTAATACTAATTTTGAGAAAGTGGTCAGCAGTTGGTTCGGCAAAAATATCAATGACCTGGTTGAGCGGCGAATAACGGATGGCATTGGAAAGCAGGTTGTCAAATATCCGAACCAGAATATCTTTATCAACCAATACGTGGTAATCGCCAAAATGATTCTTCAATTCGAGATTCTTTTCATTCATGCTGATTTCCTGACCTTTTTTAACTTCATCCAAAATACTGCCAAGGCAATGTACATCTTTGTTGAGTTCAAATCCGGCATGTTCGTATCTTTCTACATCCAACATGTTCATAATGAGCTGCAACATTTTTCGTGCTGACAGCTTTACCAGCGGGTTTGTCGTTTTGAGCATTATCTGATTCAAAGGATTTTTTAAATCGTGGACCAGTGTATGTGTGAGCGATTCTTTAAACTGATCGAGTTTTTCCAGGTGTTCGTATTGTTCAGTAATCTTTTCGGCCTGTGTTTGAATTTCTTCTTTTTGTGCGGCCAGTTCGATGTTCTTTGTTTGGAGTTCAGATGTACGTTCGGATACTATTTTTTCGAGCTGCTTTTTTTCCTTTTCCAGCCGGCGGGAATGTAATTTCAGAATCAAAAACAAAAGTCCCAACCAAAAAGAAAATATCAGGAGATAAAACGGAAATTTGAAAATTGCGAGGGGGTTTTTGCTGTAGCTGAAAAGATAATAAAAGAGGCGAGTGTTGAAAATAAAACCCGGTTTGTAGCCAATTTGAAGCAGGCTGATTCCATTTGCCTCCGGATATGGGGCAAATTCCTGACTAATTTTTAAAGTGGCCAAGAGGTCGAAATCCGGCGAAAGAACAATCATTTCGTTATCCCGAAAGGCGATAAACTCACTCTTCTGGTCGCCATCGATGTCGAAAAATCCGGCGCTCCGGGTAATATCTGGTATTTGCTCAATCATTTCAAGTTGGTTGGAATATACAAAAAGGTTTCCTTTATCCGTGAAAACAATCCTGCCGTTGCCGGTGTAGATTTCCGTAAAATTATCAGGTAGAGGGAGCTGCTTCACAATGTTTCCCTTCAAATCGCAGAGGGTAATCACTTTATTAATGGTATCACCTTTTTCGGTATTGGTGAGGGCGATAATGTGTGGAATGCCATCGATGTTGACAAATTCTGATTTTGTAACATTCGTCCATCCGTAAAATTCGATGGGATCAAAAGCGAATTTTAAGCTGTCGTTGTAAAGCAGTATGTAAGATGAAAAATCGCCATAATCATAAACCAGATTTTTTAAGGGTTTATAAACTTTAAACATCTCGATGGTATCCTTGTTTGTTGATTTTTCCATGCTTTCATACTCGTAAGTTGTCATTGTATTGCCCGTTGCAAGCACTTCCCTTGCAAGCAGGAAATCCTTACCGCCAACATTAATGAGCCCGGCTTTTTTTATTACAAAACTATTCTTGCCGGTTTTTACCAGACTGTCGTTGGCAAAATTGTATTTATAAATGTGCCGGTTCGCCACTGAATAACCAGGGGTGAGATCGAAATAAATTGAGGACTGATCCGCAATAATAGAGTAGTTTATAACATCGGGCTTGTTGTTGTAATAATTAACAGGGCCAATTTCAATTTTCCTGGCAGGCTTGTAATGGTCAAGATCCGGATAGTAGGCAAAAATATTCAACCAGGCAATTTCATGTATTGCTGTAATAAAGATGATTTCTTTCTTCCCGTCCTGGTTTACATCGCTAAAATGCAAAAACTTACTGATGAAAAAATCGTCTTTATAAAAAATATGGACAGTATGCAATTCATCCTTGTGCCGGTATTCAATGGAATGTCCGGTTTGGTTGATGTGGTGGTGGGTTACAAATTCAGCTTCGGAATCATTGCTTAAATCCACCACATACTCCTGGTCACCGGCCGTTTTCTGCCAGACTGAATCCAGTTCGAGCCGGTAAGGCACAAATTGTTGTTCAGGCACAATTTCATGTATCAGCAATGTAAATGCAAGTGCAATAAGTATCAGTAAAACAGAGGTTATTTTATTCGAAAATGTCATGCCAGGCTAAATATCTGAAAATTTTACATTTTGTAATCATCTTATTTCGTCTTCGCCCAAACCCTTTTCCCGTCGAAGGTTACGGCTAACTTCATGATGTTTGTACAGCCCTGCTGACGCAGAATGGTTTCGTACTGGCGGTCTTCGATTTGTTGGAGGGCGGCTTCGAGGGCGGTTTCGGTGGTTTCGCGGGGGCGAATTTTCTTCATTTCGATGATGATGCCAGGCTGTGTTTTATTTTTAGGAGTCATCAAAATGTCAACCCGGCCATAGCCCGATTCCCGTTCCGATTCGATGTGGTAACTGTCTTTCAGCGTAATCAACATGCCCAAAACAAAAGCGTGATATACTTTTTCGATGTGGTCTTTTGAGGTTTGATAAAACGACAAATAATTCACTACAAAAACATTCAGGATATCTTCAAACAGCTCAATATCGCCGGATATCAACGCTTTGAGCATGTTCTCCAAATCCTTGCTGCCAATACTCTCGTTAAACCAGGTTTCGATGACGGTGTAATAAATTTTGCTCAGTTCGATGTTCGGGATTTCGATCTGGAAAATTCTGTCAGACCCCACAAAATCGTGGTAACGGGCTTTCAGATAGCCGGTTTGCACCAGAAAGCTCAGAATATGTTCACGGCTGTTTTTCAGAAAATCGAACGAAATGTTTTCATCAATGGCTGATAAAACCAGTTTGTTGTTCAAAGTATCCTCAATGTCTTTTTTTACACTTTTGTCCGAATCTTTGATCAAACTGTGAACCAAAGCGTTGGCGCTGGTGCTGAGCCAGTAAGGTTTAAATTCTCCTTCATTCTTTACAAAACTCAGTATTGACCAGGGATTGTAAATTTCCTCATTACCAAAATAGTAACCGTTGTACCAGTTTTTCACCTCTGGTTGTAAATGCCGCAATCCAAAATATTGGAGCAATTCATCGACTTCCCGCTGGGTAAAACCAAAAAATTGGTTGTAGTTTTTGTTTAACACCGAATACACCTCTACATTGTTCAGATCGCTGAACATCGATTCCTTTGAAACCCGAAGTATTCCCGTCAATATTCCCTTTTGCAGGTGCTCGTTGCCTTTGAGTGCGTTGCCCA
>CALFEP010000038.1 GCA_937950125.1 uncultured Bacteroidota bacterium
CCAGGGTTGCAACTTCGGTTGGGTGGGTTTCGAGGGTGCCAAAGTCGAGGGAGGGTGGGATGAGGGTTATGGCGGGGGCAATAACAAGGCAGTTTGCCGATAATGAAATCTTAGCAAGACCCACGGACGAACTGACAAACAATGTATCAATAAAATTCCCCTCAACTGATGATGTAAAACTTACTTCCGGAGTAATAAATTCACCTGGTGACAATTGAATATTATACTGTGGTAATGCTGAGAAGGGCGGATTTACGTAAATGCTATCTATAGTTAAATCCAGGTTACCGGTATTTTCAATCAAATAGTCAATACTCTGATTGGTATTCAAAGGAACATTCCCAAAATTTAACTCCGTTGGCTCTACAAATAACTCACCACCAAGAATTTCGATTGAAACCGGAATGATAATTCCTGCATTTATTGGATCATTGGAACAAATTGTAAATGTAGATTCATAAACTCCAGGCGAAAGCCCCAATGAATGAATTTTTATCTGCACCATTGCAGAAAGGCCTGAACCGATTGAACCATTTAGGAAATCAAATTCAAAATAATCGGGAAGATTATAGTCTTTTTCCATCACAAACCTGGGATTATTGGTTGTAACATCTGCCGGCAAGTCAACCCAATAACCATTGGGTAACATACAACCATAGTCTTCACCAATACCTGAGTTATTTGGTTCTCCTATATTCCAATATGAAAAATCAAATGTTTCTCCGGTAATCCATTCCCAATTTCCTTCTATGTTTTGGTCTGTCAATCCTAACCATGAGCCATAAGCATACGAAGCAGGGATAATCTCCTGAACAATTAGGTTTTCATTGGCCTCCGAAACAGTTACGATATGCCCACCAGCCTGAATGCATTTATTTCTGGCATTTTGCCAGGTTCCGGTTTCAGTTGACAAGAAATAGTGGTTATCATCAAAAGTAGTTTTGTATTCAAAAAAACTGTTCAAGGACTGTAACTCACTACTGTTGAAACTACTGATAAACCAGTTCAGTTCAGCCATACCGATATTGGCAATGGTAAAGGATATTGTTGCAGAATCGCCTGCTGGAAGCGAAAAATTAATAATTTCCGTGGAAACGGAAATAATTGGCAGATAATCCTTTGCTTCCACATAGTTTTCTTTTAATAAAAAATCAGATTCTCCAAATGAGGATAAAACCGATAGTTTCACAGAGTAAACACCGGGTTCTTCAAATACATGAACAGGGTTTTGTTCCTGTGAATCAATTTGTCCATCGTTGTTAAAATCCCATTTCCAGGTGACCGGGTTTCCAATTGTCTGATCGAAAAATGTCACTGTCAATGGATAATAGCCAGACAGAGGACTTGCATAAAAGTCAACACCCAAAGGATTGCTAACCTGAATGTAGTTTTCTCTGATTATTGAATCAATATAAATACCATTGCTAACAACCAATTTAACCGAATAAATTCCAGGTTCGCTGTAAACCCATTCGGGGTTCTGCAATTCAGAATCAATTGTTCCATCATTTTCGAAATCCCACTGCCAAAAAGCTGGTCCTCCAGTTGTTAAATCCTCAAATAAAATCGGACTTCCCAGTATTACGCTTGTATTTTGAGCTAAAAAATCAACAGTAAGAAGTATAAATGTTCCATAAAAATTTTGACCAGTAAAATCGGAAATAACATTAGTGTAGGTTCGAAATTCCGGTGAGAATGTATGGGCATAGGAATAAGGAGTTATTGTTCCTGACCAATTTTCTGGAACAACCATCGAATAAAATCCTGTCTCATTTGTTGTTACTGTACCTAAACCCTCAAAAGTTAATGTCAAACCTTCAAGAGTACCTAATTCATCAGTCACAAATCCAGAAATCAGGTATGTCTGACTGGGAACTACTGTAATTTTAACATCATCGACGGCCACACAACTTGTGTTCTTGTTGATTTTTACAGTATAAATGGTCGTTGATTCGGGAGATGCAACTGGATTACTGATATTTGGGTTGTTTAAGCCAACTATAGGTGACCACTGATAAGTGTATGGCAGAGTACCTCCGTTTACCAAAGCACTAAGTTGAACATTGGAACCTTCATAAATTGATACATCAGATCCTGAGTTTACTGTTAACGGGTTGCTACCTACAGTAAGTGAGCCATTGTTGAATACCATGGATATTGAGTTTCCAAAAATATCGCTACACTCGTTGCTTCCAGAGGTTGTTACCCAACTTATTGCGGATGTTCCCTGAGTGGCAAAACACTTTATTGATAGAAGTGTATCTGCTCCAATATTTAATGGTTCGGGAAAAGCATAGCTGATGGTAATTAAATTACCCACCGAATTGGCAAACAGGAATGTCGGATTCAAATCAGGATGTAAACCATAGCATTTATCAAATTGTATCTGGCTGGTTGAAACCTGAATAGTTAGAGTGAATGCAGCCACATTGTTAAAATTACTAACCAGCACCGGAATCAACACATTTCCTGAACAGGAATTTATTGTTGGAATTGTAGCGGTGATGATTTGAGGATATGGAATAACTCTTAACGTCGCATTATTTGTTGTTAATCCCTGAGGACAAGCGCCATTGACATTGCACCGAAACAAATAATTTGACATGGATGCCGGGGTTGAAGTGATAGTTAGGTTAGCAGTCGTAACCCCGGAATATCGGCTGTTGTTTGTCAGATTTGTCCAAATTGCGCCACTGTCAGCACTTTGCTGCCATTGATAGGTAAGATTATAACCTGTGGCTGTAACTGAAAATATAGCATTTTGCCCTTCATTCACAGTTTTATCAACGGGTTGGGCTACAATAAATGGTGAAGGATTAACGGTTACGTTACCATTAGTGTAATTAGCACTGATTAGCTGACCATTTTCGTTTGAAAATTCACACCCTCCAGCAGTTGCATTATCCCATACCAAACTACTGGTTCCACCACTTGATGTGAATTTTATTTTGAAAAGTGTGCCACTGCCAAACGTGACAGGTTCATTGGAAACCCAATTGATATAGACTTTCCCATTGTCGGCGTTTGCAATGAAATTTTCGATACTCATTACAGGATTCACATTCTGACAAGAAAGATATTGGAGTGTTGAAGAATTAAAAATAATAGCCAATGAAAAAGCAGAAACATTTGCAAAACCGGTGACATTTACAGAAACCAAAAACTCGCCTGCACAGGTAGTAAGTGTTTCAAGGCTGGCCGTGATAACCTGTGGAGTTGGAATGACTGTTAAAGTAGCCTGTTCTGAAACAGCATTGGGGGAACATTGGCCACTTACAACACATTTGTACTTTTTACCAGACATTTCCAAAGTTGCGCTTAGTACATTAAGTGTAGCCGTAGTTGTTCCTGTGTAGGTGGCATTATTGCTCAGATTTGACCAGGAACCCCCATTATCATGACTTACCTGCCATTGATAAGTTATCCCAGTTCCATTGGCTGTTATGGAAAAAGAGGCGCTTTGGCCAGTAAAAATCTCTTTGCTTACCGGTTGAGTCAAAACTGCCGGACGATAGTTCACATTTACGTTGCCATCATCGTACTGCGATTGAATCACATTGCCATTGATGTCAGCAAATTCACAATATCCAGGCGTTTCATTATTCCAATGTGTTGTGCCTGTTCCTCCTGTAGATAAAAAAACCAAATCAACAATCTTCCCGTTTCCTAAATTTGTTGATGCGGTTGAAGCCCAATTTATGAAAACATGCCCGTCATAATCGTCAATAAATATCATTCCATTGCTCAATAACGGATTCAGGTTTTGATAATTCTGAAACGACATAACTGATGTATTGAAATCCAGCACCAGCGTCATTGCAGCTATTCCATTACAGTTCGTGGTGTTAACAGGAACAGTCACGGTTTCCGGGCATGTAGTTACGTCAGCAGCCTGAACCATAATAACCTGTGGAGGTTGTGAAACTGAAAGTGCTGCTGAAGAAGAAAACTGCTCAGGAGGACATATACCGCTTACTTTGCATCTGAATTTCAAACCATTCATTGCAGTAGTAACTGAACTTTGCGATAGTGTGGTTGTTGTTGCTCCCGAATATCCTGAACCATTTGCAACATTGCTCCAGGTAATTCCATTATCTGTACTAACCTGCCACTGATAAACAATGGTAGTTCCGGTTGCTGATATTGAGAATGTTGCACTTTGTCCTGCAATAACACTAACATTTTGCGGCTGTAGATTAATAATAGGTATTTGATTTATTGTAATCGTGTTGTTTACAAACTGAGAGGGAAGTTTGTTTCCTTCAATATCTCCATATTCGCAGGCTCCCGGTGTTTGTTCGTCCCATGTAAAACTGCTGGAACCGCCAATTGCAGTAAATAGTAATTTTACAAGCGCTCCATCACCAATATCAATAGCGGTTGAACCTGCCCAGTTTATGAAAACCTTATTCTGGTAAGTATTAACGTAAAACATTCCAGCCGTTAAAGCAGGGTTGGCATCAGAGTAGCCTGAAAAAGTCAAAATATCATTGTTAAAGAGGAGGCTTAAAGTAATTGCCGCAACATCTTTAAAATCTTCAACATTCACAGGAATAGCTATGTTACCCGGACACGTTGTTGCTGTTAGTAAAGTTGTTTTAATTGGAAGTCGGTTTACCGTTAACAGGACGCTATTGGAAATTACCTCTGTTTGGCACACTCCCGATATTGAGCAACGATACCATACCTGATTCATTTCAAGTGGCACATTGCTTAGCGTTAGAGTATTGGTGTGAACACCCGAATAAAGTCCCGAATTAGATAAAGGATACCACACATAGCCATCTGTACTTTCCTGCCATTGATAATTCAATCCATTGCCAGAGGTTGATACCGAGAAGGATGCGTTGTTGGTTTCATAAATGGTGACATTGTTAGGATGTGAATTTATTACCGGAATCAAGCCTGAAGAACTGATGTACCCATCGAAGTAATAGGACTGAAGAATGATACCATTTCCATCCGCAAATTCACAATTTATTTCATTCCATGAAATATTACCCAGTCCACCATCGAAATGAAATCTCAGTTGAAACAGTGTATCATTTCCAATAAAAGCCGGTGAACCATTCGTCACCCAATTGAAAATGATGGTATTATTTACAAGATTTGTAAACAAATACTCAGGGGCCAAAGCTTCGTTAATATTCTCAAATCCCTCAAATTGCATTACACCTGCATTAAATTCAATTTCAAGTGAAATTGCAGACACATTATTGCAATTGGTAACACCAACCTGCACCAGTGTATCACCCGGACATGCGCTTAAAGATTGAATGGTATTGGTAATTATTTGAGGAAAAACTGCTGCCGGCAGCATAAGCGCCACCGACAGCATAAACAGCATAAATAGTTTTTTCATGGCTGAAACTATTTGGTAAGAACCATTTTGTTTGTAACCACATGAACATTGTCCAAGGAAATCTGATAAAAATATACCCCTGGTTTCAGGTCATTGGCATCAAACACTGAAACATGACTACCATTATCCATAATTTCATTTACAAGAACGCTAACCTTTTTCCCATAAACATCATAAATTGAAAGGTTTACATGACCTGAAACGGGAATTTGATAGAAAATTTCGGTTTGAGATGTAAATGGATTCGGTAAATTGTAGGAGGTTACAAGGTTTTGATTTCCGGGAAGGATTTCAGCAAATTGATTTGTTCTGCCTGCATCAGAATTGCTTTGGTCTTTCCCATTTGGCTTTGGTTTTAGCAAATTTGGAATCAACAATTTAATACTGCTGATTACATCTCCGTGAATATTGGCAAATTCACTTTCCTCTCCAATAGAAACAAGGAAATTGGCAAGTTGATAATTTGGATTTTTCACTTCCAGTTTCAGGTTGAATAATACATCACCTTTTAAAAGTGAAACAGGCATTAGGTTGCACCAGCCAATTCTAATTTCATTGCCAACCACAGAAGTCAATACGTTATTCATCCCACTTTTAAATGCAATTTCCGAAAAAGAGAAGTATTCATCGTTAAATTTAACATTGAGCGTGATGGCAGCAACATCGGCATTTCTATTAATCTTTACCGGAAGGTTAAGTATCCTGGAACCAAGTGCACTGTTCATCAGGTCATCGTAGGTGTCGGTAAGAATTTTTGATTCATCGCTTGTGTAAGGAGGGTTGTAAGAGCCGTTGACATCGCCATAGCAAATGCCGTCAAAATCAATATCAACATTTTCGCCATCCATGGTTAATTCAGTTGTTTCGAAATACCAGTTACCTGAAGGAAACGAATTGATTAAGTGAACCGAGCGTTGTAAGACAAGTGTAGCATCAGATGCATTAACATAGCCAGACTGATTAACGTCACCAGCCTCAAGTCTCAATCCGGTTAATGCCGGCGCGGGGTGTTTTAAAATGAGTAATGCATCAGTGGCATTTACACCACCCCAAATTGTGGGTGAAGCATTTAGTGAATAGTTGCCATCAGGTATTCCCGGAAAATCGAAACTTCCATAAATATCAGTCATCGAAGAGAAATATGCTCCCGTTAATGTATTCTCCAGAAATACTAATGTGTTGGATAGGTTTGTTGATACGGTATTGTCGTAATGAATATTTCCAGAAATGGTGTGACCGGTAATATCAATAATTGTGAAAGATGCTGTTGAGAAACATCCATTGTCATCGGTTACCGTTACAGTATAGGTACCAACGCCCAAACCATCAGCAGTTTGAGTTGTTTGGGTATCTGGGTCATCCCACAAGTAGGAATAATTGGCTGTCACCGTGCCACCGGTTGCAACCACCGACACAGTACCGTCATAACAATCAGGGCACGAAACATTGGTGCCTGAGGTAACCAAAGTTATGGTTGCAGGTTGGGTAATGGTAAATGTTTTGCTTGAACTGCAACCCCGGCTATCGGTAAGGGTTAAAGTATAATTTCCTGCGGTCAGGTTGCTGATATCTTCAGTGGTTGCCTGATTAGACCAAAGAAACTGGAAAGGCGGAATGCCACCGGTTGGTGTAATGTTGATTGCTCCGGTTGAATAGCCAAAACAGTCAACATGAACCAGGCTGTTTTCGACAGCCATTAATTCTGGAATAGTTGATAATGAGGTTTCTGACAAGGGCTCATAATATACTGTTCCCAAAGCAGTATTGTCTGCCTTATCGTAAATTCTGGCGCCAATAAAACCCGGGTCAATGCTATTCCAGTAATTGTAACGGGCATTGATGTTTTTGTTGGTATTGTTGTAAATATCATAAACACCATTTCCATAAATGTCGTTTGTTGTACAAACTGAATTTCCGATTGTCGGCTGGCTGTTGTTTTGCAGGTAAATGCCGTTGGACAAATTGTTGATAATAAATGAGGATGAAATGGTTGGCGATGCTTCGTAGCATTTCAATCCGTATGTTTTTGAGTTTTTAATGAGGGTGCGGGTAATAGTTGGCTGGATGGTGTTTTCGCAATACACATTGTAATCATTCCCGTTTTCAATAATGCAATGTTTTAAAGATGAAGTTGCACCATAGGCATCGCTTGAATTCTGAAAATACAGCCCATTCCAGCCTCCAACTGCACCATTCAACGAGGTAAAAGTAATTGGATTTTCTTCCGTACCGTCCGCAAATAACTCACCGCCATAATGATAACTATCAGTATATCCGAATTGTAATTGAACACCAGAAGCAAAACGAATTGTGTTTCCCGATGAAATGGTGAGCCGTGCATGATTACTTGTATTAGCGGACGCCCCAAATATCCTTGCACTTGTTGTAAGGATATAGCCTTGTTCAAAATAAGGCCAGTAACGGCTGTATCTTAAATCACCACCTCCAATATTTATTGACGTATTGTTATCTTCGATGGTTGAGTTTACAAGCAAAGGAAATCCATAAATATAATTTGCCCAAACGGGGAAACCCGGGTAAGCAGTATTTGTAATGCTGCTGTTGTACATTTCAACATAGTGATTGCTCCAAACGCCGTTGTTATTGTTTTGGATTTGGGTGTTATCCAGCTTACAAATGCCGGAATTGAAAACATATAGGGCAGTATCGCAGTTTTGTATTGTGCAACCGATAATGTCTGTTGTTTGTGTTTCGCTCAGATACAAGCCTCTGCCTTGTACATTTGAAATGATACAATTAATAAAATCAGGATTATCAGAGTCATACAATTCGATTCCCTCCTTTAGTGAATTGCTAAATGAGCAATTGTTGAACTTCAATCCGGATGAATATTGTGAATAAAGTCCATCCGATGCAGTATTGTCGAATTCACAATTATTAAAGGTAATATTATCAGCATCATACAATTTTAGCCCATTGCCGGAAGAGTTTCTGAAAATACAATTTTCTATTAATGAAGGTTGGATTGTAGTTGCGCAATACATATTGTAGCTGCTTCCATTTTCGATAATACAATGTTTCAACGAAGATGTTGCATTTGAGTAATCACTTGCATTTTCAAAGTAAAGTCCATTCCAACCACCAATCGTACCATTTAAAGAGGTAAAGGTAATTGGACTTTCTTCCATTCCAATGGCAAACAATTCTCCACCATAATACCTATTATAATTTGCATCATAGTATCCTATTTGCAATTGTACTCCGGGAGCAAAACGAATCGTATTTCCTGGGGCAATGGTTAGACGGGCATGGTTGGTTGTATTATAGGTTGCATAGTAAACCTGAGCATTTGCTATAACAATGTTCCCTTGTGCAAAGTATGGCCAGGTTCGGCTGTAATACAAAGGTGAACCGCCAATTGTGATAGGGGTGTTATTATCTTCAATGGTTGAATTTACAAGCAAAGGAAAAGCATACATAAAATTAGCCCAAACCGGAAAACCGGGGTAAGCGGTGTTTATAATACTGCTGTTGTACATTTCAACATAATGGTTGCTCCAAATGCCATTGTCATTGTTCTGGATTATGGTGTTGTCAAGTTTACAAATGCCGGAATTGTAAAGATACATTGCAGTATCGCAATTTTGGATCGTACATCCGATAATATCAGATGTTTGTGTTTCGCTCAAATACAACCCTTTGCCTTGTGAATTTGAAATGAAGCAGTTAATGAAATCAGGATTATCTGAATCGTACAATTCGATTCCTTCTTTTTGTGAATTGTTGAAAGAGCAATTGTTGAATTTCAATCCGGATGAATATTGTGAATAAAGTCCATCTGATGCAGTATTTTCGAACTCACAATTATTAAAGGTGATATTATCAGCATCATACAAACGAACTCCATACCCTGCCGAATTCCGGAATGTACAGTTTTCAATAATTGATGGTTGAATGGTATAAACACAATACACATTGTAGCTGCTTCCATTTTCGATAATACAATGTTTTAAGGATGAGGTTGCATTTGAGTAATCACTTGCATTTTCAAAGTAGAGTCCATTCCAACCACCAATCGCACCATTTAAAGAGGTAAAGGTGATTGGGTTTTCTTCCGTTCCAATAGCATACAATTCTCCGCCATAATAACGTCCTCCAGAAGTACTTTCATAATAACCAATTTGTAATTGTACTCCAGCAGCAAAACATAAAGTTGTACCTGCGGTTAATGTGAGTCTTGCATGATTTGTTGTATTGTAAGTATTGCTGTAAACTGTAATATTTCCAAGTATTGTGTATCCGTCTTCAAAGTATTCCCATGTTCTTTGTACGCGTATTCCACCGCCTGCAACACCATAATAAGAGCCATTATTCACCACCTGCATTCCTGCGTTAAAAGTCTGGAAAGAGCGGTCAGGAGTAGGGACATACACACCATATCCATTGTTTTGGCTTAAGCAGGATGTGAAATTGGGATATGAAGTTTCGTCATAATAATAAAGGCCTGCCCCCATGTTGGATAACAAATCAACATCAATCATGGATGGGTCAGAGTTTCTTAACAACAGGCCATGGTCGTTTTGTTTGCATTGAACGGCTTCCAGCGAAAGGTCGGCGTTGTAAAGCGATACACCATATCCAAGCGCTTTCCTGAAAGTGCAGTTTTCTATTGCAGGCTCAGTGGTATTGTAACAGTAAAGGTTTGCATCCCATGTTCCGAATCCTGCCTTTTCGATAATTGTGTAACTGAATTGTGAAGAAACACCATTATCGCTGTTGTCGTTGAAATACACGCCATTCCACTCACCAGGCGTAACGTTGTAGGAGGTAAATTTAATGGAATCGGTTTCCGTTCCGTTGCATTTGAGGTTTGCTTGTCCTATTTCCAGTCCGGTATTAGGTGAGAAAAGAATAGTTACTCCGGGTTCAATCACATGATTTCCTGCAGTAAATGTGATATTTCCGGTTACAAGGTATGGACTGTTTTCTATTCTCAGAGTATCAATTGCATTTAAGTTGCCACTAAGCTGTGAACCCGTAATTGTAAGGGTCAGGTCCTGAAAATCAATATTGTTTTCGTTTGTACTTCTGAATCTTACCATGTACTGCAGGTACTGAGCCTGCTGCCCGATAAGCTGTGGGTTTGTCGTACCACAATTTACCCAACTTCCCCAATTTCCATTGTTGCCTGCCAAACGATAAAACATCTCGAAAGTGTTAGGGGCCGCATAGGTGATTGTATAGGCAATTCGTTCGAGATTTCTGACGTCACCCAATTGCGTAAAAGGAAACGAAACAAAACATCCTGAGTTTACTTTTAAGGTACTCTGGTTTGTAACAGTGTATCGGGTGTTTTGCAAAGGCGCACCTGATAGATTTTCGCCTCCGGCAAACGAAATTCTGCCATTGTAGCTCATGGCCTGACCACATTTCACGTAATCGTACAATTCATTAGGCGACAGAGTCCACGTAAAATTGGGATAATCATTCAGGTTTGCATAATAAGTAGTTTTTAACAGGCTTGTACCATTATCTCCACCCATTACCGTAATCAATCCATTCGAAAAGGTGGTTGCATGATTGCAAATGTTAATGGGGAGGTTAGTTGCAGTTTGCCAGGCTGTACAGGTTCCATCAAGGTTAATTCCAGCATAATACACAGTATTCACAATCATACCTGAATTGTTAAAGCCGCCAATTACAAATAGTTTACTATCATAGGCTGCAATTGTATGTCCGTTTCTGGCTTCCGGCATAGCGGTTGTTTCTACAAATTCTGATAATCGTCCATCAATGCCTATTTTGGAGAAATAAACTTTATCGGATGCTGAATTTGGGCTTGCATTGGCTGACCCTCCTGCGACGTACAAAAAGCCATTGATGCATATCGCTTTCATCCCCCATAAAGGTTCCGGCAACGATACCGATGATATTGTCCAGTTACCAATTGCGCCACTTACATTGAGCATTGAATAATAAATCTTGTTTGAAATCTGGTTTGCTTGATTTTTACCACCTAATACATACAAATAGTTTACTCCTGTAACAACCTGATGGTCAATTAAAGGTTCAGGCAAATTGTTGAGTAGAGTCCAGGCTCCAACTCCTGAGTTACTTAATGTTGAACGATAAACATTACTTGAATAAGTAGTGCCATTACTTCCGCCCACCAAATAGGCAAAGTTTTGATAAACTGCTGTTTGATGTCGGGTAAGTGATTGCGGCAGGATGGTTGTTGATAACCAGGCTGTTGGTGAAGTTGCCTTCACATCCGGATAAACCTTCCCACCAGATACCACAACGTTTTCCTGGAATCCTTTTTTAAAATCATCATCACTGGTTTGGTTGTAGGTAATCTGGCCGCTTAATTCCTTGAAAACGAAAAGATTTACAAGAATCAAGGTAAAAATGATTCCTTTAATAATTGTAGCGTATGAAAGATTTTGCATTGTACGCCACGAATTTGGATTGATTAGCAGATTTTCTGCTTTCATTCTGTGTAAAGAAAATGTAAGTTTTTTCATCAGTTTTAAATTTTAAATGAATAAATAATTGAAAATAAATATTTTAAATAAAAAATGTTTCTGCAATTTGATGAAATTGGATATTGAGGAATTGATGTGTAGGTGTTGCGGTATGGCCATAGGGTATGGCTGCATTAGCGGCGGCATACGGAGGATTGGTGGCTGCATGAGAATCTGGCGGCAAGGCGTGCACAGGCTGCGAAAGGCTGCCAGAGACAAGGCATGCCTTGTCTTGTGCCCCCAAAGGCATGCCTTGTCTTGTGCAGGTAAAAGCATGCCCTGTCTTGTGCAGGCAAAGGCTGCCCTGCCTGGTGCAGGCATGGGGTGCCGTGGCCGTATGCGTGCCTGGGTGCTATTTTTCATGAAAATGGTCTCCTTTCCATTTTTTGGGGTTGTTGTGGATGTAGTGCTCTACCCGGCGAAAGTTGAGGTCGGTGCGGAGGATGCTGTCGTGAAAGCGTTCCATCCATTCCATGTGGTAGCCCAGGCGGTGTGCATGTTTGCTTACAGCCGATTTGTAGCTTCCGATGATGGATGAGATGGAATTTTTGCCGATGTTCTGAAAGCGCTGGGAGCCGGGGGAAGGGGGTGGGGCGGAGGGCCGGGGCGTGCCAGAGACAGGGCATGCCCTGTATGTATTCTGGCATGCCCTGTCTCTGGTATTCTGGCATGCCCTGTCTGTGCTTTCGGCTGAGCCCGCTGCAGCAGTTGTATTAATGGATTCCTGGCTGGTGTTATCCATATCATCATCCTCCCATGATTGATCTACCTCCTGCAGGATTTCGTAAATGGGATCGCCAGGTTGGAGTTGAACTGTTTTGATTTCTTTTTTCCTGCGGTCGGGCACTCTGCTGTAATCGAATCCGTTTTTCAGTTCAATGACGCCATGCACATGATTGGGCATCACCACAAAGGCGTGCAATTCCACATTTTTTGCATGGTTTTTTATCTCGTGCCAGAATACATCGGCCAGTACGCCTACGTTGGATAATATCATTTTTCCATTTTCGACACTACCAAAAAGGTGTTGCATTTTATGAGTGCAAATGGTGATGAAATATTTACCGTCCCAACGGTAATCCCAGTTTTGCAGGCGGATGGATTCGATGCGGTATTTGTTGCGGAATTTTTCGGACATAGGGAATTCAATTTTTTATTAGAGTTCGGAAGTGAAAAGAGCCAGCGCTTGCCCTGGCTACACAGAAATTAGTGCATGCGCTGGCTACACAGAAATTAGTGCATGCGTTGGCTGCACTAAAAGCATTGCATGCGCTGGCTACACAGAAAGCATTGCATGCGCCGACTGCAATCGCATTGAAGTATGTGCTGGCTGTGAATGGGATTTTCTGATGATTCATTTCTTTTGTGCTACGATGAAATTGTGCATTAAAATAAAATGATTTGGGTTTTGGAGGCAATGTTTTGTTTTCCTGATTTAGCAATTTTGCGGAATCCGTATTTTTAATGTCATTTTGTGTTAAGAATTATTCTGATAATCAGCTTGATGAGTATTTTCTGAGTTATGATTTTACCCGGGATTGTTTCATAAATTGTGAAGGAGTCATTTCAGTATATTTTTTAAAGAGGGCATAAAATGTTGTAGTTGATGTTGCACTTAGTCCAATTTCATCACTGATTTGGAGCATCGTTTTTCCCTCAGGTTTTTCAGGATTGGATAAAATCTGCATAGCTTCCTGAATACGCCAGCCCGAAATGTAATCGCTCACCGTTTTTTCGGCATGGTCTTTAATTGCCTGTTGCACATATTCACGGTTTGTTCCCAGAAGGTCGGCAAGGGTGTCGCGCGACAGGTCTTTTTGTCTGAAGAGTTTTTCTTCACTCATTCGGCGCTCAATTTCATTAAATAAATCGCCATTTTTGAGGGATTCTTTTTTCTTTTTGATGGTCTGATTTTTCAACATTTCCATGTTTTTGAGGTATAGGGCATGATAGACTACATGTTTGCGGCGATACTGGATTAAAAGCATAAGTAATGCTGATGTTATGAGAAACAGACCTGTGGTGATGGTAACGATAAGTTTGTTCTTCCACGAAATCCTGACTTTTTGCAGTTCGTTATCCTGCTGAAGCTGACGGTTTTCAGCTTCCTTTGCCTGAAGTTGCCGTGTCTTTTTTTCGTTTTCATACAAGGCTTCCATTTCGGCAATCTGGCGGTGTTTTTCGGTGTTCATTACACTGTCGGCGGCCTGGATATGAAGTTTAAGGTAATGGTTGGCTTTTTGGTGATTTCCCATTTGCGTGTAACATTCGGCCAAGTTGTATAGCGCTTCATCTTTCTCTTTGATAATGCCCGCCTCATCAGCTATTTTGATGGATTGCTGATAATTTTGAATGGCTTTTTGATATTGTTTTTTGCTGAAATGAATCAAACCAAGCGTATGATAAAGCCCGACAGCATATTTTTTGTCGCTAATACCCATTGATAAATCAATTCCCTTTTGTAGATAAAACAACGCGCTGTCGGGTTGGCCGATGTTGAGGCTGACTTTGCCCAGGTTGTGCAATGTATTGATAATAATAAGTTTATCGTCAGCCCGATTTGAATATTTCAAGGCCTGATGCAAATATTTATGAGCCTGTCCGAAATTTTTTATCATCAATTCCAATTGCCCCAGATCGTTCAACAGGTAGGCCATTTCGCGGCTGTCGGCAACACCTGTGTAGCTGTCCAGCGAGCCGAGAAGGTATGTTCGGGCTTTTTCTGGCTGTTTGAGTTCGAGATAAATATTGCCGATATTATTCTGAATACTACCCAGATACGATTTATCAATGGCTGTTTTTCCGGGTTTATTTTCGTAAAATCCAAGCGCAGCCTGATAGTGCTGGAGGGCAAGATGGTAAAATCCTTTGTTAAAGTAAATGACCCCAATGTTGATGTTTGACTGGGCAACGCCTTTCTGCAGGTCATTTTTCCGGCGCACTTCAAGGGCTTTCTGGTTATAAACCAGTGCGCTGTCGAAAAGACTCTGATACTCGAAACAGATAGCCATGTTGCCGTAGCAAAATCCAATTCCATTGGCATCGTTTATCCGTTCAAACTGCCCTATGGCCAACTGGTAGTATTTTAATGCCTCACCATAATCGCCTTTTACGGTGTAGATGATAGCCCGGTTGTTGTACGAATTGCCCAAACCATTGGCAAAATCGAGCTTTTTTGATAAGGCTTCCGACTGGTCTAACAAAATGATTGAAGTGTCTGGGTTTGAAAACTTGATGTACCAAACCAAATCATTTAGATGTTTGGCCTTTAAGGTGTCCTCCTTACCATTGATAATAAGTGTTTTAAGGCTATCAACCAATTGTTTTTCCTGTGCTGAGGTTGTAGCACAAACCAATACCAGTGCAACAAGGATTGTTTGAAAAAGAGCATTTTTTTTCTTCATCGAAAACATATTATTTAAGGATTACTCACATCATTTTTCCTGATAAATACTTCATTTCACAGGATGGTTAACAATAGGATAAATTGCTTTTCTATCAGATTGTCAATCTATTAAACATGATAATCCGGTTAATTGAAAATTTATTGAACTATTGTCAGCAAATATAAATTAAACTTCAGAACAGCCAAATTTTTTTTAGGTAAAATGTGTCCACTTAAAAAGGGGCAATGATCAAGAAAGACAGAGGGTTAAGGCTTTGGTCTTCAATAGCCACCTTTGTACCGCCGCGGTACTTGAGAATTTTGAATGAGACTTTTTTGTGAAGCATCGGCCTGAGCCCTGGTTTGCACGGCTGAATGTTTGCTCGAAAGCATGCCACAACCAGGCTGAATTATTGAAAAACAGTTCTATACCTGGAATTTTGAGTTTTTAGGCCGAGCTTGTTATCGTTCCACAAACTCCCTCAAATCATTTTTCAGCAAGTGTTCCAGTTCGCTGAAATTGTCTTGCCGGGTTTGGGCATAAATAAAGCCGTAGATGTGAAATTTGCGGGCGTCAACCTTGCGGATTTCGAGAGGCCTGTGGAGGCGGGCAAGCAGTTTATCGTAATAAAACGATTTTATATCGCGGGCATCAACTCCGGTGCTGTTGTTCAAAATAATGATGCTGAAAATATCGTCGCTGCAGGTTTTCAGGATTTGTTCCCAGTCGGGTTTAAGCTGGTTTTCGACGGCAAGGTAAGGGTTGAATCCAAAAGCATAATGGGTAAGTTCGGCAGAAGTGCACCAACCGCCAAAGCGAAGGGGATTTATTTCGATGGGGAGAATTTCGCCTTTTTCGTTTACACGAACTTCGGCATGGATCAGAAAGTTTTTCAAATCCAGCAATTTACCTGCTTTTACGAAAAAATCATAAAACCGTCCGTAATTTTCGCTTATCACTTTTCGGGAAGTGAGGTACAGCCGGTCGCTCATATCTTCAGCAGAAGCGAAAACATGATGCATCATTCCCAAAATTATGGGTTTTCCTTCGGCATCAAAATATGCGTCGGTGGTATATTCATCGCCATCGATGCACTGCTCGATGATAAACCTTTTCGTGCTTAGCACTTCGGGAGGATAAGTGTTTTCCACTATGGCCATTTCACTTAAGATTTTGTTTTTAATATCAGGCCAGTTTGCGGGATTTGTGACTTTATATACCCCCAGGCTAAAAAATCCGGTAACAGGTTTGATGATAAAGGGCTGAGGCAATTCAATCGGATTAAGGAGGTCGAATTCATCAAGGTTAATTTCACGAAAAAAAAACCCGGGATTTAATACGGCTGTTAGTTTTCTGAATCGGGCTTTGTTTTTTACGGCATCAATTCTGTCGGGGAAATGGGTAAATCCAAAATGTTTTTCAATCAGGCCAATCGAATTTTCTGAAATGGTAAAAAGCGGGGTTTCAGGGTTTTTGGTCAACTTTTCAGTGGCTTCCTTGAGGCTAATAAAATTTATCCCATTGCGGTGGAGCAATTCACGGGCGTTAGGCAGATCAATCACCTCCACAGGGTGGTTTTGCAGTGTTTGTATCAGAAAATCACTAACATAAGGTTTATCAACAATGATCATAAAATTTTGGATTGGTTTTTAAAAAATCAACAAATCCGCGCAAAAATAGATGAATTCGTATTTGGCTCCAGTGTGGAAAAAAAATTTGTGGTTCTTTCGCAGAACGATTTAAAAAACAGATATTAGCGATACTGCGGCAGGCTTGCTGCTGATAATCTGGCAAAATATTGGATTTAAATGGCTAATACAATACGTTTTGTTCTGAAACAGAATCATTACCGGGCTGCAAAAACAGCGCATGGCCAGATTGGGTTATTATTCGGTAAATCAGATAAATAGCGCATGAGTTCTTAATTATTTCTGACAACTTTTCAACCCAGGATAAATAATTGAAACAGGAATTCTATTTTTGCCGCCAACATTGAACGAATTTATGTTTTTTGAAAAAATATTACAAGAGCCCACGTTGCTCGTACTTTTCATAGTTTTTGCTGCGGCAACCTTTATTCAGTTGCTTTATTTGTGGGTGCTGATGGGAAGGGCAGCTTTTTCTCGCAAAAAGATTGTTTCCAACACTCTTCCCCCGGCAACCATCGTCATTACTGCACACAATCAGATTTCGGGGCTTGAGGAAAATCTCCTGCTTTACCTTGGGCAGGATTATCCCAATTTTGAGGTGCTGGTTGTGAACGATAATTCAGATGACGGAAGCAGCGATTTGCTCAAGGAATACATGCAGATTTACCCACGGCTGCATGTTGTTGAACTTACGCAAAGCCTCAACTGGTTTAAAGGCAAAAAGTTCCCACTTTCGCTGGGTATAAAATCGGCAAAAAACGACCTGGTAGTGATTACCGATGCCTGGTGCAAACCCGCAAGTCATTTATGGCTTAAGGAAATTGCATCGGCATATAAAGTAGATACCGAAATTGTTATCGCTTATTCCACTTACCTAACTCCGGCAAAGATTAATATCTGGCTACGTTTCTGGAGTTTTGTTGATGCAGTGTTTTATTTTTCGATGGCCATGATGGGAATGCCCTTTAAAGGGGTCGGGAAAAATCTATCGTACAAAAAGAAGCTGTTTTACAGGCAAAAAGGGTTTATATCGCATTACAACCTAAGTGTTGGCGACGATGAACTGTTTATTAACAAGGCAGCAACCTCCAAGAACACCAACTGGCGCATTTCGAACGACAGCGTAATGTACTCAACGCGTGAAATAACTTTTGGTGCGTGGTGGAAAAAAGAAACTACCAGGCTTTTGCTTCGTGAGTATTTTAAACCAGGACATCGGTTCATTCTTTCAATGTATGCTTTTTCGCAAATTGTTTTTTATACCCTGTTCGTGGTTCTGCTGTTGCTTAAAGCCGGCTGGATTGTGGTTTTGTCTGTTTTCGCACTAAGGTTTATAAGTCAACTCGTAGTTTTTGGGTTTGCTTTGAAAAGATTTGGTGAGAAGAAACTTCTGTTTTTATCACCATTTTTTGAAATATTCCTTATGTTTGTTGACAGCCTGATATGGATTGGACTGCTTTTCAAAAAAAGAAAGTCGGGATTGAGTTAAAAAAAATGCCAGATAACTTTAAACAGATTATCTGGCCATTTCATAACAATATGTGTTTTAAATCATGTTTTACTCATCATTTTCATCTTTTTAGAAAACAATCAGTCTTTCTGTAAATGAGCCTTTTTCTGATTCAATCCTGATATAATAAGCGCCCGAAGGCTGATCCATGAGGTTCAGCGTGGCCGGAAGCATCATTTTTCTATCCAGGATTTCCATTCCAAAAGCACTAAAAACATGTATTTGGGCTTCGAGATCAGCACCCCCGATACGGAAAATGCCGGACGAAGGATTTGGGGAAATTGTAAGGTTCAACGCTGGCAAATCTGCTAAGGTGGTTGTAAGCAATGAAAGGTGAGTAATTTCTGATAATCCGTTTTCCTCAAATATCCCCGGTGTCATTTCAGGATTATAAGTTGCCAGCAGACTTGTTGTTTCTCCGGTGGATGGCCTGTAGAGCCTGAAAATGAATTCCTGACCTGTTATAAATCCACTGGTTTCTTTTGCAAATCCGTCGTCACCAAACAGGCAAATCGCAAATGGATGATTAATGTCGGCAACCTCAACCCTACCTGCGCAAAATCCCTCAGGAGTAAATCCACCGATGATATCGCCGGGAAGCAGCGGATTGTCGAAAAGGTTGAACACAACAATGTGTGAGGATGGCGTGCAAACCAATGAATTCCAGTGGGAATTTTTTCCATTCGTTTGCAATTGATATGATTTCTGACAACCATTTACCAGATCAAAGTCGATGCTGTCAGCTTCGTTCATTTTAACGAAATATGCTTTTCCGGGTTGCAGGCAACCGATGGTGTTTATCTGGTAATCCTTCCAGTAAACACCGCTTCCGGCAAGTTCTTTTGCAACACTGAAGCCGGGAACATCTTCGAACAACGATTCGATGCTGCACGCTTCTTCAGTAATTACCGGTATAAGATTCCAACCCTGATTGAGCCCTATCAATCTATTTGTTGCGCTATTTCCGTAAAGAGAAAGGTTTTCGTCTGCCGACATTTTTATAGCATACCCGCTGTAAATATTATAATCGCCCAGGGTATTCATGTTTTGGCCAGGCCAGTAAACGCCTGACAAGTTATAAAAAATAGTCAGGCTGTTTGCTACCGGTCCTAACACCACGTCCACCCCCGGATCGGTAGGTTCTATATATCCCGAAAGGCTGTTCCAGCCATCAGTTAAATCCAGAAGCTGTGCATCAAGAGACCTGAGCGAGCATTCATCATAATAAACATCAACATTGGAAAGCGTGTTGGCATACAAATCAACAGCGGCTATGTTGAGGACTCCTGCACTGTTCATCCCGTTGGTCCAGCTTTTGGTTATCAGGTGTTTTCCATTATAGGAAATAGTCTGTAAATCATTGTCCAAATCGATGGTGATGCAGATTTTTGCCCAGGAGCCTTTTACCAACGGAAGGGTAACACCGTCAAATTCACTTTCAACAATGTTTTCATCCGGGTCAAATTTTACCTGAGTTGACCAGTTGTTATTGGTCCCACCCGGATCATACTGATTGAGTAAAACAAGGTAGGTTGTGCCACCGGAGGCTTCGGTCGGAATGAACTGCCATGTGACGAATTGCCATACCCCATTTTCGCAACCGGCGTATTGGTGGACTATGTCGTCAGCAACGCTTTTTCCACCCTCTTTTACTGAAACCCCTCTGATTTGCAAAGCTTGTGTTCCCGAATAAAATTGTGTGCCGGTTATTCTTGCAAATGATGAGGAAGAAGCACCTCCCCAGAATTCCCAGCCTCCCTGACCAACAATATCAGAACCCAGCGTATAGCCCTCAAAACCTTCGTTCCAGGTAGTACCTGCCGGATTGATGACTACCCTGTAATCTTCAACTTCGCCATTGTTTGCTTCTCCGGTATAACTTAAACCACCCGTGGTGTTGAAACGGAAACGCGCGTATGTGGTATCTGCAGTCGTATTTGAGGGTATTGCAAAGGAAAGATTGTTCACTCCGGCTGCCAGCGCGGTATTGGTGAAAATCTGTTCTCCGGAATCTGACCAATCGCCATCTATATTAAAATCAAACCAGGCATTGAGCTTTCCGGCAACCGAAGCGGTAACCTGTATTGTTGCTAATCCGCCTGCCGAAAGTGTGTTGGAAAATATAATACCGTCCTCATCATCAATGTTGTTGTTATCGTCACCCAGGGCATCGGCGCTTTGTAATCCATCGGCTTCAGGGTCGAAACCGGCTCCTAACCAGACTTGCCCATCTATAATATGACGGGCGCCATTGCTGGCCTGTAAAGTTGGATAGGTTGGATCAGGAGCGTCACCAAAATCATACTTGCCAATCATAATTTTATAATCCTCCACTTCGCCATCCGGGGCCTGGTATTTTACACCCATATCGGACATCGAGCTGAGCCTGAAACGTGCATATGTTGAACCTGCCTGACAACCGGAAGGTATTGAAAATGGAACATAAACCGGTGACTGGTTGTAATACAGCCAGAAATTGGTTATAATCTGTTCATTGTTGTCATCCCAGTCGCCATCCTGGTTAAAATCAATCCAGGCATTCAGATACCCGACATTGTAGTTTGTCATATAGTTTATGTAATGAACAAAAACCGAATCGGTTGTACCGGGAATGAGAGGCAGCGAAAATGTTATACCGTTTTCATCATCGGGTGTTCCGTTTAAGTCGTCACCCAATGCTGAAGCGTCAGGTTGACCATCTGCTTCAGTATCGACAGAGTTTCCAAGATAAAGGTCGTTTCTCTTCATGTGCCTGGCTCCGTTATTCATTAGAAGCGTCGGGAAAGTAGGATCGGGAGCATCTCCAAAGTCAAGCTCAGGAACACCGGTATTTTTAAAAACCGAGACCCATCCTCCATAATCCAGAATTATCGGATCAACGTCTCCGTCATTGTCAAAATCGGCAAAGGAAAGAATTCCCTGAAGATAATGCGTTGTGGTATAGCCGAAGTATTGGAAACGTCCGTAACCATTGTTTAGCATCACAACCAGGTTCCCCGAAAAACTCTCTCGGGTGTTGGCAACAATATCAATGTCAGTATCACCGTCAATATCGGTACAAATGATGTCCTTTGGCCAATGGGTACTTGGTAAAAAATACTCAGTTTGAGGAGCGAAAGTTCCGTTTTTATTGTTAAGTAACACATTTATCCGATAACCCAGATCGCCACAGCAAACCAGGTCAACATAACCATTGGCATCAAAATCACCCCCTTTCAGCGTCATAGCCTGGCCGATATTCACAGGGTAGGTTGCAAGGGAACCAAAAGTCCCGTTCCTGTTGTTGAGCATCACAGCAACCTGGTAGTTGTTGTTTGGAACAATCAATACTGCAAAATCGTTGTAACCATCATTGTTAAAGTCGCCAATGAAGGGATATTTTGGATAGTACCCTACATTGTAAGTTGTTGATGTATTGAATTTTCCGGTTCCATCGTTCATAAACACACCTACTTTATTCATGTCGCCAACCATATTTCCTAAAATATCGATAAATCCATCGTTGTTCAGATCGGCAAAAGCCAGGTCGGATGTGCTGTAGGCCGGGTAAAAGGAAGGTGCGGCAAAGGCGCCGTTGCCATTGTTTTTCATAATGGCAATGTTCATATAACCTCCTGCGTCGTTCATCTCAGTAAGGACGATATCAACATCACCATCCCGATCAACATCAAAAGAATAAATTTTTCCCGGTGAAAGGTATTGTGTTTTGTTTCTGGTGTAATTCACAGGAGGCTGCAATGTTCCCTGATTATTCAACATGATTCCGACCCTTACTTTGGTATTAAAATCCAGCCAGGTATAAACAGCGGCATCAACCCAGCCATCGTTGTTAAAGTCGCCCGAAGTGATTGTGCCCGGTTCCGACACACTCTGGTCGTTTCTTAAAAAACTCATTTTGGTTGGATTCGAAGCCTGCACGGTGAATGAAAATGAATAGGGAGCCAACGATGATCCGGCAACTGATTTTATTCCACCCATGAGCGATATAGATATTGTTTCCCCGTCTGCAAAGTTGTTTATCGGATTGAATGTTGCTGTTTTCCCACTGGCATCCAAGGTGTAAGTGCCGGTTAAGCTTCCTTTCAAATGACCAGAAACCGAAAATGTTGTTCCATTCAAAGTGGCCAGGTTGACAGGCTGATCGAAGGTAACCACTATATCCGATGCTTTATTCACATTGATGGCATTAACCGAAGGATTTGTAGAAACTACACTTAACGGTGCAATGATAAAATTTGCAGTCACCGACATGGGTGAATTCATGGTAAATGTTGTCGGATTTGTATTTCCGGAAAGGCTGCCATTCCAACCGCTGAACAGATATCCCGGAGACGGTGATGCCGTTATTGTAACCAGATCGCCGGAATTGATCCATGGGCCGGCAGGATTTGTGATGATTGTCCCACCAGCCGTTGGGATTACGTTCGTGGTGAGACGATATTGCTGGGTGAAATTTGCCACATAGGTTGTTGAAACAAGTGAAATATTAATGTTGTGCGACAAAGTCCCTCCATCACTCCAACCGGTGAAATTCATCCTGCTGCCGGTGGTGACATTCTGTGGTGAAAATGTTGCAAGTGTGTGGTTAGAGAATGGTAACCAGGTAAAAAGTTGCTGGCTCGTATAATTAATGCCGTCAACAGAAAAATTCAATCCGGTTGGATTGGTAGTAACAAAGGTGTTTACCGTGTTTGCTACAGTGATAATTACCGAAAACTCAGAAGTGTTGTTGTTAATATCTGTAACATTTGCTGAGATGAAACTTCCCAGGGGCATCGACGGCAGGGTGGTAGTCCAACTCCCGTTGGCAGCCGGAATTACCTGAACAAGAAAATTGTCGCCCTCCCCAAATCCTGACGGATCAGGGACATTCAGGCTGAAAAGTTCAACAATGGCATTCAGCGGGTTGGAATCAATGTCAATCATTCCACTCACCGTGGTTTGGCCGCCAAAAAGTACAGCTCCCGTGTTGTAAGGAAAATTGAGCTGCTGGTTTGGCCCTTTGTCAGGATCAGTGGCATCGTTTGGAGTAACCAGATCATCACCCAGATCAATTCCAAGTAGATTATTGTTGTAAATGTGGTTTTGGGTAATCCGGTTTTTGTCGGCATTTATATTCAAGCCATCATTCATTTCCCAAACAAGGACACCATTTCGCCCATTGCTTGCAATGATATTACCGGGTCCGACCGTGTTCCAGGTAGCAAAACCACCTGTGAAAAACTGTGGATTCTGGTTTGCGCCGTAAATTCCGATGCTCACACCGTCGCTGGCGTTGGGTAGGGGAAACAAATTGATGTTTAGCCCAATAATATTGTTTGAAACGGTGTTGCTGTGGCTGTCCCAGCCGTTTGGGGGATAACCCACAATACACACACCTTCAAAACCATTGGCAGAAATCAGGTTTCCATCCACCAGGTTGTGGTGGGCGCCTTCGCCGATATAAACCCCGTCGTGAACATTTCCCAAAGGCAACATGCCCGTAATGTCGGTTCCGATGTAATTATTGATTACCTGGTTTTGAAAAACATCCACGTCGGTGGGGCAGCTCATAATGCCTACTCCCTCGGCATAATTTCCTGAAATCAGGTTTCCGTCAATAACATTCTGAAAGGCAGTTCCCATACCCAGCGAACCGATATACACGCCTGCCCAAAGCTGGCTGAGGTCCCAACCGTTACCCATATTGATATTTCCGGTTTGGTCAGTTCCAATAAAGTTACAGTAAACCAGGTTATTGCTCACTCCTGTTGGCAAAACCGGAATGAGTATGCCATCCCGGCTAAACCTGTTGATGATCAGTCCGCGGATGGTATTGTTTGGTGATCGTAAAACAAAACCATGAGCAGGATTCAGGGGTGGCAGGCACAACGATCCGTTAATTTCGATAAGTAGCGTTGCTGTTGCTGGAGGATTTGAACCGGCGCCGGCGCCTCCGGGTTGTGTAAAACCGTCGATCAATGTGCCGGCAACATCGGTCAAATCGGGTAATTGTGTCAATGGTTGAATGGATTGAAATCCTCCCGGGCCGATGTTAAAAACAATCATATCAAAAATTCCCGGAGTCAACAGGTTTGCGTCAATAATGGCCTGGCGCAAGGTTCCTGTTCCTGCTCCGGGGGCAGGATTAACGCCACCATTGTCACCAGTGTTGGTAACCGTGTAGGTGGCCGGCTCTACAGTTTGAATGCAGAGGAAAAGAGCTGCAATCATGCTGCAAAGCGTTTTTTGTACTAAATTTCTCATTTTGAGCTCCTTTCTTATTGGTTAATGTGTTTTTTTAAAGGGGTAAGCCAAGATACATACCAAAAGGAATAAAATTTTGAATGAAATAGTTTTTAACCTCTTAAAGTCTGTTTATCAGTTAAATAGAGATCGTTTTTTTTCAAAATATTTTTAAGAAAGAAAATTCGTTCATCCGAAATTTTGATTAATGAGTATTTTCATGGTTGATTCACAACCAAATGGGTGAAAATCAATTGTTTTGTTTTTGGGACCAAAACCTAACAGGTCTTTGAGACCTGTTAGGTTTCTGCCGTTAAACGGGTTTCACTATTCAATAATCAGTTTTTCAAAGAACTCTTTATCACCGGTTTTCAGGCTCATGAAATAAACACCTTTAGGATAATTGGAAAGATTGATTTCAGAAGGTAAAATCAGTTTTTCAGAAATGATCTGCCTGCCGAAAGGATCGATAACCGAAAGACTGACCTCGCCTGAAACTCCCGAAAGGGCAAATA
>CALFEP010000039.1 GCA_937950125.1 uncultured Bacteroidota bacterium
TGCAAAACTTGCTGAAATGGCAGGAATAGCCGGAAAGATGTTTAACAATTTGTTTTCCAGTATGCTAACACTATCAGATTCAGTAGAAAAACTGGTAATGGCTTCATTTTTGGACGAAAGCACGAAACGTAATTACTGGCAATCGTACCAGGGAAGGTTGAAACAGTTGACGAAGGAATGAAATTATTATTTTTAATAAAATAGTATTAATTGTAAATATCTTAAAAACAGTAGCTTGGTTCATATCAAACATAATAAAAAAGCTACTGATTCTCGTATTCCACTACCCGCCCGCTGAAAAAATCGAGTATTACACCAGCCTGTTTGAACATTTCTTCTGACTCCTGCCCGTCATGGTACTTCATTTCGCACACAACCCGTTTTATTCCGCAATTGATGATGAGCATGGCGCAAGTACGGCAGGGGGTCATTTTACAGTACAAGGTTCCATTTTCAAGCGATATGCCCAGTTTTGCTGCCTGGCAAATGGCGTTTTGTTCGGCGTGTACGGTTCTTACACAATGTTGGGTAACATGGCCGTCTTCGTGGGTAACTTTTTTGAGCAAATGGCCTACTTCATCGCAATGGGGCAGGCCAAGCGGGGAACCTACATAACCAGTAACCAGAACATGTTTGTCTCTGACAATGATACATCCGCTTCTTCCGCGGTCGCAGGTGGCTCGCTTGGCTGCGGTGTTGGCCAGTTCCATAAAATACTGATCCCACGATGGGCGTACATATTTCTCTTTGGGTGCCGGAGTCTGACTGAGTTCTTCCATTCTAATGTTTTCTGATGTTACACAAAAACCTGTGACTTAATTATTTGGTAAGCGCCTCATGGGATACGTGAATATTTTTATGATAATGAGGCATTTTGCTTTTTGTCTTTCGAAATTTGCAACTTCACCAAAACCGCTTCTACTTTTTCCTCCAAATGGCTGATTTCAGTATTATTTGTAAACACAAAATCAGCCATTTGAACTACTTTGCCAATATTCTGTTTGTTCGGATCGGCGCTTTCCATTTCACGTTTTTCGTTACTCAGAAAAGTGTCAAAATCAATCTGATCGGTTTCGGAGCCGCGTTTTTTAATTCTATCAAACCGCAGTTTTGGGTCGGCATCCACAGCAAAAAGGATGAATTGCCCTTTCTGGCGCAGACTTACCACCTCACCCGGTGTGCGGATACTTTCGATGACGCAGTTTTTGCCGGTTTTCAAAGCCTGCGCAAAAAGCTGATCAACAATCCAGGAGGGAGAATGATTTGCCCGTAAATCATTGGCCACCAGGGTTAGGGTGTCCCGGTTTACCGCAAGTCCTCTTCTGAGGATTTCTTCAGAAATAAATCCACGTACCGAAAAATGCTGAAATCCCATTTTCTGAACAAGGTATTCAACAATTGTCCCTTTACCTGCTCCCAATGTTCCGGTAATTCCGATGATTATCATGGCTTTTGTATTAAATCAGATCCATTTTCAGGCGGTCAATCCATTTATCAGCTTTCACAGGTCTGAAATCTTCAAGCCTTTGGATCAGTTTTACTTCGTCCTCTTCAACAACCAGGTTTTGCTGATGTTCACGGCGTACAAACCTTTCGCCCACGGCATGATCAATAAAACTGAGCAGATGATTGAAATATCCGTCAACATTAAGCAAAGCCGTGGGTTTATTAATGATTTCCAACTGGTTCCAGGTCATCACCTCAAAAATCTCATCGAGTGTTCCAAATCCGCCCGGCAGGGCAATAAATGCGTCGGAAAGCTCGGCCATCAGGGCTTTTCGCTCGTGCATACTTCCCACAATGTGCAGTTTGGTAATGTTCTGGTGAGCAATTTCCTTATCCACAATATGTTTAGGCATCACGCCAATAACCTGTCCGCCTGATTCCATAACGCTATCGGCTATTTCGCGCATCACACCAATGTTTCCTCCTCCAAAAACCAGGGTTATTTTCCTTTCAGCTAATTCTTTCCCAAGTTTTCTGGCTTTTTCGGCATAAAGCCCGTTGCGGCCAACGCTGGAACCACAAAATACACAAATCGAATTCATTTTATCCTAAAGTTTACAAGGCAAAAGTATTTTTTTATCTTGTCAAAAACAGCAAACTTGGTTCTGTTTTCGGGAGTTCATTTATTTTTGTGATATGAAAACACAGAAAGATGCGGTTTTAGAAACCCTTGAACAGTTGGGTATTGCTTACGAAATTTACGAACATCCGCCATTGCCCACCATTGAGGAAGCGCTAAAATATTGGGATAAAATTGATGCCACCCACTGCAAAAACCTCTTTTTCAGGAATCACAAAGGTAACAGGCACTACCTGGTGATTGTAAAACACGTCCGCGATCTGGACATTCATGACCTGGAAAAGCGGCTAAAACAGGGCAAACTATCATTTGCGTCTCCCGAACGGATGAAAAAATACCTTGGGCTCGAACCCGGTTCCGTGTCTCCGTTTGGGCTGATTAACGATACCGACAAACACGTCCATCTTTTTCTTGACGAAAATTTACAAGCATCAACCAAAATCAGCTTTCATCCAAACATTAACACATTTTCGGTGGTGATTGCTTTTGAAGATTTTATGAAATATCTTCACTGGCAGGGAAATACATTTGAATTCCTGAAACTTTACGATTGATGAACCACGGATGATAAACAAAGTGGCCAGGATACCATTTCTCTATTATTCAATAAATTGATTAGCAACATTTAATAAAATTGACAAAAAGTTAATGTTGGCTTAACATGCTTCTGTATTCACGGTTTTAACTTTACGGCTGCAATTTTTAAGAAACAGGCAATGGAAAATGCAGCAACCATTATTGAGGTGAAAAATAAATACAGTCGCATCGTCACGAATTATCTTCAAAGCAAAAAACTTACATTCAGGGTGTTTCAATCGGAAGATCAGCCTAAAACCAAATTTGAAATTCAAAACATCACGCCCTTCGATGCATTCCATCTGGGTGTTTTCTCGCAGGTTCAACTTAGTGACGGTGAATTTTTGATTTAAAATTCTGACAAAGCCTTTTTTTATTTGGCATGAACCAAATTAGTCCAACCTTTGCACACAAGGTTATGGAGAATTATCATGTATAAAAACCTCATCATTTATTATTTCTCAGGAACGGGCAATGCAAAAAGAGCGGCGGAATGGTTTGCCGATGTTGCACGTTTACAAGGGATTAATACAATAATTGTTAATATTGACCGGTTTACTGAAATCACTCTTCCTGCAGTTGAAGGCAAAACCCTGATTGGTTTTTTTTCGCCAACACATGGTTTTAACCTGCCTCCCATCATGTTGAAATTTATTTACAAATTTCCACGAAGGAAAAATACCTGTGTTTTCATCCTCAATACAAGGGCTGGACTAAAATTATCGAAATTGTTTGTTCCCGGGCTGAGCGGTCTGGCTCAATTCTTCCCGGCAATGATGCTTTTTTTGAAAGGTTACAGGATTGTAGGCATGCAGCCGATGGACCTGCCGTCAAACTGGATTTCGCTGCATCCCGGTGTGAAGCAAAAAGTTGTGACCTCCATTTTTGAAAGGTGTGAACGGATCACAAAAAAATTTTCAGAACGGATTCTTTCAGGAAAAACCAAATACAAAGCCCTGCTTTCAACACCTTTCGACCTGGCTGTTGCCCCCATCGCGCTTGGCTATTATTTTATTGGCAGGTTTGGAATTGCCAAAACTTTTGTTGCATCCAAAAACTGCAACGGCTGTGAGCTTTGCTTTAAACAATGCCCCGTGAATGCCATCAGAATGGTTGATAGCAGGCCTTTCTGGACGTTTCGCTGCGAAAGCTGCATGCGTTGTATGAACACCTGCCCCGAACGCGCCATCGAAACGGCACAGGGTTTTACAGCCCTGATTTGGTGGTTGATATTAGGGGTGATTGTTCCCTGGATCGCAAAAGAATTTTATGGAATAAAAATTTTCAGCATGAACAGCGAAAGCTGGCAGGCCGGATTGCTTGAAACCCTTGCCGGCTCGGAAATTGGCCTTGCTGTTGTTTGGGCAGGTTACCAGGTGATGCATTACCTGATGCGCTTTCCTTATTTTGAAAAACTGATAATCTACACCTCATTAACAAAATATAAATTCTGGAGAAGGTACAAAGCACCGAAAATGCCAAAAAGGGTTGATGCTGTTCAGGAATACACCAAAACCTAACAGCCCCTTCCGTGCGGGGCTGTTAGGTTTTTTTTATTACATAAATTCCTGATAACGAAAGAAACTTACCTTTTCAAAACTACTTTCTTCGTTTCCGAAAATTCGCTCCCGAAAAGCCTTACAAGGTAAACTCCTTCAGGAAAATCTGACAGATTTATGGTTCTGTTGGTTTTAGCTGAAGCGTTTAATTCATCAAAAACAACATTACCCTGAACGTTTAATATCTGCAAACGCGAATCAGCATCTGAGTTGATTGATACCGTAAATATTCCGGTTGAAGGATTCGGATAAACGGAAAAAATACTGCCGGAAGTTACAACAGTTTCTCCAGTATTTTCAAGCATATCCACCCTAACATCATCGATAAAAAGGTTGTTGCCAATAATTTTCACTGATTCGAACATGATTTTTACGTTTTCATGACCAGCTGCCATGGAAACATCAATTGAATAACAATCGGCGCCAAAACCGGGGCCACACCAATCCTCGGGTGTTTGAGGGATGAAACTCTGGTTAAGTGGTTCACGTGTTACGAAATTACCTGAACCATCGTCGGCAACCGACATCAACCTTATCCAGGTATCACCACAATCGAGCGAAATTTTTACAACAAGTGAATCGGTGTATGTTAGATTGGTGCGTGCATAAGCATGTTTAAAATTCAGAAAATAATTGCCGGCAGCCGACATGTTTATTGGCGGGCTGATGAGCCTGTCGTGCTGGTTGAAAGCGTAATAATTGTAAAAATTAATGCCCGCTGCTTTATTTCCGGCACCACTTCCTTCAACATTCCACACCGACCAGGTGACGCCGTTATCAGGATTTTCCACCGTCCAGCCGGCATCTTCAAGGGTAACCGATTCAAATGTGCCTACAAATGCCGGTGAGTTGATGCCTCCGGCAAAAATGTAATTCTCTTTGGTAAGCGCAGCGCTACCATTGGCATTGGTTGTTGTGAGTGTTACTGAAAATAATCCCGATTGGCTGAACAACACTTCAGGATTTTGAGATGTTGCTGAAGTCCCGTTCACGAATTCAAAGCCCGAGGGTGAGATTTCCCACAGCCAGCCGGTTGGACAAACCAGGGACTGATCCATGAAATTTACAGTTCCGCCTGTACAAACCATTGTATCAGCCGCCATAAAGTGAACTTCCGGCATTGAACTGGTGCTGACCGTGATCATATTTTCGAAAACTTTGGTATTGCTGCCATATTGGTTGGTTACAGTAAGGGTTACATCATAAACTCCAGCGTTTTGATACAAAATTCCTTCAGGATGCTGTTGATCCGATGTTGACGGCTGCCCGCCTTCAAATGTCCACAACCAGTTTTCGACTTCACAAACCGAATGGTCAGTAAAATCAACACTGCAGTTTTCGGTAATCAGACTGGCAGAAACAGAATAATCAGCAACCGGTGGTTTTTTCAGGTTCACTTCAAAAGTGATGGTCTGACCAAGTTCGCCAATGTTAAAAATATCCATTCCGGCAGGTTGACCATTCGACAAAAAGCCCTGTGGATTCGTGTTGTCATTAAACTCAGTTCTTCCAAAATCAGCTGCAAAAGCTGCCTGACTGAGATTCCCGTTAACAGTGAGTGTTCCGTTGGGACGATAAATATACACCTCATCAGGGGGTCCCTGGGCATTTCCATTTCCTTCCTCAAGCAGATTTATTTTATAAATGATCAGGCCTGATGAAGGCAATGTTCCTTCAAATGTTCCATCTTTTATCCGGTATTCGAGTACAAAAATATCGGTGACCGAATTGGGAGACGCAATTTTGAAGCAATTGTTAAACTCTGAGGTTAAGGGGTTTAAAGTATAAGTTCCGCACTCGGTAATTTCAGGAATCTCATCAATCCACTGGCCGTAACGGTATTTCATGTAGGCGCCCATCAACTGGGGCGGGTTGTGATTGGCACACATTACGTCCCAATCACCCACCGCATCAACAGGTTGTGAAGTATAATGGTAGAGATCGGGAGCTCCAAGCGAATGGTTCATTTCGTGGCACAAAACTCCGTTACCACTCGATGTGAGATGATTTTGAATCTGGAAATTGTAATCGTAAACCCTTTTTCCGTTGATATAAACATTTTGACTGTAGAGTACCCAACGATGTGGCCAGAGCAGTGTTGCCCAGGCTGTGGTGGCTCCTTTTACAATAAAAACCATGTTGTCAACATTGCCGTCGTTGTTATAATCGATGTCCAAATCATCGGGTACCTCAGCTTCAACGTAAAGTATGGCACGTTTCAGCAATGCATGCTCCCTGGCAGCTACCTCACCTTCCTGGTAACCCTGTGGATTTGTAATAGGATCGTAAGGCATGTAATATGCCCTTGGATAAATATCCTGATACGAAATCACCGTATTGGCCGGTGGAACCGGGTAAAAAAACGAAGGTACGGAAAGCTTGTTGTAAGATGCAAAACGGAAATAATTCAACATGGAACTGTACCCTGGTTCCGTGTTATTGAACATATTGGTAAAAAGGGTAGTGTCTTCGGTGTATTCAGTCTGGTCGCTGAAACGGATATAAACCACCAGATTGTTAAGGGTTCCTATATTCCGACCGCTTCTGTAAGGTTTGTAACCGGGGTTTGTTGGTGGAACTGGCATCTGTGTTTTCAGGAAATCCGCCCGTTTTTGCTGCATTTTTTCCGGACTGATGTTTATCCAGGGCATAAGACCAACAGCCACCGGGTCAACCTCACCAACAACAAATGCAGAAGGTTTTAACATGCCGTTTTCGATAACAGCATATGTGTAAAAACCATTTTCGTGATTTTGAATGATGGTAAAACCCTTGTCATCATGCAGCCAGTTGTAAAACTCATCACCAGTGGCCAGGCAGGTAATAATTGTTCCATCAGGCTGAGTGATGGTTTGTGGTTCGTTGGTAAGCCAGGCTGCTGATACCATCAGCTGGCTAAACAACAATAGTGTCAAAATAAAAAATTGAACATGCTTCATAAATAGTAATTTAAGTTTTTAATAGTAAGTTCGACTTGGCAAAGTAATTAAAAATGCCGGCGACAGAAAAATAATTCAGTCAGGAAAATGTTTATTTGCATCAAAAAAAAACTGAGCATGGCAAATAAAACATCGCAACATATACTTAGTACATCGGCAAACCTGCTGGGTTTCTGTCTTTTCATCATCACTTCGCTTCATCTTGGCGACAAAACCGAAAACAATCTGGTTGATGAATTTACCTCAGTTATTGCTCTGCTTTTAACCATTTCATCTGTCTTATCTTTTGTTTCTATCAGAACGGAAAAGTTTAAAATGGAGCAGAAGTTTGAAAAAATTGCCGATTACTTTTTTCTGGTTTCATTGCTTGGCATATTTGCCATCATCATTTTCATCTTCATTAGTTTCTGGGATCATTAAAGTAATTTAATAAAAAAATCCTCGTCGCTGTTCCCGATTTTACCCCATAATTATTGAGATTATGGCCTCAACCCAGCCAAAACCCAAAAATTTTTCCACTTCTGGCTGAATTTAAAAATTCATAATCAGCCACAACTCATCTTCAAAAATGCGGTTTCCTAAAATCTTACCCTGAAAAACATCATCGGGAAAAATCCCTGCTGGTAATCGGTTTTGATTTCGCCCGTTAACGGGTTGTAAATCTGCTGGAAAATGTTTTGGTGGTTGGTCACATTCTTAATTTCGATGGCCAGTTCCTGGTCGAGTTTTTTCATGTTCATGTTGAAACTGATTCGCAAATCCAGTGTAAAATAAGGATCGTACTGCAACTCGTAGGCCTGCGACCAGTCATATTCTGTGCGGTTTTTACGAACAGATTCCTCCAGATCGATGGGTGTATAGCGCTTGCCGCCGGCATACACCGACCTGAGATTGGCCGAGAGGGTGTTGTTTTTCCCGATCCTGAATTCGTAGCCACCCAGCAGGTTGAAAACAAAATTTCCGTTAAATGCCGTGTTTCTCAGCACTTCATCGTATCCTCGGTATTTTGAATCGAAAAGTGAAGAGGTAAACAGAAAATAGTAGCCGTTGTTAAGAAACCTTTCCAGGGTAAGTTCAAGTCCGTAATTGTGGCCGGTTCCCTGGTTTACAAGGCTGTCTTCGAGGGTGATGGCGAAAAAATCGCCCTCATTCAGCATCGAAAATTCAGGCAGGCTTTCCTTTACAGGAATTTTGTATAAGTACTGGTAATAGCTTTCAATTTTTATACGCATCGGCCCCGGAAAATGATAATCATACCCCAGTACCCACTGGTGACTTTTCGAAAAACCCATATCGCGGTTGGTTTCCACAAACGATCCATCCTGAAGTTTTGTTCTGGTAAAATAGTTCATCTTGGGCTGGGTTTGGTTGGTAAGGCCATAAGCAAAACTCAGGGTATGATCGGGAAGGAAGTCCCATGCCACACCAGCCCTTGGCTCCAGCGCCAAGCTGCTGTTCAGCGAAAACTGCTGAAGGTGCACACCGCTATTGAGCGTGAGAACATCAGAAAACCTGTGTTGCCATTGAATATAAGTTTGAAAAAGTCCGAGATAGCCTTCCGAATTCGTTCGGATTTTGAAAATGTTCTCATCAAAAACGCTGTCAACATAATACGTATCGAACAATTCACAGATCAGCCCGGCAGCGATGTTGTCGCGACTATCGAATTTATGCGACAAGTGTGAGGATACCGAGTATGTAATTTCACGAAAGTCGGAGAAATAAAAATCCATTTTCTCAAGCGGGTCGATGCTTTTAATTGAATCAATGGCTGCAATGCTTTCGGCTAACTGGAACGACAGATTGGTTTTCAGCCGGGTATCGGGATTAAAAAAATAGGTGTTTGAAATGCCGACAGCTCCCATCTTTGATTCATAATCGGTGTCGGTGCCGGCCATTCCAAACGAAAATTCATCTTCCTCCTTTTCGCTGTCGTATAGTTTGATATTGCTTTTTCCCATGATCCCGAAAGCAGAGAATTTTCCCCATTTTTTGGTTGGGAAATTCAGTTTGAATGAAAAATCCTGGTATTCGGGAATTGAGCTGCCGGCAACGAAATCGATGCCCAGGGCATGAAAAACTTCAAGTGTTGAAAACCGGTAGGCCGCCAGGTATGATGAATTGTGTTTTTTATTGAAAGGACCTTCAGCGCCAAGCTCAAAACCATTAAAACCAATCTGTGCAGTATGTTCGTGTTTTTCGTTGTTGCCAGGCCGCATTTGCAAATCAAAAACTCCCGAGGTAGCATTGCCATATTCAGCCGGAAAAGCACCGGTAAAAAAATCGGAGTTGGCAAGCAGGTTATTGTTCAGGATGCTGATAGGCCCTCCGGTTGTTCCCAAAGAGCCAAAATGGTTTGGATTGGGAATGGTAACACCCTCCAGCCGCCAGAGCAAACCAAGCGGCGAGTTTCCGCGAATGATGATGTCGTTTCTTGAATCGTCGATAAGGGTAACACCAGCAAAATTGGATGCCATACGAGAAGGATCGCCGTAGCTGCCGGCATAACGGCTGGTTTCTTCCACCGAAAACGATCTTGCACTTACGGTGGCCATTTTGTTAATGGGTTTTTCTTTTTCAGCCTCGGCTTTTATCACAACCTCTGATGCAATGATGTAGCTTTCTTCAAGATCAATTTTTAAAACAAGCTCTTTTCCTGATGTAAGCATCATATTATTAAGGTTTGCAGTTTTATAACCGATAAATGAAACCTGCAGATCAACACGTCCGACAGGAATTTTTTCGAGTCTGAAATTGCCGTCCGCATCTGTTGAAGTACCCATTAACGGGTCGGTTCCCGGAATGATCACCGTTGCTCCGGGCAAAGGAGATTGATTGACTTTGTCGAGCACCTTGCCGCGTATGGTTTGTGTATAAAAACCAGTTTGACCAAACACCCCCGATAAGGTGGCAAAAAACAGCAAGGAAAACATAAAACCCGGTTTCTTCATACAGTTATTCGGTTTATTTATAAATGGTTACGATACCTTTTCAGGCTCAATTGCTTCGGTTGGGCACACCTGATAACAAAGCGAGCAGCCGGTGCATTTTTCAAAATTTATCCAATATTTTCCTTCCGTTTTTTGGATGGCCTGGTAAGCGGCATCACGGCATGAAACGTAACAATTGCCACAATGGTTACACTTTTCTTGTATAATCCTGAATTTCACGTCAAAATCCTTGCTCAGTTCCGAAAAATGCTTAATACTTGACGCCCCCTTTCCTACGAAGTCCGCAACATTTTCAAAACCATGCCAGCCCATAAATTCCGATAATTCCTTTTTCATTTTTACCAAAATATCGTAACCATGAAGCATAACTTCGGTGCATACATGCGTTACCGGAGCGCCTAACAGAAGAAATTCGACAGCATCATATCCTGAGGAAATGCCTCCGCCGGCCATCACCGGCAAGCCCGGCGATTTTACCAGATCGTTTACACATCGCAGGGCAATGGGTTTAATTGCCGGTCCGGAGAAACCTCCCGGTGTGGTGTATCCATCCACCGAGGCTAATGGCTGAAGGGTTTTCAGGTTAAAGCCCATCAGCGATGGAATGGTGTTGATGGCCGAAATGCCGTCGGCGCCTGCATTTTTTACATGTTCGCCAATCCATGAAATATCAGTAACGGCTGCCGAAAGCTTTGGAATAACAGGTATGGTAATTTCAGACGATTCTTTCACCCACCGGGTAATCTGTTCCGAAAAAGCAGGATTTTGCCCGATGGCACTGCCCATCCCCTTTTCGGGATAACCGTGCGGGCACGAAAAATTCAGTTCCACAAAGTCGGCGCCCGCATCCTGACAGCCTTTTGTAAGCGAAATCCACTGTTCCTTGTTTCCCGCATTACCCATCACACTGCCGATAATGATTTTTTCAGGAAAATCCTTTTTCAGTTTGTAAATATCATCAAACCATTGCTGTGGGCTGGTTTCACTTAAAAGCTCGATGTTTTTAAAAGCATAAATCCGTTTTCCGGTTTTAAGACTGGCAAAACGGTTTTTCAGGTTAATTACCGGCTCAGGGTCTAAAGTTTTGATAACCGCTCCTGCCCAACCGGCTTCAAATCCTTTACGTATCATGGCAGCTGTGGCAGTTGGTGGCCCTGACGCAAGAATAAACGGATTTTCAAAATCTTTGTCGAGGAATCTTGTCGAAATTTTCATGAGTCTGATTTTTTCGATAAAAGTAAAAAAATGATCATTGCAACCACCAATATCGCCAAAACCCGCTGACTGCGATAGTATCGCTCCAGGCGATGCTACCGCTAAAAATGGGATGCTATAACTAAAACCACTTATGCCAGGACTTCACAAAAGCATCATCTACCAGGTTCTTTTACCCAACCTCAACCCCGTCATCAAGAATTGGAATATTCCTATTTTTGCGCAAATTTCATTGCAATGATCAGAATCGACGATGAATTATTAAACCAGACAACTGCCAAAGCCAGGGGTATTCCGCGTTTGCGGATGAACTACAATTTTCATCCAAACCACGAGGATACCATCAATCGCTTGCTTAACGCGATGGAGCCCTGGACTTACATTCAACCTCACAAACACGAAAATCCGGATCGTTTCGAGGTATTTCTGGCGCTGCGTGGAAGATTTGTAGTGTTTAATTTTGATGAAAACGGAAACATAGCCGACCACGCCATCCTGGATGCACGCGAAGGAAAATACGGTGTTGAAATTCCACCAAGGACCTATCACACCCTTTTTTCCCTTGAATCCAACTCGGTGGCCTACGAAATCAAGGAAGGACCTTTTATTCCGGGGGTTACCAAAAATGTAGCCCCGTGGGCCCCGGCAGAAGGCGATCCGGAGGTTATTCCCTACATGAAAAGTTTGCTCAAACAGGTTGATATTCAATACATTTAACACATTATGAAAATAAACACCTTTTTTCGGAAACAACCACTTCTTTACGAAATTGTCAGCCCTCTGAACAAGTTTGTGAAAATGGAGGCCTTCAGCGGCATTGTGCTCATTTTTGTAACCATTGTTGCGCTTATCGTTGCCAATTCGGGTTTTTCGGATTTGTATTTTGGTTTTTTTCAAAAGAAAATAACATTAGCTGTTGAAGGTTTCAGCATTGACAAACCGCTCATTTTGTGGATCAACGACGGGCTGATGGCTGTTTTTTTCCTGCTGGTAGGTTTGGAAATAAAACGTGAAACCATGACAGGCGAACTATCCACATTCAGAAAAGCGGCACTACCAGCATTTGCAGCCATTGGAGGAATGGCTGTTCCGGCACTGTTTTATACTGTGTTCAATTTCAACGGTGAAGGTGCTTCCGGTTGGGGCATTCCGATGGCCACCGACATTGCTTTTGCGCTGGGAATTCTTACTTTGTTGGGCAGCCGGGTTCCGGTATCGCTCAAGCTGTTTCTCACAGCCCTTGCCATCGTTGACGATCTGGGTGCAGTAACGGTTATTGCACTTTTTTACACGTCCAAATTGTCGGTAGGTGCGCTCATTACTGCAGCAGCAATTTTTGGTGTGTTAATCACCCTAAACACCTTAAAAGTTTATCGTATTTCGATTTATCTTTTTCTTGGATTTTTCCTTTGGGTTGCATTGCTGAAATCCGGAGTACACGCAACTATTGCCGGTGTGCTGCTGGCCATCGCCATTCCCGGAAAAGCTAAAAGGAACGTCAACGAATGCATCAGTTCCAACGAATCGCTGCTCAACCGCCTGAAAGATGAACGGGAGGCTGACCCCGATGACCCGAAAAAATCAAAAAAACTGGTCAATGCCATTTTCACCATCGAAGATAACTGCACACACGCTGTTTCGCCGCTTTTACGCCTCGAACATTCGCTTCATTCGTGGGTAGCTTATTTTATCATCCCGGTATTTGCGTTTGCCAATGCCGGGCTAATTTTTAAAAGTGAGTTGATGAGTGATATCGGAAACCCAATTTCAGTGGGTATTTTTGCCGGTCTTGTTCTTGGAAAGCCTGTCGGGATTGCATTTTTTACCTGGCTTGCAACAAAACTTCAAGTTGCAAGCTTGCCGGAAGGCGTGAAGTGGAAACAGATTATTGGTGTTGGATTTATTGGAGGAATTGGTTTTACCATGTCAATTTTCATCAACAATCTGGCTTTTGCCACTAATACCTACAACATCGAAGTGGCTAAAATCGGAATATTGTTCTCATCATTAATAGCCGGAATCATTGGATACATGGTTCTGTTCAACAGTTCAGAAAAATTGGTTGAAAAAAAGTAATCAGTAAAAAAAATAAAAGATGTCACTTCAAAAACCTTCCATTCCTAAAGGAACACGGGATTTTACGCCCGAAGAAATGGTGAGACGGAATTATATTTTCGACACCATCAAACGAGTATTTCAGCTTTACGGCTATCTGCCCATCGAAACGCCTGCCATGGAAAACCTTTCCACCCTGTTGGGAAAATATGGCGAAGAGGGCGACAAGCTGCTTTTCAGAATCCTCAATTCGGGTGATTTTTTAAGCCAGGTTAAAGATGAAGATTTAGCCGGGAAAGACCCGGTGCAAATTGCAGGAAAAATTTCGGAAAAGGGTCTCCGTTACGACCTTACGGTTCCTTTCGCCCGCTTCGTGGTGCAAAACCGGAACGAACTTAATTTTCCTTTCAAACGTTACCAGGTTCAGCCTGTCTGGCGCGCCGACCGCCCGCAAAAAGGGCGCTACCGCGAGTTTTACCAGTGCGACGTGGACGTGATCGGGAGCGACTCACTCCTGAACGAGGTGGAGTTGATTCAGATGATCGACGATATTTTCGAAAGGCTAAAAGTTGGGGTGGAGATAAAACTCAACAACCGGAAAATACTGGCCGGAATTGCCGAAACCATCGGCGAATCCGGAAAAATGACCGACATTACCGTCGCCATCGATAAACTGGACAAAATCGGACTCGAAAAGGTGAACGAAGAATTGGCCGAAAAAGGTGTTGCCACCTCAGCTATTCAAAAACTGCAACCCATCCTCACCATGACCGGTTCAGATCATCAAAAAATGGAATTATTGGGAAACCTGCTGGCAAATTCTGAAACCGGCAAAAAAGGCATCGAAGAAATGAATTTCATTCTTAGCCGGGTTCCACAACTTGGGCTAACCGCCGGAGTTCAGTTAGACCTGACCCTTGCCCGCGGATTGAACTATTATACAGGCGCCATCATCGAGGTGAAAGCCCGTGATGTGCAAATTGGCAGCATTTGCGGTGGCGGGCGCTACGACGACCTTACCGGAATTTTTGGAATGCCCGGCACCTCAGGCGTCGGAATCTCTTTTGGCGCCGACCGTATTTACGACGTACTGAACGAACTCAACCTGTTCCCCGAAACCGGCGAAACCACCACACAGGTGTTTTTCGTGAATTTTGGCGAAGAAACCGAACAATACAACCTGCAAATCCTGCAAAAGCTGCGCAAAGCCGGCATTAATGCCGAAATGTTCCCCGAAGCTGCCAAAATGAAAAAACAAATGGCTTACGCCGATAAAAAGAAAGTTCCCTATGTGGTTTTGTGCGGCAACGACGAAATGCTGCGCGACATCCTCTCGGTAAAAAATATGAAAACCGGCGCCCAGGACGAAATGCGGCTAACCGATTTCATAATGCGGGTTACAGCAGATTAGCCACTGCATTAGCGATACCTTCGCTGAAAACGATAATATCGTTCCGGGAAAAGCAAGGCGATAGTATCGCTCCAGGCGATGCTATCGCTGAAGGCCGACTTTTTGGGATGGATGACGGCATTTTCTGATCAAAGAAACAGATATTTCAAAGTAATTTTTCAGATGGAAATACTCACCATTTCGCTCATTGCGCTGGGATTAACCGGTGATACGCTTGCAGTATCGGTTTCAACGGGCCTTTCGCTCGCAAAAATCAGATTTGTGCAGGCAATGAAAATCGCCATTGTTTTGGCCGTTTTTCAGTCGTTGATGCCGGTTGTTGGCTGGTTTTTGGGTTTGCAAATCAAAGATCTGATAAAAGAATTTGATCATTGGATTGCATTTTTACTGTTGGCCGCCATCGGTGGAAAAATGATTTGGGAAAGCTTTGAAAACTCTCATGGCGAATCGTCCTTTAATCCATTGAAATTAAATGTTTTAATTGGCATTGCCGTTGCAACCAGCATCGATGCTTTGGTGGTGGGTGTTAGTTTTGCCTTCATCAATACCAACATCCTGCTATCTGTTGCTATTATTGGATTTTTCACTTTTATGGTTTCCATGACAGGTGTGTTTATTGGAAAGAAAACGGGCGCCCTTTTCGGGAAAAAAGTTGAAATCATTGGCGGATTGATCCTCATTGGAATAGGTATTAAAATACTGATAGAACACCTGTTGGCCTAATGCAATGATTTTTTGTAGAAAAATCTGGTTAAGAACATCCGGATTGCCGTACATTTTTTTTGAAGGTATTGTAAGAAGTGACTTTTTGCTGAAGAAAAGCTCCTTTACCCTCCTTTCATGAAAAAGAGAGCAGTCGCCACCAGATTTAATGCCCCTAATAAAAACCCCGTATTTGTGAGGCCACATGACGGAATAATTAACACCGAAACCAGCAAAGCCCCACCAGCCGAGCCCAATAAATCGGCGCTGTAGATTTTTGAGGCAACCGTTGATACATCATTTTTCTGCAAAACGGCCGCCATGGCAAAATGAACCGCCGTCAGCACACCCGAAAAAAACATCACCAGAAAAAGTAATAAAAGGATGAAGGCTTCGGCTGCTTCCCATTTTACATGGAAAAGAACAATCGCAGGCAAAAACACTGCAATAAACCCGATCAATGCCTGGTTGATTGTGAATTTGCGGGGAGTGACTGACATCTTCAGCCAGCCCGGTAAAAATGCCCCAACGGCCAACCCTGCCATAAACGCCGCAATAAGCAGTGCCAGCGACTGGTAAAAATTACCGAACAAAACCTGGAAAGCAAATAAAACCAGCACTTCGAGTGAGGTAGCTGTAAATCCCGCCACATACATACCCAGGGCGTACCTTTTAAGCAAAAATGGGAATACGAGGATGAGTAAAACCACCGGCCAGACAACATTTCGCAGGTTCTGCCCGTACCACGACAGCCAGTAATTGATTGCAGCAAAATAAGCAACCGGATTAAAATCGTGATTGAGTTGGCTGGTATTTTCGATCTGGTTCAGAAGTTCAGTTCCCCGACTGGCAAGTTGCTGGTCGTCAAAATAATAATGGTTTACATACTCGTTTCCGATTCCTTTTTTCTTCAAAACAGTGGTAATCTGATGTGTCAGTTCTCCGTCAGAAGCAAGGATGCAATTGGTTTGCCCGGGAATGATCAGAACATTTTTAAAAACACTTTTCAACGAACTGACTACAACCGAGTACAAGAGACCAGTTGAGCCTCCTAAATAATTGCTACCTCCGGCAAGTGAAAAAGAAATTACTCCGCCACGCACCAGAATTTGCTTTACTTCCCGGTAAAATTCAACAGTAAAAAACCTGTTCAAACCTGCATTTCCCGGCGCCGGAACATTGAGCAAAACAGCATTGTACCGGTTTTTGGTTTTCTTTATAAAATGCCTTGCGTCGGAATAATGTGCAATCATTTTTTCAGGGAAAGAAAACCCGGTAATTGCACTGACTGCAACAATCATTTCATGGTTTATTTCAACATAATCAACACGTTCGACGGGATATTTGTCGATTTGTGCCCACAACCCGGCAATATCACCCGAAACAACCAGCACGTTTTCAGGTTTTTCGGTCTGTGCAAGGGCAAAATGAACGGTTTCTTCGTTGGTTGCCAGGTTATCAGTTGAAAACATGCTCACACCATTTTCAAAAAAATTGTACTGCTCACCACTTTTGGTAACAACAATATTTCCGTATGGGGTTTCTTTGTTTAATACAATTCTTTGGTTTCCAAAAACCAATGATTTCGACTGGCTGTCGAAATCAAAAAACATGTTTACAATTACCCACATCAGCATGGTAATTATCAAGAGGTGCATTCCGGTGCGGCTGTAACCGGCTGAAGCCTGCATGAGCGTTGCCACGGTAAGGTTGGCAGCAGCTACCACAATCAGGGTTTGAAAAACACCGAAAAACTGCAGGCAAATGAAGGTAAAGACAAGGCTTCCGGCAATGCTTCCTGCGGCTTCCAGCCCATAAACACTGTGCGTTTTGGGTTTGTAAAAAAGTTTTGAAAAAGCGCTTGCAAAAAGTGTGAACAACATTCCCGAGAAAATGCAGAACAAAGCCATGATCAGAAATGAAAACAAAAAAGTGATGCCGGGACCAGGCAGTGTTCCTGGCGGAAGCATCAGGTTTTTCATCAGATAAATAGAAAACACGCTGAATGCAGGAAGCAGTGCAACCGCAACCTGAAGCCGGATTATTTTTCGGTTAAGATCACCTTTTTGCGAAAACCATTTTCCGGCGTAAGACCCAACGGCAGTGAGTAACATCCAGCAACTCAAAACAATTCCGGCTACCAGTTCATTTCCCGAAAAGATGTTCAGAAATTCGCGGAGAAAAATCACCTGCACAATAAGCGCTGTAAATCCGGTAGTTATAACCGAAATCTGTAAAACATTTTCATTTTTTATCAGAAACCTGTACATTTGTTGAAAATGATCGAAAACAGTTGAAAATTACTGAAATTCGAAAATAATGATAAAAATGAAACAAACGGGTATTTATCTTCTAATCATTACGGTTATGCTGTTTAAAATCACATCGTGCCAGGGTCAATCGAAACAAAACTCCGAGCTAATCAACCGGAAGCCTTGTGTGGCGGGGCAGTTTTATCCGGGCAGTGCGGCAGAGTTGAACGACGAACTGAAAATGCTTTTTGGCAATGCCAAACCACGGGTGGGAGAAAATGTGGCGGCCATCGTTTCACCACATGCGGGATATGTTTATTCGGGGGGAGTAGCTGCCAGCGCTTTCAACCAGCTAAATCCTGATGGAAAATGGGACAGAATTTTCCTCATCGGATCGAGCCACAGGGTTTATTTCGACGGGGCTTCGGTTTACAACTGCGGCAATTTTGAAACACCGCTCGGAACCGTAAAAGTGGACACCGAAACGGCCAACAAACTCATTAAAGATTGTAAATCGATCGTTTTCAGAGATGACGCCCATGCCACCGAACACAGCCTCGAAGTTCAGTTGCCGTTTTTACAGTATCATCTCAAAAATGAATTTCAGATCGTTCCCATCATCATTGCAACTCAATCGGTTGAAACAATAAAAAAAATTGCCGCTGCCCTGAAACCTTATTTTAATCCGAACAACCTGTTCGTGATCAGCAGCGACTTTTCGCACTACCCATCCTACCAGGCAGCCATTGAAGTGGACTCGGCCACAGCATCGGCCATTCTGACCAATTCACCCGAAAAATTCCTCGAAACCATCGATTTTAACGAAAGCAAAAACATACCCAACCTTGCCACCAGCATCTGCGGATGGACTTCGGTGCTGACCCTCCTCGAAATTACCGGCAACACACCCGGAATTGAAATTAGGACCATCGAATATAAAAACTCAGGCGATGCAGGTTTTGGCGATAAACGAAGGGTTGTAGGCTATTGGGCAATTGCCCTGACAAGGACAGGGAAAGAAAAAAACATTGATTTCAGCCTTGATGAAGCCGACAAAGTGACTTTGCTGAAGATTGCCAGGGAAACCATCGAAAATTATGTAGAAAAAGGCCAAACACCTGAAGTTGACCCTTCCGGTTTTTCTCAGGCACTCAAAACTCCGGCAGGTGCATTCGTTTCGCTGCATAAAGATGGTCAGTTGAGAGGCTGCATTGGCAGTTTTGTGCCTGATGAACCACTTTATCAGGTAGTTCAAAATATGGCCATTTCAGCATCAACAAAAGATTACCGCTTTCCCCGGGTAAATGCTGCTGAACTTAGCGAAATCGAAATCGAAATTTCGGTACTGACGCCTTTGAAAAGAATCAGCAATTCCGATGAAATCGAGTTGGGGAAACACGGCATTTACATGAAAAAAGGATACAATACCGGAACCTTTCTGCCACAGGTTGCAACACAAACCGGATGGTCGCTGGATGAATTTCTGGGTCATTGCGCGCGCGATAAAGCCGGAATTGGCTGGTACGGATGGAAAGATGCTGAACTTTACACCTACGAAGCGCTGATTTTTGATGAAAAGGAATTTAAAAAGTGAAGAATTCTTAAAAAAAATTCATTAACAACTTCTTAACAAACAATGGTTTAACATTGCCCCGCTATTTTTCGGGCTGAAAAATCAGCTTTTTATCAAACTATAAATTTATTACGATGGAAACTTCAGTTAACTGGCTTGCAGTTTTGGTGGCAGCGCTATCGAGTTTTGTTCTTGGGGGTCTTTGGTATTCGCCTTTTCTTTTTGCCAAAGCATGGATGAAAGAAAACGGATTTACAGAGGAATATCTTAAAAAGGCAAACATGGCGCTGGTTTTTGGGCTCACCTTTGTTTTATCGTTTATCATTGCGGTTAACCTTGCCTTCTTTCTGGGAAATGAATCTACCCTGACGCAGGGAATGCTCTATGGTGGATTAGCAGGATTTGGCTGGGTGTCGATGGCTTTGGGAACCATTTACCTGTTTGAGCGTAAAACGATGAAACTATGGTTAATCCATGCCGGGTATGTAACCTTGCAGTTTGTAATTATGGGTGCAATTTTGGGAGCATGGCATTAACCAGCCAATAACTTTATCACTAAAGGCCGGAACCATTGCCGGCTTTTTTTATTTGTTAGCTGAATTTTCGGACTGCTTTTGCGATAAAAGCGTTATTACCCTTTCGTAAATATCCTGATATTCGTCAAGATGTTGCTGGTAGTACTCAATGCTTTTTTCATACTGTTCACGGGTAATTGCATGTTTTTCAAAAATTTCTGCATAAAGACCTTCTGCGGTTTTTTCCTTTTGTTTCAAATCGGTTTTCATTTCACGAAGCATGGCCTCAGCCAGGTGTATTTCGGTGATAATGTTCACGATAGAATCAGGGGCAATGACCTTGGCAGAGCCTGCGACAACATCCTTTTGTTCATCAAAGGTGCACGAGACTAAAAATGTGGCTGCTAAAGCCAGGATAAAAAAAATGCTATTTGGATTTTTCATACGATTCAGCAAAAAAAACAGGCGCAAAATAAATTGTTAATGCGCCTGCCCGAAACAAAAGTTTTCATTTTAATTTCCTACTTCCGACATAAATTTGATCCTCATCAACCTGATTTCCTCTTCATTAAACTCTTCTTCGCCCAATTCCTGGAGGGCATCTTCAATGGAATCGGATTCGGCTTCCCTGAAGTATTCGATGATTTCTTCCTGATGATAAGTATCTACGTATTCGTTGATGTAGTAATTGATGTCGATTTTAGTGCCTGAAGCCACAATGCTTTCTATCTCAGTAAGCAATTCGTCTAACGTGAGGTTTTTGGTGAAAGCAATGTCTTCCAGCGAAAGTTTGCGGTCGATGCTTTTAATCACATAAACTTTCAGTCCCGACTTATTTACAACCGATTTCACCACCATGTCGTTGGGACGGATGATTTCGTTTTCCTCAACATAGTTTTTAATCAGGTCGAGAAATGGTTTGCCGTATTTCTGGGCTTTTCCAACCCCAACGCCGGTTATCTGGGTCAATTCGTCCATCGAGATTGGGTACTGGATGGCCATATCTTCTAACGACGGGTCCTGGAAAATAACAAATGGCGGCAGGTTTTCTTTTCGTGAAATGGTTTTCCGCAAATCCTTCAGCATGGCAAACAGGGTTTGGTCGGCTGAACTGGTTTTGTGCGATGCTGCTATTGCTTCTTCATCATCCTCCGGATTATCGTAGTCGTGGTCTTTGGTTAGCATGATTGAGTAAGGATGATCAAGAAATTCGTGTCCTTTCTTGCTTACTTTCAGCAACCCATAATTGTCGATATCCTTGACGATGAGGTTAGCGATCTGCGCTTGCCGTATCACTGCATTCCAGAATTTTTCGTCATAATCCTCTCCTTTTCCGAACGATTCGATTCGGTGATGTTTATAGGATTTCAGAGCGGCTGTGTTTTTTCCAATCAAAACATTTACAATGTGTTTTGCTTTGAAAAGCTGTTTTACCTCAAGAATACAATCCAATACTATTCTAACGTATCTTTTCCCTTCAAACTTTTCCTTAGGGTGCAGGCAATTATCGCAGGCTCCGCAATTTTCGTTCTTGTATTCCTCACCAAAATAATGCAATAGCTGGCGATGGCGGCAAACGGAGGATTCGGCGTACGAAACTGTTTCATGCAGAAGTTGTTGTGCAATTTCCTGTTCAGCAACGGGTTTGCCTTTCATGAATTTTTCGAGTTTCTGAATATCGTCGTAGCTGTAAAAAGTAATGCAATTTCCTTCGCCATCATCGCGGCCTGCACGCCCGGTTTCCTGGTAATATCCCTCAAGGCTTTTGGGCATGTCGTGGTGGATAACAAAGCGAACATCGGGTTTGTCGATACCCATTCCAAAAGCAATTGTGGCAACAATAACATCCACAGCTTCCATCAAAAATTTATCCTGGTTTTCCCTGCGGGTTTGCGAGTCAAGGCCTGCATGGTAGGGTAGTGCTTTAATGCCGTTCACCTGAAGTGTCTCGGCAAGTTCTTCTACTTTTTTGCGGCTAAGGCAATAAACAATCCCCGATTTTCCTGAATTTATTTTAATGTATTTGATGATGTCTTTTATCACATCTTTGGTCTTGGGCCTTACTTCGTAATAAAGGTTTGGCCTGTCGAACGATGACATGAAAATGGTGGCATCAAGGATATTGAGGTTTTTCTGAATATCGTGCTGAACTTTTGGGGTTGCGGTAGCAGTAAGCGCAATAACTGGTACGTCCTGGCCGATTGACTCAATGATTGGGCGCAACCTGCGGTACTCTGGCCTGAAATCGTGTCCCCATTCCGAAATACAGTGTGCTTCGTCAATAGCGTAAAACGAAATATTTATTCCTTTCAAAAACTCAACATTTTCGTCTTTAGTGAGCGATTCAGGAGCTACATAGAGCAATTTGGTGATACCATTGGTCAGGTCTTCTTTTACCTGCATAATTTCCGGCTTTGAAAGCGAGGAGTTAAGAAAATGGGCGATTCCTTCCTGAGCGCCAAAGTTGCGCAATGTATCAACCTGATTTTTCATCAGGGCTATGAGCGGAGAAATAATGATGGCAGTCCCGTCCTGTAACAATGCAGGAAGTTGATAACACATCGATTTCCCACCTCCAGTGGGCATAATTACGAAAGTATTGTTTCCATTTAAAAGGTTACGGATTATCACTTCCTGGTTTCCCTTAAAGCTATCGAAACCAAAAAACCTCTTCAACACTTTGTGAAGAGGATAATCCACTGTTTTGGTTTCAGCTATTTCCTGATTAAACATAGTATCCAATTAGTTTCATCTTTCATTCTCTGCACCTGCCAAGTTTTTTGTGCAGACCGCAAACGAATTAATAAATAAGTTATTATAAAAATGTTATTGTTAAAAACTTACCGGGACAATCCGGCTAAAACAAATTTAATGCTTTTTTAACCTGTAAAAGATTAAATATTCCTCTTACAATTTTTAACACCAAATTTAAAACCACTTTAGCGGGCATTGAAACGATTTATAAAAATAATTCATTTTGATGAGTTTGCTCTACTTTTGCTAAATATTTTATTAAAATTACTTAAATAACAGGTTATGAATTTATCCTATCAGGAAATTCAACAAATTGCTGCACAAACGCTTAATATCGAATCGAAGGCCATTGGCAACCTTACCCGTTACATCGACGAGGATTTTGCCAGGTGCATCGAACTGATTTTCAAAAGCACCGGTCGGGTGATCATCACCGGTATTGGAAAAAGTGCTATTGTAGCCGAAAAAATAGTTGCAACACTGAATTCAACTGGTACTCCGGCAGTTTTTATGCACGCTGCCGATGCCATTCACGGCGATTTGGGAATTATTCAAAAAGACGACATCGTCATTTGTATTTCAAACAGCGGCAACACGCCCGAAATCAAGGTCTTGATCCCATTTCTGAAAATGTCGGGGAATAAGCTGATTGGGATGGTTGGCAACCGTGAATCGTACCTGGCCCGGAGTGTAGATTTTGTTATCGAAACCACCGTCGAGCAGGAGGCTTGTCCCAACAACCTGGCTCCAACATCAAGCACAGCCGCACAAATGGCCATGGGCGACGCAATTGCCGTCAGCCTTTTGGAATACCGGGGTTTTACCCCCGAGGATTTTGCCCGTTACCATCCGGGCGGAACCTTGGGAAAAAAACTTTTTCTCAGGGTTGGCGATCTTTATCCACAAAACGAAAAACCTATGGTTGACGCTGAGCAGGATATTCCCTCAACAATCATCGAAATTACTTCAAAACGGCTGGGAGCGACTGCAGTTATCAAAGACAACAAACTTATCGGGGTGATAACTGATGGAGACCTGCGTCGGATGCTTCTCGCCGGAAAACCGCTTTATTCGCTGAATGCCAGCGACATAATGACAAAAAATCCAAAAACCATTGAACCTGAGAGCCTTGTCGCGCACGCCCTCGATATTATGCGTACCAATAACATCACGCAGCTTCTGGTAGCAGAAAACAATGAATATCTGGGGGTTATTCATCTTCATGATATTTTAAAAGAAGGCATTCTTTAAAAGCAGTCATCATTCAACCCATGTTGTTTTATTTTTTCACAGACGCCTGGGTTTGAGATGGCATGATGCCGGAAAAGGCATAAATGATCAGTTTTTTACTTCTTGCACAAATTGAACTTTCAAAAAATTTATCCATCAGATTTATGCCATGAAAACAGGGCTCATGTGCTCATTGGTGAATTTTACAATAAAAACTGGCTGAAAATTGTTTATTCAACATTGTTTTTTGGCCTATGAAGTTTTTTACTTTCCCATTGGGATTATTCGTGCTGGTTTTTTTTCTTGCTGCCTGTCCTGAATTATTTGGGCAGACAACAAAAATTATGGGCACAGCCAAAGATGCCCAATCGGGAGAGCCGTTACCATTTGTCAACATCGTTTTCAAAGGAACCACCATTGGCGTTACTACCGGTTTTGACGGTAATTATGCCATCGAAACCAAAAATCCCGGCGATAGTCTCATCGCCTCTTTTATTGGCTATATCCAACAGGTTAAACCTGTCGAAAAAGGAAAGTTTCAGTACATCAATTTTATTATGGAACCCACCAACTTTGAACTCGAAACGGTAGTTATCAAAGCTGGTGAAAACCCAGCCGAAGTGCTGCTTAGAAAAATTATTGCCAACAAACCCCTGAATGACCCGGATAAATACGATGCATATCAATACGAGGCCTACAACAAAATTCAGATTGATGCCAACAACATCAACGAAAAATTCATGCAACGAAGAATTTTCAGGCCTTTTCAGTTCATTTTTGATAACGTTGACACCTCAACCGTTAATGGGAAAACCTACTTGCCTATTTTTCTTTCCGAGTCAATTTCAGAAGTTTATTCAAAACGAAATCCCAGGGCCACAATCGAATTCATTAAAGCAACCAAGGTTTCGGGCATCGAAAACGAAAGCATGATGCAGTTTTTGGGTGATAAATTTCAACATACCAACATTTACGACAATTTTATAGAAATTTTTCAGAAAAACTTCGTCAGCCCGATAGCAAATTCCGGAATAAGTTTTTACAAATATTACCTTATCGACAGTGCTTTTCACGGCAACAAATGGTGCTATAAAGTGATGTTTAAACCCCGCCACAAACAAACACTCACCTTCACCGGTCATTATTGGGTACACGATACAACCTTTGCAATCAAGGAGATAGAAATGAAAATTGCCGGAGATGCAAACCTGAATTTTGTAAATGATCTGGTGATTTCGAAAGAATTCGATTTAATAGATGGAAAATACTGGCTCCTGACAAAAGACTATGCCATCGGCGATTTTAATGTGATCGAAGACAACAAGGAAGTGCTTGGATTTTTCGGAAGAAAAACAACCACCTACCGAAATTTTTTCATTAACCAGCCAAAAGATGACAAGTTTTATTCCCGACCGGTAAATGTAATTGTCGAGGATAGTGCCTCGCTCAAGGAAAGCAATTTCTGGATCGAAAACCGGCATGAAGAGCTTACCCGCGACGAAAAAACCATTTACTTCATGGTTGATACCCTGAAAACAATACCCCGGTTCAACACCTATATTGATATTATTCAAATGATTACAACCGGGTATTATGTGACTGGAAATTTTGAAATCGGGCCTTATGCCTCATTGTTAAGTTTTAATGCTGTTGAAGGAGCTCGTTTGCGGTTTGGAGGCCGAACAAGCAATCAGTTCAGCAAGAAAGTTATGTTTGACGCTTACGGCGCCTACGGAACCCTTGATTCGCGCTGGAAATACGGCGGTGGATTTCTTTACATGTTAAATAAAAATCCACGGAGGGCTTTGGGCGGATCATTCAAATACGACCTCGAACAATTGGGTGCAAGTCAGAATGCTTTCCGGGAAGATTTTTTCTTTGCCTTCATCTTCAGAAGAAACCCGGCTGACAAGCTTTCGATGGTGGACGAAACCCGGCTTTATTACGAACACGAATGGTTTAATGGCTTTCAGAATACCTTTAATGTGATCCACAGAAATTTGTATCCTATCGGAGATTCAAAATTCGAATATTATCCCACACCCGACAGCACCGTTGACCAAAATGCACTCACCACCACCGAAGTACGCCTGAGCACACGGCTGGCATACAAGGAACGGTTTCTGATGGGCGAGTTTGAACGGGTTAGCCTCGGCGCCAAGTTCCCAATCCTTGAAATTGCTTATGGTTACGGCATTCCCGACAGGCTCGGCGGTGAATTTGAATATCATAAACTTCAGCTTCGTTTAAGCCATTGGTTTAACCTGGCCAATTTTGGCTGGTCGAAATATGTACTCGAAACCGGCAGAATATGGGGAACCCTGCCCTACCCCCTCCTTAAACTTCACGAAGGCAATGAAACCTTTTTCTTCGACGAATACGCCTTCAACCTGATGAACTATTACGAATTCGTGAGCGACAGATACATTTCGGCCTACTACACCCATCATTTTGATGGCTATTTTTTCAACCGTGTTCCGTTGCTACGCAAATTAAAATGGCGTGAAGTAGCTTTTATAAAAGGCCTGGCAGGGGGGATTGGGGACAATAACCGCACGTATTCGGTTTTTCCTGAAAACACATCTTTCCTTGATAAACCATACTTTGAAGCAGGTGCTGGCGTCGAAAATATTTTCAAATTTTTGCGTGTGGATGCTATCTGGAGGCTTTCATACCTCGATCATCCCAACATTACCCCATTTGGCCTGATGATGAGTATGCAGTTTTCGTTTTAGCATAGGGCAAAGCGCAGAGGGCAGAGAGCAGTAGGCAGAAAGCAGTGGGCAGTAGGCAGTGGGCAGTAGGCAGTGGGCAGTGGGCAGTAGGCAGAAGGCAGTAAGCGGAGATTAGAGGGTTGGATGTTTATTTGTGTGGTTTTGGGCGGGATAGGGGTTAAATGAATAGTTTTGATTTTGATTATTAACTTTAAAAAGAAAAGACAAGAATGGTTCTGCGAACAGAGAACATTTTTAAGAAATACAAGCACCGGATGGTGGTGAACGATGTTTCAGTCAACGTGGAACAGGGCGAGATAGTTGGGTTACTGGGTCCCAATGGCGCCGGCAAAACCACCACTTTCTACATGATGGTGGGATTAATAAAGCCATTTGCAGGGAAAGTAATGTTAGACGACATGGAAATTACACGTGAACCCATGTATCGCAGGGCGCAACTGGGAATTGGCTATCTTGCGCAGGAGGCTTCCGTTTTCAGAAACCTGAGTGTGGAAGACAACCTGAAAGCCGTGCTTGAGTTTACCAGTTTTACCAAAACCGAACAAAAGGAGCGGCTCGAGAACCTGTTGGACGAATTTGGACTGAATCATGTGCGTAAAAGCAAAGGCATCACCCTTTCGGGAGGTGAACGTCGCCGGACGGAGATTGCCCGTGCACTGGCCGTGAATCCGAAATTCATCCTGCTCGACGAACCTTTTGCAGGCGTTGATCCAATTGCTGTGGAGGATATTCAATCCATCGTATCGAAACTGAAAGACAAAAACATCGGAATTCTCATTACCGACCACAACGTTCACGAAACCCTGTCGATTACCGACCGGGCCTACCTGCTTTTCGAAGGGGCAATCCTTCGTCAGGGGACAGCCGAACAGTTAGCTGAAGATGAACATGTGCGGAGGGTTTATCTGGGGCAGAACTTTGAGTTGAGGAGGTAGTTAAAACTAATTATTGTCAAAAAACAATTTACACAGATGAAAGAAGATCAGAAAAATATCCCCCTCCATGCTTATCAGGAATTTCTAAACGCAGTTGTGACGTTGGTACAAAACCACAGAATTATTGCTGTTCAGGCGGTTCAATCTTATGCTAATCAACTCTATTGGAGTATAGGAGAGCTAATTTTAAAGAAACAGACAGAATTTGGTTGGGGAAAATCTGTTGTTGAACAGTTGAGTAAAGATTTAAATCATCAACTTGGCAATGCAATTAGCTGGTCGCCCCGTAACTTATGGTTCATGAGGCAATTGGTAAACGAATATTCAATTCTGAAGCAAGCTGCTTCAGATTCTCAAATTCTGAAGCAGCCTGCTTCAGAATTAGAATTGGAAACAGTGAAAAAGTTAGTTTCTGAAGTTCCCTGGTGGCACAATATCCTGATAATTCAGAAAGTAAAAGACATAAATGCACGAATTTTTTATCTGCAAACCACCATTAAAAACAAGTATAGTCGCGCTGTTTTACTTCACCAGATTGAAGCTGACGCTTATAATAACTTCCTCCTAAATCCATCAAAAAACAATTTTAAAGCCGCCTTACCCGAACATTTGATTGAACAAACTCAAGAAAGCATCAAAAGCGTCTATTCTCTTGATTTTTTGGACATCAATCAACCTATTTCAGAAAAAAAACTCGAAAATTCGATGGTTGAAAAAATAAAACGTCTGATGATGGAGCTTGGCTATGGATTTTGTTTTATTGGCAATCAATACCGCTTATCATTAGGCGAAAAAGATTACTACACAGATTTGTTATTCTACCACAGGATTTTAAAATGCTTAATTGCTGTTGAATTAAAAGTTAAGGAATTTGAACCCGAATTTTTGGGAAAGCTGGATTTCTACCTGCAACTCGTTGATGAACAATTGAAGCAACCCGATGATAAACCAAGCATAGGCATACTGCTGGTACCCCTTAAAGATCGTCTGGAAGTTGAATATGCTTTACGAACTGTAAATAAACCCATTGGTGTTGCGAAATACACTTTGAGTAAGCAATTACCAGACGAATATAAAGGTAAACTGCCATCATCAGAAGATTTTCACAAAATGTTATGAACCAGAACAAGTGAAATTATATTCACTTTATTTTTAACAGGTTTAAAATGTGATGATTAAATTAGGTTCTTCGTGGATATTAGGGATAAGTCAACTAAGTTTAACAAAAGTAATTTCATGCAAAAACTCTCCGTCGTAATCATTACCTTCAACGAAGAGCGCAACATCGCCCGGTGTCTTGAGTCGGTGAAAGACATTGCCGACGAAATGGTGGTAGTGGATTCGTTTTCGACCGACAACACACGTAAAATAGCCGAATCCTATGGTGCAAGGGTAATTGAACACCCTTTCGAAGGGCATATTCAGCAAAAAAACTATGCTATTACTCAGGCAACATACCCTCATCAGCTTTCGCTGGACGCCGATGAAGCGCTAACCGAAGAACTCCGGCAGGAAATAATAAAAGTAAAAGAAAACTGGCAATCCGATGGTTACCGGATGAATCGCCTGTCCAACTATTGTGGCCGGTGGATCAGGCATGGTGGATGGTACCCCGACACTAAACTCCGGCTTTTCGATTCCCGCAAAGGAGCATGGGGCGGAACCAATCCCCATGATATTTTCGAAATGAAAAAAAATTCCAAAATCAGTTTTCTGAAGGGTGATTTTCTGCATTTTACCTACTATTCGCTCAAAGAACACCTTGATGTTTCGTACAAATATGCCGATATCATGGCCGGCGAAATGCTGAAAAAGAAGAAGAAAGTTGGTTTTCCTAAAAAATTTGCTTCACCCATCATCAAGTTTATCAAAATTTACTTTTTCAAAAGAGGTTTTCTGGATGGAGGTTTGGGACTGATGATTGCCTGGACGGCAGCCTATTCCACCTTCTTAAAGTATGAATTGTATTCTCAAAAACGAAAGAAACTGAATGAAAAGTGAAGTTGACGGGATCAGCCTGATTATCACCACCTACAACTGGAAAGAAGCCCTTTCTGCAGTTTTGCAGTCAGTAAAAAAACAATCGGTTTTACCGAACGAGGTTATCGTTGCCGATGATGGATCGCGGGAGGACACCAGAATGGCAATTCATGAAATGGCAAAAGACTTTCCGGTACCATTAATCCATTCCTGGCAGGAAGATCTCGGATTTCGCGCCGCCATGTCGCGCAACCGTGCCATTGCCAAATCATCCTCGCCCTACATGGTAATCGTTGACGGCGATATCATCCTGCATCCTAAGTTTATTGAAGATCATTTTCGCTGTGCCGAAAAAAATTGTTTTGTCATCGGCTCAAGGACCTTGTTGTCAAAACAACTGACTGAAAGAATCCTTCTTGGTGAAAACATTGAAATCTCGTTCTTTTCCAAAGGGATTAAAAACCGGAAAAACCTGATCAACAACAGTTTTTTATCCACTTTATTTACACGAAAAACCACTGCTTTGAAAAGAGCAATCAGTTGTAACATGGGTTTCTGGAAAGACGACATTATTAAAGTCAACGGGTTTAATGAGGATTTTACGGGTTGGGGGCGCGAAGATTCCGAACTTGTTGTAAGGTTGCTCAATGCTGGTTTTGTCAGGAAATCACTAAAATTCAAAGCCAACGGTCTGCACCTTTACCATCCTGAAAATAACCGTGACCGGCTAAGTGTTAACGATGGCCTGCTGGCGGAAACAATCGCGAACAAAAAAACAAGGTGCGAAAATGGCATTTCCAATCATCTTTCAATAGCAAAGATTTAAAACCCGGAAATTACCACCTGCTTTGCCTGGAAAATGGCGAAGATACCTTTCAAAAATTGCGAATTTCTCAAATGTACCCCATTAATTTGTAGTAGGTTATGGCAAAAAATTCGCGGATCAGGATGATCTCGGTTTTCAGGTAATTCCACATATTGTAGCGTAAACTCAGGCTCCTGTCGAGGTTTTTCAGTTTGTCCTGTCTCTCATTTTCGGTAAGCAGTAGATTTTGATCGAAAGCGTGCTCAAATGCCGGGAAACCTGCTACCTGACTGAATCCACACTTTTTAAAAGTAAGCACACTCCGGTAAACATGCTCGGGAGAAGTTACCACCAGAATCCCCGCTGAAGTATTTTCGTCAAGCATTTTCATAACATTGCAGGCTTGCGAATGTGTGTTTGTGCCTTTTGTTTCGAACAAAAATCTGTCGCTGTTTACGCTGTCTTTAACAATTTCGAGGTACATTTTCCAGGCTTCGCTCTTTTCGGGAATTGTGTCATCAGAAGGCAGGGCAATAATGATTTTTGATGCGGAAAAGATTTTGGCTGCCTTTGCGGCAAAATGGCAGCGCATCAAACCGTCAGGTCCCGGCATTCCGCCGGCGCCCATCACGACAAGATAGTCCGGGGTAAAATCAACCTGCGATTTGCTGGTTCCCAGCCAGTAATAAATCCAGAATGGCTGACTGGTGAAGCTGAAAATGATGAGGATCGTTGTAAAAATGCCCAGGGAAATCATCATCATTTTCAAAATCCTGATGATGCTTTTCAAATATTTTCCGCTTTGATCTGTTATTCTTTTCATTTTGAACGATACCACAAAAGTAGTGTGCTAAATAAATCAAAAACGTTCTATTTTTACGCTTTTTATTTTGAAAAACATGACATTACCTGGCTGGATAAACCGAACCAACATTTATTATTTCACACTGGTTCTTACACTTGTGGCACTGCCACTCTCTAAATATGTGATGAGCATGGCGCAGCTGATGATGGTGACCAACTGGTTGTTCGACCCATCGTTGTTGAGGAAATTCAGGGATTTTTTCAGAAACCGGGCTGCCATGGTCATCGTTTCTTTATTTGCATTGCATGTGGTGGGCTTAATCTGGACCACCGATTTCGATTATGCCCTGAAAGACCTGCGCACCAAACTACCAATTCTGGCACTCCCAATTATCATTTCTACCTCGCCAAAAATTGACAAAAAACTGTTTTATCAGTTCATGGTCCTGTTTATTGCTGCAAACGTGGCGGGTTCGCTTTTCAGCATAAAGGAACTTTTGGCAAAAGACATTCACGAAATCAGGACAATTTCATTGTTTATTTCACACATCAGGTTTAGCCTGAATATTTGTGTTGCCGTATTTTCAGGAGTTTATCTTGTTTTTGTGGTTAAATTCGGGAATACAGCCGTCAAATCGGCTATTTTGGCGGCAATCGTCTGGCTGCTGGTTTTCATGGTTATCCTCGAAGCCATCACGGGGTTGGTTATTTTCCTGATAACATCTGTAATCCTGTCTGTTCTGCTCATTTTCCATTCAAAAAACAGGTGGTTACGATATTCAACGGCATTGCTGGTTGTGGTTCTGCCGGTATTCATTTTCTTTTACCTGCGCGGGATTTATCTCGAAACAATCCCAAAGAAATCCTTTAATGATCCGGAACTTGAACAATTTACAACACTTGGTAATCCTTACCTGCATGATTCAACCCTGAAAGGAACTGAAAACGGTTATTGGACAGGCCAGTACATTCAGCAGGACGAAATGCGCGAGGTGTGGAACGCACGTAGCAACATTAAGTACGACAGTGTGGATGCTTCAGGTAACTATCTCCGTTTTACGCTGATCCGTTTTCTTACTTCGAAAGGATTGCGTAAAGATGCTGCCGGTGTAAAAGCTCTGAATGAAAAGGAAGTTGAAGCCATCGAAAACGGAATTGCCAATGTACGTAATTTAACCAAAACCAGCCTGAAAACCAGAATTATGACCATTTTCTGGGAACTTCAGTTGTACCGCGAATCGGGCTATATGAGCGGACATTCGGTAGCACAAAGGTTTGAGTTCTGGCGGGCTGCAGGACGCATTATTCAGGAAAATTTCTGGCTGGGAACCGGAACAGGCGACATATTTCAGGCCTTTCAGGTTGAATATGACGAGATGCAAACTTCGCTTGAGCCCCTTTACCGCTGGAGAAGCCACAACCAATACATGTCGATGCTGGCGACATTTGGTATTTTTGGATTGTTGTGGTTTCTGGTGGTGATGGTTTATCCGGCATGGCATCTCAACATGTACCGCGACTATTTTTACCTTGTATTTTTTATTATTCTTTTAATTTCAATGATAACCGAGGACACCATCGAAAGCCAGGCTGGATGCACGTTTTATGCGTTTTTTACGTCCTTCTTTTTGTTGGCAAGAAAAGAAAAAGACACACGCTTTGTGAAATAACAAATGACAAAATTCAAATAACAAGTAAATTCCAATTTGAGTACAAACCACCCCGAACAATAAACGACAAACAAGGAACCCGCCCTTCGACAGGCGTTCGACTGAGCTAAGCCGAAGTCTCAGGGCTCGGTGAGCTGAACAACGAACAAGGAACAAGGAACAAGGAACAACAAACAAGGAACCCGCCCTTCGACAGGCTCAGGGCTCGGTAACCCGAACAACAAACAACGAACAAGGAACAACAATAAAGTTTATCAAATTGAAAAAAGATATTCCAAACGAACAGAAATGGTTTCTGGTGGTGAATCCAAATGCCGGAAACAGGAAAATCCAGCGGGAATGGCCGGGCATCGAAAAACTGCTCAAAAATTATTTGCAGGATTATGATTTTGTGATGACGCAACGCCCCTTTCATGCGCTTGAGCTTGCTGCCAGGGCTTTGAATGAAGGTTACCGGAAATTCATTACGGTGGGCGGAGACGGAACATTGAACGAAGTTGTAAATGCCATTTTCGATCAGGATAAAATACCATTTGATCAGTTTACCATTGGATTAATCCCCGTTGGAACAGGAAACGACTGGGGTAGGATGTTCAAAATTCCGAAAAGCCACAAAGAAGCCATCGAAACCATTGTTGCCAACAGAACTTTTGTTCAAGACGTTGGACTGATCCGCTATTTCCAGGATCAAGAGCCAAAACACAGGTATTTTATCAACATTGCCGGAATGGGTTTTGACGCCATGGTGGCTCAAAAAACCAACCGGCAAAAAGAGCTGGGGAAAGGGAACTCGCTCTCGTATTTCTACAATCTTTTTACCAGCATTTTTGAGTACAAACCCCGCATTGTACAGGTCGATTTTGATGATGCTCAGTATCATTTCAACATCTTCAGCATGAGCGCAGGAATCTGCAAATTCAATGGCGGCGGGATGATGCAGTTGCCAAATGCCATTCCTGACGATGGCCTGATTGACATAACGGTAATCAAAAAGGTGGGATTAGGCACGCTCCTCGCTCAGTTACGCAATCTTTATACCGGGCAGTTTATCAAACATCCAAAGGTGGCCACCTTTAGGGCTCAAAAGGTGAAAATAGAGTGCAAAAAAGGCCGTTTTATGATGGAAGCCGACGGCGAAAGCCTGGGGCATGCCCCGTTTGAGGTCAGCCTGTTGCCGAAAGCCCTCAGGATTATTGTCGGTAAGGAGTATGGCTGGTAAAGAATTGCTTTTTCCAGGATTTTAGTAAAATGAGAAAATATTTGAATCAAACCAATGAAAGCCAATCAGATTGATAGTAAAAATATTTCACCAGAGGTAGTTTACAACGATTTAAAAAATAAATACGGACTTGAATATACGGGTCTGTCGAAAAAAATTTCCAGGGTAAGTGCGCTTCGCATTTTCCTATTCCTGGCAGGCATTGCCGGGATTTATGCCGCTGCCGGAGTTTCAGCCGGATTGGTGACTGCCGTTGCGTTGGTATTTTGTTGCTCTTTTGTTTTGGTGGTAATCTGGCACAACCAGCTTCACAAACAAAAAGAAGAAACCGGTCGGCTTTTAAAAATCAATGAACTGGAAATGAAAGCCCTGAATGGTGACTTCTCACTATTTGATGGGGCGCACGAATTTTTCGACGCCGAACACCCCTTTGCCGGCGACCTTGATGTTTTTGGTGAAGGTTCAATTTTTCAATACATCAACAGGTCGGCTACCATTATTGGGAAAAACCTGCTTGCAAATTGGTTTTTACATCCTGAAATGCAAACCGGAATCATCAAAAGCAGGCAGAAAGCGGCAGATGATCTGGCATCAAAAAATGACTGGAGACAAAAATTTCGTTCAGTTGGACTGAGCATCAGCGAAAGCAAGGATGACAGGGAGGAAATTCTGTCGTGGCTTCAGCGCCCTGCAAAATTTAAAAAAACTATTTTCAGCATTTTACTCTTGACAATTCCAATTCTCTCGGTTTTGATGCTGACATTACTCATTCTGGGGATAATCCCTTACCAGCTTTTCATTATCTATTTTATTGGCTCACTGGCAATTTCGTACAGCCAGGCTTCCAGAATTGGCGCTGAACATGAACTGTTGAACCGAAAGTCGGAAATATTCCTGAAATTCAGCCGCTTGTTGGGATTGATAAGTGCCGAAAGCTTTTCATCAGAAAAGATGAAGAATTTACAATTAAATCTTGAAGATAAACTTAAATCGGGGTCTGCTTTAAAAAAATTATCAGCAATTCTTAATGCTTTCGACAGCCGGCTGAACATTTTTGGCTGGCTCATTCTGAATTATTTCATGCTATGGGACATTTTGCAGGCACGCCGGCTGGAAAAATGGAGAGAAGCCTATCGCGATATGGTTCCTGGTTGGTTTGAAACCATCGGCGAGGTGGATGCATTGTGCAGCCTGGCCTGCCTCAGATTCAACCGACCGGGTTTTGCGTTTCCACAACCCGTTGAAGGGGGTTTCAATCTTGTTGCTGAACAATGCGGACATCCGCTCATCAACGAAAAAGTTCGTGTTGATAATCCGGTAGATTTTAAAGATTGGGGTCAATTCATCATTGTTACCGGGGCCAACATGGCCGGAAAAAGTACTTACCTGCGTTCGGTAGCGGTTAATTTTATTCTGGCCATGACTGGCGCCCCCGTCTGTGCAAAAAATTTCGTTTTCACACCTTCCGGGATTTTCACCAGCATCCGCACCCGCGACGACCTGCTTCACAACGAATCCTATTTTTTTGCCGAGCTAAAACGCCTGAAAGCCATCATCACCAGCCTCGAAGAAGGTAAGCAGCTTTTTATAATTCTTGACGAAATACTCAAAGGAACCAATTCAAAAGACAAACAAACCGGTTCAAAAGCCTTGCTGAAACAACTGGTCAGGTTTGGCGCTTCCGGCCTCATTGCCACCCACGACCTGAGCCTCGGTGAATTGATTCTGGAATATCCCGAAAACATCCGCAACCAACGGTTTGAAGTTGAAATTCAGAACGATGAACTCCTTTTCGACTACAAACTCAAAGACGGAATTTCGCAAAACCTGAATGCCACTTTCCTGATGAAGAAAATGGGGATAACGGTGTAAAATTTTTCTGAAGGTAAAGTTCTATCTATTAAATTTGTGCTTTAAATCAAAATTGACAATGCCGCAAAAATCTTCACAAAAACTTCAGCTTCAACCTTATCCAAGAGAAGGTACAAGTTTGCTGGCTTCCAATTCTTTATTTCCTGTAAAAGGCACTTCTTTAAGCCAGATAATTATTGAAAAAGCCATCGACAACGCTTTTGAAAGGTGTCTGAAAAATAAAAAGGGTGATACAATTGTAAAGAAGGAATCTCCCGAATCACTCGTAAAATCAACATTAAAGCACCTGAAAGAGAGAAGTGATCCGATATTGAGTCCATATTTTCTAAGCCAGTTGGAGGTAGAAGACATTTTTGAACTTGATGCTGTAAGTTATGAAATGCAAAGACACCGAATGACAATTGGTATTTTTTACCAATACCTGATTCTTGAATTAATGAGGAACTCATGGCCTGTATTTGATGCTTCGCGTGAAGGAGATATTGTTGCTGATATTGAAACTCCGGGCTATTCACCAGGTTTGAGAATTTACATGTCTGTAAAAAAATCAAAGGATACTGTTGGTGGTCAGGATGTTGGTGGTGTAATCAGAAGGCTTGAAAGTGAGGCCAAAGCAGAAAAAAATCTCAATCGACCATATCTTTGTGTGATAGGAATAGCAACACCCTCCAAAGGCAAACTACGTGGATACGATGACCGGACTATCAGAGCAACAAACACGGGTGGAACTTATTCGTTGAATTGCGAATTTTGGGGACCTGGTTTTATTTTTCCTTACATTACAGGTAAAAATCCCCTCGAAATTTACACCAAAAGCATCAATCGTGTATCTGATTATCTGCCGTTTATGACGATTTCTTTTAAAAAGGAATGTTCTGTCCTACTAAAGCAGGAACTAAATAAATTAGGATTGATAACTTTGCAAAATCGAATTGATATTACGAAATTTCTGAATTTTATTATCGAATAACCGAGAATGGACATCATTAAGACCGGGATGAATAAATGCCAGATCATTTTTGGAGATAGCCGGGAAGTGTTGAAAAACTACATTTCTGCTGCCGATCTCATTGTCACTTCTCCACCTTACGCTGATGCCCGCAAAAAACATTATGATAGTATTGCCCCAACTGATTTTCCTGACTGGCTGCAAACATTTCACGAGCCTTTCTGGCATTGTTTGAAAGATGATGGAAGCCTTGTCATCAATATTAAAGATAAAATTGTTGATGGAGTCAGACACCGTTATGTGTGGAAAGCCATTGAAAAATTAGCTGAAAACGGATGGTTTTGTATTGAGGATTACATCTGGCATAAGCCAAATCCAATGCCCGGTTTTTGGCCAACAAGATTACGAGATGGTTGGGAATATTGTTTTCATCTTGCAAAAACCAAAACACCATTTATCAATCAGCAAAACGTTGCCGTTCCTGTTGGTGATTGGGTTAATAAACGCCTTCAAAAACTCGGTGAAAATGATCTGGCAAGACATAATTCAGTGAATGAAAGTGGATTTGGCAGAGATATTTCAAAATGGGTTGGAAAAGAAACAGTTTTACCTTCCAATGTTTTATCAATTCCTCTGGTAGGTAAAAACAAAGGCCATCCTGCTGTTTTCCCAGTAGAACTACCTGCCTTTTTTATAAAACTCCTTTCCCGTGAAAATCAACTCATCATTGACCCTTTTGCAGGAAGTGGTTCAACCGGGATTGCTGCGCTCCTTAATAACAGAAACTGTTTACTTATTGATAACAATATGGAATACTGCCATTTAGCGCAGGAACGTCTTCATGCTGAAGCCGGTGGATTGTTTACTGAGGTTTCTGTCGAAAACTATATCCCTCCAATTCCAAAAGCGGTTTGAAGTTGAAATTCAGAACGATGAACTCCTTTTCGACTACAAACTCAAAGACGGAATTTCGCAAAACCTGAATGCCACTTTCCTGATGAAGAAAATGGGGATAACGGTGTGAATCAAGCACAATATCGATGAAAAATGATCCGAAAAGAAAATTCAGATTCCGCAAATCCAACATCTCAAAACAATGGTAATAAAGATGTTTCAGATGGTTTAATGGGTAGAGATTTACAAAGAAGTAGTATTTTTGAAAAAATTTTGTTTCATGAAATCAAAAAAATCTTTCAGGACGATGACCTTTCAGGAACTGGCGGAGGCGGGCAGAAAGATCTTATCAGAACAATCGCCTGTGAGCTTAGAAAAAGCAAGAGAGCAAGTGAAAAGGCTCAAGAAACAAAGTCAGTTAAAGCACAAGAAGGTGCAATCCTGAAACAATTTGCCACTGAAAATAATCTTTGAATGAAATACAAGACCTACTATCCCAAAATGGCTTTAAAAATGTTAGAAATCAAGATTTTGTCCATGAGGGGCTCGGTTTAATTTTAGAAGACCTTCATGATGAAAATGTTTTTAAACAGGAAGGAATCTACTTTTTTATTGATACTGTAATTTTTTTAAAAAACAAGCGCCTTTTTACCGATTCACCCCGATAAATTACAGGAACATTTCATTGCCCTTCCCAATCGTACCTTTCCCTGATTCATCTCCACCTCTCACTCAACTGCCTCTGCCGCAAACTGTTTTGCTATTGCAAACCAAAAAAAATGAACTTACCTTGCCCCGATGTAAAACAGTCAGCGTACCATGAAAAAAGCTGGTTACTTTTTGCTTGTTTTCTTATTGTTAACATCCTTTTCTGCAATTGCCAGAAAAGTCACCGAGGAAGTAGCAGCAAATGCCGCCGGTCACTTTTTTTTCATGAAAACTGGTGAAATACAGGATTTTAGTTACCAAATATTTCATTTTCGCTCCGATTCACTCTTTTATATTTTCAATTGTAAAAAGGGGGGATTTGTAATTGTTGCAGCCGATGACCGGTTTTTTCCGATCCTTGCCTGGTCAGATGAGGGCAAATTTTCTGAAAATGACCTCCCGGATGCCTGCAAAATATGGATAAACTGGTACGAAAACCAGATAGCGGAAGGAATGGAAAAACAACAATTCTTCACCGATAAAAACAAAAAAGCCTGGGAGGAACTGTTGAAAAATGATTTTATTGAAAGTTCAATAAAATCTTCAAATGGAATTTCACCGCTTTTAACCTGTAAATGGCATCAAACCGGAAATTTCAACCAGTTTTGCCCCGAAGAACCTGCCGGGTATAATGGCCACGTTCCGGTTGGCTGCGTAGCTACAGCCATGAGCCAGGTAATGTATTATTACCGTTTTCCTCCGGTTGGCAGCGGCATGGTTTCATACACTCCTCCTTACGGAAATGGTAAATATGGGGTTCAGATGGTGGATTTCGGGAATTCGGTGTACGCCTGGAACGAAATGAACGACCTTTGCCCCGATCCAAACCCGGCTATTGCAAAATTGTGCTACCATGCCGGCGTAGCCCTGCACATGGATTATACCCCGGTTGGTTCAGGAGCCGACACCGAAGATGTGCCTTTTGCACTAAGCCACTATTTCAATTACTCCGATTCGGCGGTTTATTACTATCGTTTGGATTTTGAAACCTACAACGAATGGAAAGACCTGCTGGTTAACAGCCTTGAAAAAAAACTTCCGGTTATTTACCGTAGCAGCAACGGCTTATCAGGCCACGCCTATGTTTGCGATGGTTATCAGGATTCAACACATTTTCATTTTAACTGGGGCTGGGGCGGCAACTGCGATGGATACTATTTTATTGATGAACTGATTCCCGGCGGGATTAACCTCTCGTGGGCGCAAGGGGCGGTTTTCAATATTTTTCCGGATACCGTGGAATTTATCTACCCCGAATATTGTTCAGGAACCAACACGCTTACAACCAGTTACGGAAGTTTTGAGGACGGTAGCGGACCTATGAATTATTTGCCAAATGTCTGCTGTTCCTGGCTAATTCAACCCGCCGATCCTGCCATCACCAATGTGTTTGTCCAGTTTTCGGGGTTTAAAACCGAAAGCAGCCAGGATGTATTGAAAATTTATGACGGAAATTCAGAAAACGCTATGCTTATAGGGATTTTTAGTGGTGAAAATATTCCACAGCCTGTTTACAGTTCGGGCAACGCGTTATTTCTGGTTTTTGAAACCGGCGATTCGGTGGAAAATGAAGGCTGGCACCTGAATTTCACGGGTTACACATTGCCGTTTTGTGATGAAATTCATCAGTTTACAGCGCCTTCGGGTACCCTTGAGGACGGCAGCCGCTACCTGCATTATTCACCTGGCACCGATTGCAACTGGCTGATCGATCCTGAAATTCCTGATTACGATTCGATCAGAAATTTTATCATCGAGTTTCAAATGATGAAACTGGCTTCGGGCGACACGCTGACTATTTTTGACGGCGACAGCCCGGAATCAAACTTACTGGGAAAATTTACCGGTTTTAATATTCCGGAATCCCTCCCGACAAGTTCCGACAAAGTATTTATGAACTTTAAAACCGATGAAGCCTCTCAGGCCGATGGCTGGCAGCTGAACCTGGTTCCACAATCACCGGTTTATTGCAACGATACAATTGTTTTAAAAACTGAAAACGGAGTTCTGAGCGATGGCAGCGGGTCGAAAAAATACATCGAAAACTCGGATTGCTGCTGGCTGATAAAAACGCAAGATGTTGACAGTATTCATTTTAATTTCATCGAATTAGACCTTGAATTAGACTACGATTATCTGAAGTTCACTTTCGTGGAAAATGGCGTTCACCAGACCATAAAATTTACCGGGAACCAGCTTCCTGCGCCGTTTACACTGTTTTCCGACAGTATTTTTATTCATTTTCACTCCGATTACCGCGACAATTATCAGGGATTTGGTTTTCAATACACTACATCTTCGCAGGCGGTTGATGAAAATGAGGAAGATGTAGTTGAAATTTACCCGAACCCGTTTTCAGAAAGGCTGAAAATCACCTTTAAAAGCAAACAACAAACGATTTTTAGGTACGAAATCATCAATCTGAAAGGCCAGCCGGAGATTTCCGGCACTGTTTCAAATCCTGAAGAATTCGTCAACACAGATCACCTTTTAAAGGGAATCTATTTTTTTAAAATTTATTCGGCAAAAGCCATTTTCATAAAAAAAATAATCAAAGTTTAAACGACATAAAGCTATGAAAACAAAACTATTATGCACGATTTTTCTGTTTTTTTCCAGCACGCCAATGCTTTTTTGCCAGGACAAAGCGCCTGTTGCTGAAGATGATTTTGCAAGCGCCCAGGCGCCTCAAACCATCGCCATTCATGCAACGGCCAACGACTTTGCCTATGATGGCCATTCATTTAAAATTTTTCAGGCTTTCGGGGCTCACGGAGGTTCATCAACTTTTAATGACACTATGATTTTTTATACCCCGAATCTTTATTTTCAGGGAATTGACTCATTAAAATACCGGATTATTGATCTTCAGAACATGATGTTCTCCGAATTTGCAGCTGTTTACATTGACGTTCAGAACAAGGGTTTCGGGTTTCTTGATGTAAATGAAGTAAAATGTGAAATCAATTCGTCAGGAAACCAGTTTTGGAATCAGGAAGACATAGTGACTTTTGAAGTTCCTGCCGGCAGCGGGGTAAACTCCATTTTCAACCAGACATTCTGGATTGGTGGAATGGACGAATATGCCGAACTGCACTTAGCGGGTGAGCGTTACCGACAGGTTGGAACGGATTTTTTTCCCGGGCCTGTAATGAATATTGGAAGTTACTCCGATTCGCTGGATGTGATCTGGCACCGGGTGTGGAAACTGAACTCCGAAGAAATTGAATACCACCGTGCCCACTGGCAGGATTCCGGTTACGAACCCATCGAAAACATTGCTGCCTGGCCGGGAAATGGCGAAGTTAGCCTGGGTCAGGCCGCCAAACTGGCCCCATATTTCGATTGGGACGGCGACTGCCTGTATGATCCGATGCAAGGTGATTTCCCGTTGACAAAAGGCAATCAGTGTATCTTCGGGATTTACAACGACGACCGCAGCGAACATTCAGAGTCAGGTGGAAAAAAACTGGGTGTCGAAATCCAGGAGCTATGGTATGCTTACGACCAGCCCGATGACTCAGCTTTAAAATACACCGTTTTCTGCAACATGAACATCATCAACCGTTCCGACACCAATTATTCTGAAGTTATGACCGGACATTTCATGGATTTTGATCTGGGCAGCCCGTGGGACGATTACATCGGCTGCGACACTTTGTTAAACTCCGGTTATTGCTACAACGGAAATCCGGTTGATGGTTCAGGCGGTGCAGGAACGTACGATGTTTACCCGCCTGCGCAGTCGTTCACCTGTCTGAATTTTAAAATGAATGGGTTCAGTTCTTTTATCAGCTATGGAACACCCGCCCTCAGCGACCCGTATTCAGCACACGAGTACTACAACTACCTGAATTCGAGATGGAAAGACAGTACTAACCTGACATACGGCGGAAATGGATACGGTGGCGACAGTGTGGTAAAATTCATTTACCCGGGCGATCCGGTCAGCAATGAAGGTTGGACAGAAATTAATGCGGAGAATCAGCCAGGCGACAGAAGGGGATTGATAAGTTCGGGGCCATACAATCTGGCAGCCGGCGACACCCTGAATTTTGAATTTGCGCTGGTTTTTGCCAGGGATTACGAGGGAGATAACATTTCCAGCATCAGCCTGCTGAGGGAAAGGATCGGACTGCTGAAAGGGTTTTATGAAAATTCACTTGGTTTCGAAAAACCCTCAGTTCAAACGGAGAAAGTTGAAGTTTTTCCAAATCCGGTTTCAGATGTGCTTTTCGTGAAGTCAGGAGTGAAGTTTCACAATTGCGATTATGAATTATACGATATTCTTGGCATGCAGGTAGCCAGTGGAAAAATTGAAAATGAAACCATCTCCTCCATTCCGGTTGCCGGACTAAAACAAGGATTGTATTTCCTGCGATTAAGTTATAATGGCCGCTCTTTAACAAAAAAAGTTATTAAAAATTAAAACATACTCCCGGGCTGAATTTTTCAGGACTCATAGCGCTTTTGCAACTGCTTGATTTACACAAAAAATACCTCACTTCTCCTGAAAATTCAGCCTTTTTTCTTTTAATATTCTGGGATTGAATTCCTTCATTCATCCCGTACAAATGCATTCGCTATCAAAGCTTTGTGTCTTTGTGGCTATTCTTTTTGCCTCAAATACACAAAGGAACAAAGAAATCAGTTTAAAAAAATAAAGAGGTCAGATTGCTGTGTTTATTCAGGAAAACTGAACCATTTGATTTCTGATTGGTTTAACATCACAAGCGGCAATAGTTCTATTTTTGCATGTCGTTTTAAAAACCAAAATTGAGGGAAATAAGTGAAACCATTGGATGTAAATAGAAATCCTTTTGCGGGAAAACCGGGCGGGGATGTTGTACAATACCCTGTTTCTTTTGAGTTGAAGGTTATTTTCAATACTGAAACCGACGAAAATATTCATCGCCGCAATCTTGAGCTGGTGTTGGAAGATTCGGAAATTGGCTATGTTTTCAGAAAATCGGCCAAAAGTGCAAAGGGCGGTTTTGTGAGCATCACCATGGCAGTAAATGTAGAATCAGAAACCCGGATGCATCAGCTGTACGAAAAACTGAAACTCCTTCCGGGAATCAGGTTTGCCATTTAATCAATATACCCTTTCGTACTGTCATTCAATAACATACCTTCAAAAACAGCAGAATGCATGGTTAAAATACTTTACCTGATCCTGGGCGGAGCAACCGGAACACTACTCAGATATTGGGTTTCGGGATTGCCACACAAAATTTATGATGGGGTATTTCCGTGGGGCACCCTGATTGTAAATCTTGCAGGTTCATTTTTAATCGGGTTCAGCTACGGGTTTTTGGGAAGAGAAAATATTTCAACTAATGTTAAGTTGTTTTTATTCATCGGCATTTTCGGGAGTTTTACCACCTTTTCAACTTTTGCTTTCGAAAGTTTGAACCTGATTCGTGACGGAAATATTAAATTTGCATTAATCAACATGTTAGCCAGCAATATTCTGGGAGTTTTTCTGGTGTATGTTGGTTTCGTTGTGTCAAAATTATTGTTGAACTTCAAATTTTAATGATGCAAAACTTACCCGAAAATGGTGTGAAACTGAGGATTTACATTGGCGAATCCGATACCTGGAAAGGCGAAAATCTTTCGACGGCTATTGTGTTGAAGGCAAAAGAGATGAAACTTGCGGGAGCTACTGTTTTCAGGGGCATTATGGGTTTTGGCGCCAACAGCCACCTTCATACAACAAAAGTGCTGAGGCTTTCGGAGGATTTGCCGGTTTTGGTTGAAATTGTTGACACAGAGGAAAATATAGAAAAAATAATGCCTTTCATCGAAGAAACTGTAAAGCAGGGCATGGTAACTCAGGAACGGGTGAATGTGAAACTTTACAGGGCGGAGAGGCAGTAGGCAGTGGGAAGTATGCAGTAAGCAGTAGGCAGTGGGCAGTGGTTTCGACAAGCTCAACCACCAGTGAGTTGTGGGCAGTAGGCAGTAGGCAGTAGGCAGTGGGCAGTAAGCAGTAGGCAGTAAATTACCTCCTAAGACTGGCGACTGGCAACTGAAGACTGCCGACCGGAGACTGCCAACTGAAGACTGCCGACTGGAGACTGCCAACTGAAGACTAACGACTTACGACTAACGACTTACGACTTACGACTAAATAAAATGCACGACATCGAACCATATTATTCGTGGAGAAACCTGTACATCGCTTCGGAGGATGAGCGCTCGCCTTTTTACGAACGTGAATACAGCGAGTTTGAGTTCACCCACGCCATCTACAACCATCTTATTCATCCGCAATGGGACGAGTTTGGTTCTGCAACCCTGTATCTCAAAATTTTATTTGTGAATTACAAAACCAGGTTTGCCATTATTGAGTTGATTGGCGAATGGAACGACTGCCTTTACAACGATGTTATGTTTCTGAAGCGCAATGTTGCTGAACCCCTGGCAGACGAAGGGATCAATAAATTTATCCTGCTGGGTGAAAATGTACTCAATTTCCATTATGGCGACGACGATTATTATCAGGAGTGGTTTGAAGATATTGAAGACGGCTGGATTGTCGGGCTGAACTTCAGGCAGCATGTGATTGATGAATTTTCAAGGGCCAACCTTGACTATTATATTTCATTTGGCGGCCAGTTCGACACCATCAACTGGCGGGCTTACACTCCTGACAAGCTTTTTGAAAAAATTGAATACATTATGCAACGACGTTTAACTTCGTGATAATTAATAATGAAAGCAGCATTAATAACCATAAATGGCCGGGTTCAGGGCGTCGGATTCCGATACCACACCCAAAAAACCGCTCTTCAGTACAACATCAAAGGTTTTGTAAAAAATCAGCCTGATGGGAGTGTTTACATTGAAGCCGAAGGAGATGAAACCGACATGGAACGTTTTCTGATTTGGTGCTACGAAGGCCCGGCATGGGCAAGGGTGGATGATGTTAAAATCCAAAATTCTCCGGTTCAGAAATTTACGGACTTTTCGGTAAAATAAACCTGCAAATTTCAGGAGTTGGGGTTTATTCCTGATTATCCGAAATTACTGATATCAAACCTTTAAAAGTTTCTGCCACTTCTTTTTCGTCAGGAATATTTTTAAAAGCTAACAGCGGTAACTCCCTGGTGTAAACCGGTCTAAGTTTTTTCCATAAGAAATCAAAATCCTTCAATAACGGGGATTCTGAAATGTTTTTGAATTTCCAGCCATCAGGTTCATCAAAAGCATTTTTGTCAATTTCGATTACATTTTTCAAATCGGACAAAAAATTTCCGCTATTCAGATATGTTGTGGTTTCCACAGCCTTAATCAAGAAATAAATATCATAAAAATGTCTGATTTTCGTTGACAAAACCTGCAAGTAATCAGCTGAAAATGAAAACCTGATGAGTGAAGCAAGTTTTTCGATCAAAGTCCTGTTTTTATCCAAAGCATTTAGCGAAAAAGTCTGTAAACCATATTTGGAAACCAGGTCATCCCTGCCGTTTTTTTCAAAAAACTACCCGATCATACTTTGAATTTCAACCTTTTGCCAGGGTGAAGCGTTGCCAAATGAATTTATCTCGATAATGATGGATTTTTCAGGTTTTTCATGCATAAAATTCCCGGCAGGCTGTTGATAGGAATAAACAGCTTTTCTGAAACGAGACCCTTTGCTTGTTACGCCTGAAATGGCAATTTCGGTCATGTCCTGTGATATTTCCTTTTCAACATTTCTTATCAGGCTTTTGATTTGATTGCCAGTCATTTCATTGGTATTTATCACTGCTAAATCAACATCTTCTGAAAAACGGTCAATCAGTCTGAAGCCTTTTGAAAGTGATGTGCCGCCTTTAAAAACAACCGATTCGGCATATTTACTGCCAGACAACCGGGCCAGGGCAAGAGTAATCCAATAATCCTTTTCGATATAGTCGTCACGAATAGAAAGGTTATCGGAAATTTCTGTTATAATGGACGCAAATAGAGCAGGTTCATTGTGTAACATCATTTTAACCTCCATTTTGTTTTGTTTTTAATAAGTTCATCTGAGATGTTTATTTTATAACTTGTGGCTGGATTCAAGCTTTTTTGAAGTAATTCAGCATAAACGGGTTGATTTAATGTTTCAAGAATTACGCCAGTTAACGAACGAGTTGATGCAGGATATTTTAAGGCGAGATTGGCTAATAGACCAATTTCTTTCTCCGACAATTCACCAATCAAATTTCGAATTCGTTTAAACGATTGATTGATATTACTGTCAGGGATGATTTTGATAAACCTGATACAGTCCAACAGTTGAAGGAGTGGAATATTTGTTTTAGTAATTTTGTTCCATTGCCTGATAAACCTTATTGAATATTTTCCTCGCTTAATCTGCTTTTTATCAAAATTAACTCCGATCTGAATGATATTTGGAACCTGGGTTGTTAATAACCAACGATTAAAAATCACATAACCTGTGATGTAACCAACCGGTCTTTTACCAACAAAAAGAAGATCTTTGACGATTTCAGATTCAACAGGCTTCAACGTACCAAAAATTCCCTGTTCAGCAACATAAAATTTTCCCTTAGAAAGCCTTTCAATGCTGCCTTTTTTCACAAGCCTGAATAACACCAACTTCAGAGCACCGAATCTGCTGGAATCTATCTTAAAATCGTTATAGGTAAACACTTTTCCTGCCGGGAACTTTTCAATTTGCTTCTCCACAATCTCCACAGTTTTCATTTGGTAAACCAATTTTTTACAAAATTATCATTTGTAACGTTACTATCGGTAAAAACGTTACAAATATTTTTGTATATTATTTAATTTCAATTTAATGCCTAACTTGTAAAATACATTTACTGATTTTGAGAGGCTGATTAAACCTGCTGTGTTTTTCAAATCAAAAACCTGATAACATTTTAATGTTGCCCTTTTTTCAGCATTCCTACCACCCTTTTATCAATCGGGAAGGTGATTTCGTTTTCGTCAATATGCTGGATTTTAACCCATCGGAAAGCCTGTGCTCCTTCAATTTCAGGGATTCCGAAACGGGCTTGTGCCGAAATGATTTTTTCGGGCTGGGTTAATGAGGCCAGATAATAGATGCTGATGAGCTGGTGTGACTCAGGCAGCAAGTGGGTTGGCTGGAAAAAATCGGTGGTGTAGAAATGCCTGATGTTGCTGATTTCCTGGTTAAGCTCTTCACGGCATTCACGCCGCAGGCAATCGATGGTTCCTTCGCCAAACTCGAGACCTCCTCCCGGAAATTTGGTCATAAAGATACCTAACCTGAACTCGTCGGTCAATAAAATCTCATCAAAATGATTGATAAACAGACCATAAACCCGTAATGTGAATTTATTAATTTTCGCTTTGCTCATGATTTGGCAAACATAAAGTATTCAGTAACATCAGGAGAATTAAACGCAAAAAACCAACCCCAACCACAAATCTTTCTACTTTTACCTTGTTGAATTTTGTAAAAAAAACTGATAAAAACATGAAAAAACTCATCATCATAGCAGCAATAACGTTGATTATTGTTTCGATAAATTCGTGTAAACCAGAACAAAGCACCTCCGGCAAAAGCGATCCGCTGAGATTTGAAGGGATAATTACAGGGTTCACATCCGGAATTATTCCGGCCGATGCTTCCATAACCATCATGCTTGGCAAACCGGCTGAGGTTATTCAACCTGGCAGCAGCCTGCCTTCGGGAACCCTTATTTTCAAACCTTCCATAAAAGGGAAAGCAACACTGGCAGATGCCACCACCGTGGTTTTTAAACCAGATGAGCCCTTGCCATCCGGCACAAAGTTCACTGCAAGGCTGAAATTGGATAAATTGGTGAAGGTGAATGATGACTTGAAATTTTTTGATTTTGATTTTCAAACCATAAAACAGGATTTTTCGGTTCTCCCCGGTACACTCATCCACGAACCCGGACAGCAGTCGCAGCTTAGGCGCTACGAAGGCACTGTGCTAACTGCTGATAAAATGCAACCCGAAACCCTTCAAAAGTTGATCAAAGTGTCCACTCCTTATGGCGAGCCTGAAGTGACAATTGAGGCTGTGGGGATTAATGCCTTTTCTTATTCGGTAAGAAATATCCCCCGCCGTGAAAACAAGTATGAAATAACCATTTCGTACAACGGACAGCCGGCTGCTATTGACAAAAAAGGCAGTTTCACAGTCGAAATACCATCGCTCAGCGATTTCAGGTTGCTCGATTACAGGGTGATCAGCCTGGCCGACCAGTCGGTACAGCTCATTTTTTCTGATGCGCCAGATCCTTCGCAGGATTTGAACGGACTTATTTTTTTCAAAGAAAACACAGGAACCAAAATCTCCAAAAATGGTGTAACTGTCACCATTTATCCAACGGAACGATTGAGCGGCGAAAAAACACTTGTCGTTGACGGAAACATCCGCAACGAAAAAGGCAAGACCCTGGGAAAGACTGAAAACCTTCAGGTTGCACTTGAGCAACTGAAACCCCAGATAGAATTGATTGGGAAAGGTACGATCATGCCAGATTCGCGGGGGCTGATTTTCCCCTTCAAGGCCGTCAGCCTGAAAGCGGTGGATGTGACTGTTTACAAAATTTTCAGCAACAACATCAAACAATGGTTGCAAACCAATACCCTGAATGATGCATGGAGCCTTGAATATGTTGGAAGGCCGGTATTTATGAAAACAGTGATGCTGGATCAGAACCCTGAAACCGATCTGAAACAATGGAATGGCTTTTCTGTTGATCTCACCGGGCTGATAAACAAAGATCCTTCATCGGTTTACCGGATTAAAATTTCGTTTAAAAAACCCTATTCTGTTTACGATTGCGAATCATTTAGCGGAAAGCCCGAAAAAATTGAACCGGTTGAATTGACCGAAGATGAAATAGAATATTGGGATGGTTATTCATACTATTACGACGATTGGCCTGAGGATTACCGATGGGAAGAGCGCGACAATCCCTGTTCATCATCCTACTATACCAATCAGCAATTCAGGGCACGAAACCTGCTTTCGACCAATTTGGGAATCATTGCAAAAGCCGGAACCAACGGTCACTTTACGGTTGTTGTTACCGATTTGCTCACTACTGCCCCGGTTGAGGGTGCAGCGGTTGAATTTTTCAGCTTTCAGCAACAAACCCTTGGCAAAGGCCAGACAGGAACGGATGGAATTGCACGCATCAAACCCAATGGAAATCCTTTTCTGGTTTCAGCAAAATCAAAAAACCAGACTTCCTGGTTACGACTTGATGGCGGGTCATCGCTGTCGGTGAGTAATTTTGATGTTTCGGGAGAGACCATCGAGAAAGGGATTAAGGGTTATATTTATGGCGAACGTGGTGTTTGGCGGCCAGGCGACTCGCTGTTTCTCACTTTTGTGATGAACGACGAAACCAAAAAACTGCCCGCTGACCACCCCGTGGTTTTCGAATTGATTGATCCACGTGGACAAATCATTCACAAACAAATGAAAAACAAAGGTTTGGATGGTTTTTATACCTTTATCACCACCACCGACACAGAAGCACCGACCGGAAACTGGAAAGCAAAAATTAGTGTTGGGGGTGCTGTTTTTGAAAAATGGCTGAAAATTGAAACCATCAAACCCAACCGGCTAAAAATCAATCTTGAATTTTCAGGCTTGCCTCTGGTAGCTCAAAAACAAGATCAAAAAGGAAAACTGAAAGCTAACTGGCTGCATGGCTCGGTAGCTGCAAATTTGAAAACAAGTGTAAGTGTTCGGCTTACGTCATCCGATTATAAATTTCCCGGATATGAAAAATATGTTTTTTCGGACCCCAACAAAATTTACTACCCGACTGATATTGAAATATTCAGCGGTAAGCTGGACGCAAATGGACAAACAGAATTTCCGGTAGAAATGCAGGTCAACGACTGGGCGCCCGGAATGCTGAATGCTACTTTCCAGACCCGTGTTTTTGAGGAAGGCGGCGATTTTAGCACCGATTTTCTAACCCAGCCATTTGCCCCTTTCGACAATTTTGTTGGTCTGAATGTCCCCGATGGTGGCGATTACAGCAACATGCTCGAAACCGGCAACGACAACCTGATCGATGTTGTGAGTGTTGACAAAACGGGAAAGCTGGTTTCGCTTAATGATCTCGAACTGAGAATTTACAAGGTGTCGTGGCGCTGGTGGTGGAGCTCGGGAAGCGACAACCTTGCCAATTGGACGAGCGGAGAGGGTTCGGAACTGATACTTACGAAAAAATTGTCAACTATAAATGGAAAAGCCAAAGAAACTTTCAGGATAGATTACCCTGACTGGGGCCGGTATTTTGTACAGGTTACCGACCTCAAAGGTGGGCACAGTGCCGGTTTGCCGGTTTATATCGACTGGCCTTCAACTGTGAACCGCCAGGGAAGGGCCAATCCGGCAGGAGCCACCATGTTGTCTATTTCAGCAGACAAAGAAAAATACCAGGTTGGCGAAAAAGCAGTGATTACTTTTCCGGGAACGAAAAACTCAAGGGCACTCGTAAGCATCGAAAACGGCACCGAAGTACTCTCGGCACAATGGATTGACTGCCAGGGAACTGAAGGCCGTTTCGATCTCAACATTACTCCTGAAATGTCGCCAAATGTATATGTCAACATCAGCCTCATTCAGCCACATGCCCAGACTGTCAACGACCTTCCTGTCAGGATGTACGGGGTGATCCCCGTTTTTGCTGAAGATGCCTCCACCATTTTACATCCACAAATTGCCGTGCCTCAAAATGTTAGACCCGAAACAAATTATCAGGTAACGGTTTCTGAAAAAAACGGGAAAGCCATGACGTACACGCTGGCTGTTGTTGATGATGGCCTCCTTGATCTCACGAGATTCAAAACTCCTGATCCGTGGAAAAAATTCTTTGCCCGCGAAGCATTGGGCGTACAAACCTGGGATCTTTTTGATGATGTGTTGGGCGCCTACGGTGGACGCCTGCAAAGCATTCTGGCCATTGGTGGCGACGGCACACAAATCAACAAAGACAAAGTAAAAGCCAACCGTTTTAAGCCTGTGGTTACCTACCTGGGACCCTTCATGCTTGAAAAAAACAAAAAAACAACCCACACACTTAAAATGCCTAATTATGTGGGTTCGGTTCGGGTGATGGTAATTGCAGGAAACGGCGATGCCTGGGGCAACACCGAAGCCACCATTCCTGTAAAACAGCCATTGATGCTCCTTCCAACCCTTCCCCGTGTGATGGGTCCCGATGAAGAGGTAGATGTGCCGGTGAGCGTTTTTGCTATGTCCGAAAACATTAAGGCAGTAGTAGTGAAGATAATTCCAGGCGGCAATCTGAAGGTGGTTGGTGAAGATTCCAAAATAGTTGGATTTACCCGTCCCGGCGAAGAAATGGTTTATTTCAGGGTGAAGGCGTCTTCGTTGGCCGGAGTTGGAACCGTGAAGGTTCAGGCTACCTCGGGGACAGAGTCGGCAACTGCCAGTGTTGAACTCAATGTTAGAAATCCAAATCCGGTGATAACAAAAACCGACAATTATCTGCTTGAAGCGGGTAAAAACCAGACGTTTTCTATGCAATTTCAGGGGATGACAGGGACAAACAAGGGTTCGGCAAGCGTTTCAGGTTTGCCAACATTTAACCTTAATCAACTTGTTGAAGAACTTATTGCTTACCCCTACACATGCCTTGAACAAACGGTTTCAACGGCTTTCCCGCAACTTTTTCTTGGCGACATTATGCCCCTTTCGGACGATCAGAAAACCAAAACTGACAAATACATTCGCCACGCCATAAACAGAATTTCAGGATTGAGGCAACCCAATGGTTCTTTTTCATACTGGCCGGGCGGCAATTATTACTCCGGCTGGAGCACAGTTTATGCCGGGCATTTCCTGCTTTTGGCCGAGCAAAAGGGTTATGTGATTTCATCGGAGCTTAAGAATGATTTTATTAAAAACCAGTACAAAATTGCCTCAGAGTTTAGCCCAGGCCTGAACCAGTGGTTCGACAATTCCTTAACGCAGGCTTACCGGCTTTATGTGCTTGCTTTATCGGGCAACGCTAATTTTAGTGCAATGAACCGGTTAAAAGAGCAGGCCAACCTCGTAGCACCGGCAAAGTGGCGCCTGGCATCCGCCTATCTTCTGGCAGGCAAACCCGAAGCTGCCCGAGATCTGATCAGAAACCTCGACCCAATGGAAGATTCAGAATACGACAAGCCTGGAGAAACCTTCGGGTCTTCGCTCCGCGACAAGGCACTCATCCTCGAAACGCTGGTTCTGATGAATGAAAAAATCAAGGCCTTCGAGTTAGCTAAAAACATGTCATCACAAATAAAAAATAATTACCTCAGCACCCAGACAGCGGCGTTTTGCGTGTATGCATTTTCGAAGTTTGCATTGTTGACAGGCATTGAGCAGGATCTGACTTTTAGTTATACCCTTAACGGGAAAAAAGAAAATATCCGGTCGAAATACCCTGTGTTCAACATAGAAATACCTGAAGGGAACCCTCAAAACACGACCTTCAACATCGAAAATGATGGAAACGGGGCGCTTTTTGTAACCCTTACCTCAACAGGCCAGCCGCTGCATGGGCAAGAGCTTTCTGAAAACAAAAACCTGACCCTGACAGTTACATATTTTTCGCAGGAGGGCAAAGAAATTTCTGTTGAGAACCTGAAGCAGGGCACCGGTTTCGTTGCAGAAGTAACGGTTTCAAACCCAGGATTAATGGGTAGTTACAGCAATGTGGCACTCAGTCATGTTTTTCCTTCAGGTTGGGAAATACTAAATACCCGCGTCTCGGAAACCCCGGAAAAGAGCACACTGGAAAGTGCTTACGACTACCGCGACATTCGCGACGACCGTGTAAACACCTTTTTCGACCTGCCAGCCCAAAAAACCACCCGTTTCAGGGTTAACCTGAATGCAGCATACTGTGGAAGTTTTTATATGCCAGCTGTCGAATGTGCGCCGATGTACGAAAGCAATGCCTGGGCAAGACAAAGAGGTCAATGGGTAACCGTTACAAAATGAATTCATTTCGACACATAACAGGGTTTGAAAAGATAAAATACTTTGTCGAAGAAGTGCTTCACTGGAAAGTGACGCCTACTCTTTTTACCCTATCAGTAATCATGGTTGTGGTTTTCTTGTTCTTGTACTCGCTTTCGCGAAAAGTATTTGATGAACCTACCTGTACAACCATTTATGCCAGCAACGGCGAATTGATAGGTGCACGCCTTGCTTCGGATGGCCAATGGCGGTTTCCGCCCTGCGATTCATTACCTGAAAAATACAGTCAATGTTTGCTGTTGTTCGAAGACCGCTTTTTTTTCAGGCATCCGGGTTTCAATCCGCTTTCGTTTTTACGGGCTGCTTACCAGAATTTTTTAAGTGGAAAAACCGTCAGTGGCGGTTCAACATTAACCATGCAAACCATCAGGCTTTCGCGAAAAGGGAAGCCCCGGAATATTTTTCAAAAAGTGATTGAAATTTTCCTGGCCGTGCACCTCGAAATCGGAAAATCAAAGCAGGAAATTTTAGCCTTGTACGCCTCCAATGCACCTTTTGGTGGAAATGTGGTTGGACTGGATGCAGCATCGTGGCGATATTTCGGAAGAAGTCCCCACAATCTTTCCTGGGCTGAGTCGGCATGTCTTGCAGTGTTGCCCAACGCTCCCTCACTCATTCATCCCGGCAGAAACCGTGAAGCTTTAAAAAAGAAACGCAACCGGCTGCTTGACAGAATGCTCAAGAGTAAGGTGATTTCACCCCTCGAATACGATCTTTCCATCGAAGAACCGATACCAGATGAGCCCGTGCCGTTGCCTGATGATGCGTTTCATCTTGTTAGCCGTTTGTCGTCCGAAAACAATGGAAAACTAATGGTTTCCACCATTGACCCTATGCTTCAGCGTAAGGTGAACGAAATTGCCAACCGACACCATCGGATTTTACAATACAACAACATCCACAACCTGGCGCTAATGGTTTTAAAGGTTAAAACCGGCGAGGTGGTGGCATATATTGGAAACACAGGTGACATTAACGAAACCAAACATGGATGCCAGGTTGATATCATCACCAGTCCGCGAAGCAGCGGAAGCCTTCTGAAACCGCTGCTATATGCTGCTATGCTCGATGATGGCGAACTTTTACCACAAACCCTTGTGGCCGACATTCCGACTACGATCAACGATTTTTCACCAAAAAATTTTGATATAACCTACGATGGTGCAGTTCCGGCGCGCGAAGCCCTCATCAGGTCGCTCAATGTTCCGGCAGTTCGCATGCTTAGCGCTTATAGTCCTGAACGTTTTTACGCTAAGTTGAAACAATGTGGTTTCACAACGCTTACCTACCCACCAGGTCATTACGGATTATCGCTTATCCTGGGTGGTGCTGAGGTGAATCTGTGGGATATCTGCATGGTTTACAGGAATCTGGCCGTCAAATTGACGGCTGCTGGCAACGCACCCTGTTCACCATCTTTGCTTCAGAATGATGAGCAAATGTGCAGAGAAGAAAAGGTTCCTTTTTCAAAATCAAGCATCTGGCTCACCCTTGATGCCATGAAAGATGTTCGTCGTCCTGACAATGAAACAGGGTGGGAATCTTTCCTTTCTTCGCACCCAATAGCCTGGAAAACCGGAACCAGCTTTGGTTTCAGGGATGCCTGGGCGGTGGGTATCACGCCTGATTTTGTAGTAGGTGTCTGGGCAGGAAATGCTGATGGCGAAGGACGCCCCGGATTAACAGGAATCAAGGTGGCTGCGCCAGTTATGTTCGACGTTTTCAGTGTTTTGCCATTTGATGCCGACTGGTTTGAACCACCCCTGGAAGAAATGGAACCCGTGCCAGTTTGCAGGCAAAGCGGCATGCGACCATCACATTTCTGCAGCCAAACTGACACGGTTTGGATCGGACAGGCCGGATTAAAAACAAAATCCTGTCCGTACCATTCAATCATTCATCTTGACAAAGAAATGAAATACAGGGTAAATGCCAATTGTTACCCCGTTGATCAGATAAAAACCACTTCATGGTTCACGCTGCCTCCGGCCATGGCCTGGTTTTATAAATCGAAGAATCCGTTTTACCAGAACCTTCCTCCCTGGCTGCCGGGATGCGAAAGTGATGAAAAAAGTTCCATGCAACTTATCTGGCCCGACAAACCTTCGAAAATATATTTACCTCTGCAGGCCGACGGAAAACCAGGTCTGGTGGTATTTGAGGCGGCACACTTACAACCGTCAAAAATCATTTACTGGTATTCCGATAACCAGTTTCTGGGCGCCACACAAAACCTCCACAAAATGGAATTTCAGCCTGCCACCGGAAAACATACCCTGGTTTTAATGGACGAAGATGGCAACATGCTCGACCAGGCTTTTGAGGTGGTGGGGAAAAAATAACCGAAAATTTCCTGAAAATGTTAACAAAAGCTGATACATTTGGTAACAATTAATCGAAATCCAGTTCACAAATAAATCATGACAAGATGAAAAAATTTACAATCGTTGTTTTGTCAATTGTTTTTGGAGTTGCAATTTTTTCACAAAATCAATCTGTTTTAAATTCAATACTCAAAAAAAAACAGTTGAAAACAACACTAACAGAACAAATCTATAGCCCTGATTTTGCATCGATATCCAGTTCGATCAATCAGGAATCCTTCAATTTGGCTTTGGATGATTATGGGAATCCCCCCGATTGGGGAAATATCTCACATTTCGGTGGTGCCGGAGCCGGTTATGGCAGGGATATTATTGCCAATGAATTAGGTCATATTTATGTTTGCGGATCATTTTGCGGAACGATCACTATTGGTAATGAATCATGGACATGCGTTGGTAACCGTGATGCTTTTGTGGCAAAATTTTCGTCTGAAGGAAATTTAATCTGGTTGAAAACATTAACTGCAGCAGTTGGTGAGACGGTCGATGCCTACGGTATTAATTTCGACCAGGAAGGAAACATTCTCATCACTGGCTATCATACCGGGACTGTTTCGGCTGGTGGTAGAATTCTTAATTCAAAGGGCGGAATGACACTGTATTTTGCAAAGTACAATACTCAGGGCGATCTTCTGATGGCATTAAACCACGAAAATTCAGGGTATGATGAAATCGGCCTGAGAATTTTAACCGACCCTGACAACAACATTTACATCCTTGGGTCAAGTGACGGAACAGTAAGTTTCAGAAACAGTACCGTTCTTCTTAAGTTTATGATTGCCACCAATGAATTTGGAGCATTCTATTATAATCAGAATTTCTGCGATCTGGTGTACCACGATCAGCATTTGTATTTTGTAGGAACAGTTAATTCTCCCGATTGGATTGGTGATTTTTATGTTGAACCACTTACCACAAACGATGTATTTATTGCTGTTTCAGACCTATATTTTAATTTTGAGATGGTAACACAGGCTACCCACGGCTCAAATACTTTTGGAAATAGTTACGGTATCGCAATAGCAGTTGATAATAATGGGAGTATCCTTATCACAGGCTATTTTGATGGTAACATTTATTTTGATCCCTACTTTCTGAATGTAGATTCAAATTTTGCTGCCAAATTTGATAATCATGGAAATTGCTTATGGCTATCCAGGTTTGATAATTACACTACATTCCCTTCATCAAAAGACATTAGCTGCATCGATGACAATGTGTATGTAACAGGCTCCAAAACAATAGGTGTGTATTCGTTGATTAATGGAACGCTCTTAGACGACAATAGATATAGTGGTTTGTTCAATAAATCATACCTTTTAAATGATACTTTATTTGTAACCGGATCATCGTACAATGAAAAAATTATAATAGCATCAATCAATCATCAATTATCAGAAGTCTGGAATAATTGCATCAATAGCACTGTTGCAAGATCTTATGTAATTAACGCTCAGGTTGACCAATTTGGCAATGTTTATTCATTCAATAACACGAATAACCCTATCATTTATAAGAATATTGAATTACAAAAAGGACTATTTCTGACAAAAGAGAACAATAATGGTGATTTACTTTGGTTAAAAAATTTCCCGGATCATGAAGATGGTCCGGGTATTGGTAATCGCATAATCTGTGACACAACCAATGAATTTGTTTTTATCACGGGCAATTTTTCTAAAACACTGATTATCCCTGATCAAGACACCTTGATTGCCGGTGAAGACCAATCCATTTTTATAATAAAGTATAATTTTAATGGAGATTTTCAATGGGCGACCCAAATAAATTGTGTTTCTGTTTCTTTATGTTTGGCGACTACACAAACAGGGGGAGTCTGGATATCAGCGAACTTTTCACAACAAGTCACTATCGGAAATTTTACTCTTTTTGCTTCTGGTTACAGTGATTGGTTTGTTGCAAAATTTACCCCTGATGGAATATGTGAATGGGCAGAAAGGATTGGTGGAAGTGATTTGGAAGAATATGAAAGCCTAATTGCAACTGACAAATTTGATAATGTTTATTTTACTGGAGAAGTACCCGCTGAAGATGTTACAATCGGTAATACTCCATTTCCGATACATGATGGTGATGGTAATATTTTATTCGCCAAGTTTGATGAAAGTGGTAATCTTTTATGGGTTAAATCACTGGCAGGGAGCACAATAGAAATGGGCGACTGGAATTGCTGGCCCACAGGAATCGAAACAGACAATGAAGGATATGTTTATATGAAAGGTTGGCATGGCGATTCAACATTTTTCGACAACATCATGCTCCGAAATCCATATTATGATTATGGAAAATTCATCGCCAAATTCGATCAGAATGGGAATACACTTTGGGCAAAATCAATCACCGAAACCCATTATGGCCTCGATTACAATCAGATGAGTGTTGATAACAAAGGAAACGTCTATCTGGGTTTTCAGGTAACTGACACCCTGTATTTCGAAAATTTTTTTATGTATCCCTGCGCAAACAAGTATGATATGTTAACCGCTAAATACAACACATCCGGTGTACTGGAATGGGCTAAATTTATTATTGGAACCCAAGCCACCTATTGCTGGATGAGCAGTGTTACTGCAACCGGTGAAGATCAGGTTTTCTGTAGTGGATTTTTTAGTAATGAACTTAATTTTGCAAATACAAAAATCACCGCCGGAAATCATCACGGTTTTGTGGCCGCCATCGGATCAAGCACCGGAATCAGCAATCCGGAGGGTTATTCTTCACAAAATCTTTTCGATATTTTCCCAAATCCGGCAAATGATTTCATTAATCTTACCATCAACACCAAAGATGCTTTCAACATTTCAATTATTGACAATTTAGGTAAATCATTGATGAATGAAGAAAACATCATTTCGGATAACATGCTGATGGATATTTCGTCTTTTCCAGCAAACGTTTATTATGTGGTCGTTGAAACAAAGACCGGAACAGAGATAAGAAAACTGATTGTTAAATAGCTGATTTTACCACTCAGATCAAAGGTGATTCAGACCTTGATTATGACACCAATTTTTATACCTTTGCCGCAATTTTTAATTGATGCGCAAATGATTCAATATCAAGACAAATTCACCGGCGAAGGTTTTACTTACGACGATGTTCTTTTGTTACCTGCTTACAGCGAAGTTTTACCACGCGAAGTTGATCTTTCGACCTGGTTCACTTCGGGTATCAGTATGAAAATTCCTGTGGTATCAGCAGCCATGGACACTGTGACGGAGCACAAACTCGCCATTGCCATTGCCCAGGAAGGTGGCATCGGTGTTTTGCACAAAAACATGACCATCGAAAAACAGGCCATCGAGGTGAAAAAGGTAAAACGCGCCGAAAACGGTATGATCCTCGACCCCATCACATTAAACAAAACCGCCCGTGTTGAAGATGCCCTTCAAATTATGAAAGAATACAGCATTGGCGGAATCCCCGTTGTGGATGGCAACCGGAAGCTTGTTGGGATTGTTACCAACCGCGATCTTCGTTTTGAACGTAACCTCACCCGCCCGGTGGCCGAAATCATGACCAGCGAAAACCTGATCACTACCACCGAATTTACCGACTTTGAAAAAGCTGCCGACATCCTTCAGGAATACAAAATTGAAAAACTTCCGGTGGTTGATAAAGATTTCAAGCTTGTGGGGCTTATCACATACAAAGACATTATCAAAATCAAAGCCCGTCCGAATGCCTGCAAGGACGAGCGTGGCAGGTTGCGGGTAGCGGCTGCTGTGGGTGTTGGTGGTGATGTTATCGAGCGCACTACCGAACTTGTTCACCAGCAGGTTGATGCCATTGTGATCGATACAGCCCACGGGCATTCACGCGGAGTGCTTGAAACAACCCGCCGGATCAAACAGTTGTTCCCCGATCTGCAACTGGTTGTGGGAAATATTGGTACGGCCGAGGCCGCCCTTGATTTGGTCAAAGCAGGCGCCAACGCGGTGAAAGTAGGAATTGGGCCAGGCTCAATTTGTACCACCCGCATCATTGCCGGAATTGGGATTCCACAGTTAACAGCCGTTTATAACGTTTCGCAGGCCATCAAGGGTACCGGAATCCCGGTGATTGCCGATGGCGGAATACGTTACACCGGCGATATCACCAAAGCCATAGCAGCGGGGGCCTTTTCGGTGATGGCAGGATCGCTTTTTGCCGGGGTTGACGAATCGCCGGGCGACACCATCATTTTTGAAGGAAGAAAATACAAGACTTACCGCGGAATGGGTTCCATTGAAGCCATGGAAAAAGGTTCGAAAGACCGTTATTTTCAGGATATGGAAGAAGACATTAAAAAGCTTGTCCCCGAAGGTATTGTTGGAAGGGTTCCTTACAAGGGCACCTTGTCTGAGGTTATTCACCAGATGGTTGGCGGTTTGCGTGCCGGTATGGGCTACACCGGATCAAAAAACATTGAATCGCTGCAACAGGCCAGGTTTATCAAAATTACGGCTGCAGGCGTGGTCGAGAGCCACCCGCACGACATTACCATCACCCGCGAAGCGCCGAATTACAGCAAACATTAGATTGCTAAATTTTACTAAAAAGCAAAATAATTCAGCATTTTTATCGTAACAGAAAACATTGTTTTCAAAAATGATTTACATTGAAAATTAAACAAATAATAAATAAACATGGTACATTCAAACTTTTCTTTCAGGATTTCAACCGGTTTCAATAGCCGGAAAATGATGTTATTGGTCATTGTCATGATGTTTCCTTTTATGTGGCTGGCATCGCAGCCAGCGCAGGACCCCGTACTTCTCACCATTGGAAACGAAAAGGTGACTAAATCAGAATTTCTGTCGATATATCAGAAAAACAACGTAAACGGCGAGGTGATGGACAAAAAGTCATTGGAGGAATACCTCGACCTTTTTATCAACTTCAAACTGAAAGTAAAAGAAGCCGAAGACCTGGGACTTGACACCGTTCCATCGTTCATTACCGAACTGAAAGGTTATCGCGATCAGTTGGCCAAACCCTATTTTGTTGATGAAGACCTCAACGCCAAACTGCTGGAACAGGCCTACGAGCGTAAAAAGCAGGACATTCGTGTAAGCCACATCCTGATTAGGGTCGAAAAATTTACCAAACCGGCTGATACCCTCGAAGCATACAACAAGATTCTGGCACTTCGTGAAAGGATTTTGAAAGGCGAAGATTTTAATGCTGTTGCCGAAGAAGCCTCGGAAGACCCTTCGGCACGCGATATGCCAGCCCGTGGTTTTCAGCCTGCCCGCAAGGGTAACCGCGGCGATATTGGCTATTTCTCTGTTTTCGACATGGTTTATCCTTTCGAGGAAGCTTCATTCAACCTGCCGGTAAATCAGGTTTCGATGCCGGTACGAACCGATTTTGGATACCATCTCATTCAGGTTAAAGCCAAATATCCGGCATTGGGCAAAGTTCAGGTAGCACACCTTTTCCTGCAGATTCCGGCGGAATCGAAAAATGCTGACTCGTTGCGCATTGCTGCAAAGGCTGACTCTCTTTACAAAGCCTTGAATAATGGCGCCGACTGGGACGAACTGGTACGCAATTTCAGCGACGACAAGAGCTCGTCGATGAATGGCGGTACTTTGCCCTGGTTTGGTTCAAACCGAATGGTTCCCGATTTTATCGACGGAATCCGCAACCTGAGCGACAGCGGACAGATTACAAAACCTGTACTTACCTCCTATGGCTGGCACATTATTAAACTTATCGAAAGAAAACCCGTTGGCGCTTTCGAAGACGAAAAAGCCGACCTGAAACAAAGCCTGGCAAAAGACGTCCGTTCAAACAAAAGCAAAGAATCCATCATTGTAAAGGTAAAAAAAGAAGCAAATTATGTTGATTATCCCAAAGCCGTCAATGAGTTTGTTGCTGTTTTAGACTCCACCATCTACAAAAGAAAATGGGAGATTTCAAAAGCAGATGGTCTAAAAAACACCATTTTCAAGCTGGGTGATCAGAAATATTCGCAGCAACAATTTGCCGAATACCTGGTCAACCATCAGTCGATCAGCAGCAAAGAAACTGTGGAACAATTTGTTAACGAGTCCTTCAAAAAATTTGTTGACGAAAAAGTGATTGAGTTCGAAGACGCACGTTTGGAAGCAAAATATCCTGAATTTAAAGCCCTTGTAAAAGAATACCGCGACGGTATCCTTTTGTTTGAACTTACCGATCAGAAGGTTTGGAGCAAGGCCATAAAAGACACCACCGGGCTGAAAAATTTCCATGAAATGCACAAAATGGACTATATGTGGGGCGACCGGGCTGACGCATTGGTGGTAACCGCCGCAAACGAAGAAGGAGCCAAAGAAGCCCTGAAAATTGCCAAAAAAGGTAAATCGGCCGATGAGATGCGTGAAGCTTTTAAAAATGACACCCTTTTTGATGTCAAATTCATCGAAAAGAAATTCCCGAAAGGTGATAACACCATCATCGACAATGTAGAATGGAATGCAGGCGTGAGCAAAATAGTGCCCGACAAAGACGGAAGGTTTGGTTTTGCGGTAATTAAAAGCAAAATTGCACCCGAACCCAAATCGCTCAGCGAAGCCCGTGGCCTTATCACCGCCGATTATCAGAATTTTCTTGAAAAAGAATGGATTGATCAATTAAAGAAAAAATATACTGTTACGGTAAACAAGGACGTTTTATCCTCTGTAAAATAGCCAGACTGTGTTTTGAAATCAACGAAATTCTTTTTTGTATTTCTCATCATTCTCAACGTATCCTGCAATTCTGCTTTTCTGAAAAAACCTGATAAAGCATTGGCAAGGGTTTACGACAAGTATTTATTTAAAAGCGACCTTGATGGACTTGTTCCCAACGGAACTCCAAAAAACGACAGCATCGCCATTACACAGGGCTTTATCGAAAACTGGATTAAAAACCAGCTGCTTGTTCGCAAGGCCGAGGCAAACCTGACCAGAGAACAGAAAGACTTTTCTAAACATTTGGAAGATTACAGGAATTCGCTAATCATTTACAGGTACGAATCGGAACTGATCAGGCAAAATCTTGATACAACTGTATTGGACAGCGAAATTGAAGCATATTATTTATCCAATCAAAAGGATTTCGAATTGAAGGATAACATTCTTAAGGTTATTTATGCAAAAACAGAACGAAATTCGCCGCATAACCGGTTGATTCGCAAACTGGTATTTTCAGACCTGCTATCGGACCACGATTCATTGGCTTCGTTTTGTTTTAACAATGCCATCGATTATGAAATTATTGAAGATGACTGGATTACCTATGATGAGCTTGTTGAAAGAATACCCATTTCCACCTACAATCCGGAAGTCTGGCTGGCCAACAATAAATTTTTTCAAATCAGCAAGGATTCATTCACGTGGTTCGTTCACATCCTCGATTATCGGCTGCGCGATGGTGTTTCGCCGCTTGATTTTGAGCGTGAAAACATCAGGTCGGTCATATTAAACCAAAGGAAAAAACAGTTGATAAAAGCAATGCATAAGGATATTTACAACCAGGCATTGGTTGAAAACCATTTTGAATATTACAAATAACAGATGCTGATGAAGAAAACATTAATGATAATTGCCCTTTTTTTGGTTATTTCGATTCTGAAAGCACACCAAACACCGCCCGACAGCATTATGATTGAAGAGGTTGTGGCTGTTGTGGGCAAAAACTATGTGCTGATGTCCGACATTGAAGGTCAGTACGCTCAGTTAAAAATGCAGGGAGGTGTACGAAAGGCAGAGTTGGAAACCAAATGTCAGATTATGGAAGAGTTGTTGCTTGAAAAAATGTTGATCCATCAGGCGGCCTTGGATAGCGTTGAAGTCTCTCCGGAGGAGGTTAATGCCGAACTCGATCAACGTATGCGCTATTTTATATCGCAGTTTGGGTCTCAGGAAAAACTCGAAAAATATTATGGCAAAACGGTAAACGACTTCAAATCGGAACTCCGTCAGGTGATTACAGATAAACTGATGGTAAGAAAGGTTCAGGGATCAATTACTGAAAATGCGAGGGTTACGCCTTCGGATGTGAAAAGTTTTTACAGGAAAATACCCAAAGACAGCATCCCGCTCATTAGCTCAGAAGTGGAAGTGGCACAGGTTGTAAAAAAACCTCCTATCAGTTTTCAGGAAAAACAGGAAGTAAAGGAACGATTGCGCAAACTGCGCGAAAGGGTGCAAAATGGAGAAAGCTTTGAAGCTTTGGCGGTCTTGTATTCTGAAGACCCGGGCTCGGCGAGGCAGGGTGGCGATATTGGCCTGCATGGCAGGGGTGAATTGTATCCTGAATTTGAAGCCGTTGCCTTTAAACTCAAACCGGGCGATATTTCCGACATCGTTGAAACCGAAGCAGGTTATCACATCATACAGGGAATCGAGCGCCGGGGCGAATTTGTCAGGGTGAGGCATATACTTATCCGCCCGAAAATTTCTCCTGTGGAGCTTGCCAGGTCACGCAATTTTCTCGACAGCATCGCTCAGCTGATACGCCTGGATTCCATTACCTTTGAGGCAGCGGTTGAAAAATTCTCAACCGATCCTTCAAAAATAAATGGCGGCATTTTAATAAATCCCGTTTCCGGAAGCACACGTTGGGCCGTTGACGAACTTGATCCAAAAGTGTTTTTTGTCATCGACAAAATGGCGGTTGATGAGGTTTCGACACCTGTTTTGATGGTTGATGAGTCGGGCGAAGAAGCCTACAGGATTCTCAAACTTAAAAACAGAACACAACCCCACCGTGCAACCCTCGAACAGGATTATGACCTGATACAAAATCTGGCACTGCAAACCAAACAACACGAAATGATGCTCAACTGGATTAAAGCCAATTCAAAGCGTATCTACATCAACATCAACGAAAAATACAAAGATTGCCCGTTTATGCAAACCTGGTATTAAGGCTATCAGGCTGCTGGTTTTTGCCTGACTAAAATTTTTATTATTTGAAAAATTAACATCAAACAAACATAAAAACCCAAACAATGCACTATCAATCCGACGTCGAAGCGATTAACGCATTTGGCGAAAAAATAAAATTACTGCGCAGCGAAATTGCCAAGGTTATTGTTGGCCAGGACGAAGTGGTTAAAAATGTAATCATTTCCATTTTCAGCAAGGGACATGTGCTGCTTGTAGGTGTTCCGGGGCTTGCCAAAACGCTGCTTGTGAACACGGTATCAAAAGTATTGGGGCTGAATTACAGCCGTATTCAGTTCACCCCCGATCTGATGCCTTCCGACATTATCGGAACCGAAATTCTGGACCAGAGCCGCAATTTCAAATTCATCAAAGGACCTGTTTTTGCCAACATAATCCTTGCCGACGAAATTAACCGTACTCCGCCAAAAACGCAGTCGGCACTGCTGGAAGCCATGCAGGAAAAAGCCATTACGGTTGCCGGACAATCATACCATTTGACCGAACCCTTTTTTGTACTTGCCACCCAAAACCCCATCGAACAGGAAGGAACCTACCCGCTTCCCGAAGCACAGTTGGACCGGTTCATGTTCAACATCTGGCTCGACTATCCATCGTTTGACGAAGAAATAAAGGTGGTTAAAACCACCACCACCACTTATGAGGGCAAACCTCAGGTGGTGCTCAGCAGCGACGAGATCATGTATTTTCAGGGTTTGATTCGCAAAATACCAGTACCTGACAATGTGTACGAATATGCGGTAAAACTCGCAACCAAAACCCGTCCCGGACGCAAGGACGCACACCCCTTTGCCAACGACTACCTGACCTGGGGAGCAGGCCCGCGTGCATCGCAATACCTCATCATTGGGGCAAAATGCCATGCCGCCATCAATGGCAAATATTCACCCGATATTGAAGATGTGAAAAGTGTGGCCATGGCCATTTTAAGGCATCGTATTGTAAGAAATTACAAAGCCGAAGCCGAGGGGATCAACATCGAAAAAATTATCAGCGAATTTCTCAAATAATGAAAAAGAAAATTTTCATCACTGCAGCGATTTTTCTCCTGGTGGTGATCGTCGTTTACCAGTTTACAGGTACAAGTGCCTCAACCATTGAGCTGATTAAGGTTCCTGTAAAAACAGGCCGGTTCAACATTTCGGTTACCACAACCGGTGAACTCGAAGCCAAACGTTCCGAAAATATTCGCGGCCCCGAAAACCTGCGGCCCTTGGGTATTTACAACGACATCAAAATTAACCGGCTTATTCCCGAAGGTACAATCGTCGATTCGGGCGCCTGGGTGGCATCGCTCGACCGTACCGAGGTTGAAAGCCGCCTGAAAGACCTCGAAAGCGAACTGGACAAACTTCAGTCGCAATACACCAAAACCCAACTGGACACCTCGTTAACACTTCGCCAGAAACGCGACGAGCTGATCAATCTTAAATTTTCGATGGAGGAACGACAGATTGAAGTTGACCAGTCGGAATTTGAACCACCGGCCACGCAGCGTCAGGCAAAAATCAACCTCGACAAGGCCAACCGCGCCTATAGCCAGGCCGTCGAAAACTACAGCCTGGAGGTGAAAAAATCGGCTGCTGAAATGCGAGAAGTTGCTGCAACCTTAGATCAGGCAGTTCGCAAAAAAGACAGAATGATGGAGGTTTTGCAGAAATTTACGGTGTTTGCCCCCAAAAACGGGATGGTTATTTATCGTCGCGACTGGAATGGAAACAAACGTCAGGAAGGCTCCACCATCTCAACCTGGGACCCCGTTGTAGCAACACTTCCCGACCTTACACAAATGATCGTAAAAACCTACGTCAACGAAATCGACATCAGCAAAGTGAAGAAAAATCAGCAGGTGGAAATTGGCGTGGATGCATTCCCCGACCGGAGATATTCGGGCGAGGTGACCGAAGTAGCCAACATTGGCGAACAAAAACAAGGATCGAATGCAAAAGTTTTTGAAGTGGTGATTGATGTAAAAGAAAGTGACACCATATTACGCCCTGCCATGACCACCAAAAATTCGATCATTACCGCAGTAATCGATTCGACTTTGTTTATTCCGCTCGAAGCGCTTTTCAACACCGATTCGGTTTCTTTTGTTTATACCGACCGTGGCCGGTCAGTCATCAAACAACAGGTGGTTACCGGCGAAAGCAACGAAAACGAAATCATCGTCAAATCGGGATTAAAACCCAGTGATTTTGTTTATCTGACAGTGCCCGAGAACAGCGATGATATGAAAATAAACCTGATCGATGATTAACGAAACCTGGTTCAAAAGGCACATCCATAACCTGAATGCCGCTTTTGAAGCTGTTTTTCTCAACAAATTCAGGTCGATACTCACTGCACTTGGAATTATTTTTGGCGTTGCTGCCGTTATTGCCATGATGGCTATTGGCAACGGAGCACAACAGGAAATTCTGGAACAGATGAAAATGGTAGGCGTAAACAACATTGTCATCAGTACCAGGGTCGATATGCAGCAACAATCGCAGCAAGGCAGCAGCGATGATGAGAGTTCGCAGCAAGCCACCGACTCAAAAAAACAGTTTTCACCCGGGCTTAGCTTATTGGATGCAAACAGCATCAGGCAAATTATTCCCGGAATCGAACGCGTAAGCCCCGAAGTAGTTTACACAGCCACAGTCATTAAAGATGGCGAACGTCGCGAAGCAAAATTTTCAGGAGTCACACCTGACTTTTTTCAGGTTTTTTCGCTCGAATTAGCGGAAGGAAAAATGTTTAACGCGCACCAGATGACAAACGGAGCACCGGTTTGCATCATTGGCCCCGAAATAAAATCCCGCTTTTTTAAAACCGAAAATCCCATCGATAAAAAAATCAAATGCGGTGGCGTGTGGCTAACAGTGGTTGGTGTGCTCAAAAGCCGTTACATCTCAAAAAATGCTACCCAGGATTTGGGTGTCAGCGAGTTTAACAACACCATTTTTGCACCCATCAATACCCTGCTGCTGCGCTACAAAGACCGTTCGCAGGCAACAAGTTCAAACGAAGACATGTTTTTCAGTTTTGGCGACTTTGCCATTTCTTCCTCAAGTTCATCAGGAACTGATTCAAAAAACCAATTGGATAAAATTGTTGTCCAAATGACAAACAGCGACCAGTTGAGCGAAACAGCCGCCATCATCTCACGGATGCTCATTCGGCGACACAACGGCAACGAGGATTTTGAGATCAAAGTTCCCGAACTGCTGTTAAAACAGGAAGAACGCACCAAAGACATTTTCAATATCGTACTTGGAGCCATTGCCAGCATTTCGCTCATTGTAGGCGGCATTGGCATCATGAACATCATGCTGGCCTCTGTTATGGAACGCATTCGCGAAATTGGCGTGAGGATGGCCATTGGCGCCCGAAAATCCGATATTGTCTTCCAATTTGTTTCCGAAGCCACAATCATCAGCATCACCGGAGGATTTATTGGTGTTTTGTTGGGATTGATCCTGGCTAAGGTAATTATGGAGGTAACCGGAATCCTTACCATTGTCTCCGGATTATCAATCCTGATCTCTTTCGGTGTTTCAGCCACGGTGGGAATTGTGTTTGGACTTATGCCCGCCCGAAAAGCCGCCAGCCAGGACCCGGTGACTTCGCTGAGGCACGACTAAAAGGAAATTCCAATGGTCAAAAAACAAATAACAATTAAGGTCCAAAAAGAAATAAACAAAAACCAATAAGATCTAAATCTCAAAAAACAATGACAAAAAAACTCCAAATCCAACTTTTCCTTTAAATGAAGATTCGTTTGACCATGTTTGAGATTTTTTGTTTGATGATTGTGATTTACCTGCCTGCGTTGCCTTGGCAAGGCAGGTTTGTTTTTTGAGTTTTGTCGTTTGTAATTTACTAAATATGAGGTACTCAATAATATTTCTGACAGCGCTGGCACTTTTCATTGCCAGACCGGTTGCATCGCAGCAATTAGCCCGTCAGCTTACGCTGGAGGAGATTATCGAAATAGCACAGACACAATCGCCTGATGCCTTGTCGGCAAAAAACAGGTTTTTGAAAGGGTTTTGGGAAATGCGTACATCAAAGGCGACACTGCTGCCCAGGCTAAGTCTGGATGGAACCTTGCCAAGTTATCAACGGTCGATTGATAAAATTACTTTAGACGATGGAACGGATGCTTTTAAAGAGCGTGCACTATCGAGTGCCGAACTTGAACTTTCGCTTTCCAAAAACATCGCCCTGACTGGCGGGCAGGTTTATATGAAATCGAACCTGCAGCGAATCGATTATCTGGCTGGTTCAACACCCACAGCCTGGCTGTCTAATCCACTCATTGTCGGTTATTCCCAAACCATTTTTGGGTACAATCAGTTCAAGTGGTCAAAAAAGATTGACCCCATCAAATACAACGAAGCCAAACGTGGTTACTTAGCTGACATTGAACAGATTTCGATCACAGCGACCAATTATTTTTTCAACATGCTGGTATCGCAGTTTCAAAAAAAGATTGCGCTGCAAAACGTTGCCAATTACGACACTTTATACAAAATAGGGGTTGGCCGTTACAACCTGGGCAAAATTCCGGAAAACGAGTTGCTTCAATTAGAACTCAGTCTGCTTCAGGCGCAAGCCAGTGTCGAAAACACCAACTTAGACCTCGAAGACAAAATGTTCAAGCTCAAATCGTACCTTCGTATCAAAGACGACCAGCCCATCGAACTGATTTCACCCGAAGAGAATGTATCATTTTTTGAAATACCGGTCGAAGAAGCCATCCAGCTCGCCAATCTCAACAACTCGGAGGCGCTTGCCTTTGAACGGCGGTTGTTGGAAGCCGACCAGGCTGTAAACTACGCCAGGCATACCGACCGTTTCAACGCCACACTCTTTGCCCAGTTTGGCCTGACACAAAGCTCCGAAGAGTTCGACCAGGTATATGTAAACCCACAGGACCAGCAGCAGGTCAGCCTGGGCATTCATGTTCCCATTTTGGACTGGGGGATGGCAAGAGGCCGGATTAAAATTGCCGAATCAGACCGCGAAATTCAACGCACCGCCGTCGAACAGGAACGCATCGACTTCGACCAAAGCGTTTACCTGCAGGTGATGAATTTTAAAATGCAGCAGCGTCAGCTCACCATCAGCGCCAAGGCCGACACAGTTGCACAGAAAGGATACGATATTTCAAAACAACGCTACCTCATCGGCAAAATCGACATCATCGACCTGACCACCGCCCAAATAAACGGCGACAATGCCCGCATCTCCTACGCCCGCAGCCTCCAGGATTACTGGATAAACTATTTTCAAATACGAAAACTCACCCTTTTCGACTTCATGAAAAAAGAGGAAATCGGCATTGACTTTGAAAAACTGAGGTAGGGCTATCACGCTCTTATCTTCAGCTACCAAAAGCAATTCCACTTCTCACTTTTTGAGAAATTTCATTCTCGAAGTCCCATAAGAAAGTTCTAAAAAACGAGAATAGCCGCTGCTCATCTGCTGTGCATTAAATTTTGCCGGAGCGTTCAAATCATTCGGGTTGTCCTTTGGAACCGCTTTGAAGTTTACCAACATTGTGTTTGTTTATTGATAACTAATCAGATAGAAAACCTTCTTAGATAAAGAAGAAAAAAATGTGGAAATGAGCC